>NZ_CAXUPT020000012.1:0-172787 GCF_964252975.1 Acidovorax sp. LjRoot38 | reverse complement strand
AGGCAGAAGTCTAGCCTCGGAGTTCAGATTGGGCTCCTGGCGGGGCCGCGTGCTGCTACATGGATTGCAACTTCGTTTCAACGATACGTTTCGCGTTGTCCCGGGATAGCCCAAACAGTCCCAGTTTTCGCGCCGCATGGCGGTGGTGGTTATCTCAACTCCCTCAAGAAGGTACTGCGGCTTCTCGCACTCCAGTCATTTCATTGCAAAATATCAAACGATAACCATTCGCATTATAATTCATCACTTTCTCGCCAGCCAACGTCCCTTGCCACGTGAGCCAGCGCCCCCAGCGTTTGTTGTCCGCTCACCTCCATCGGGACCCCCATGTCTTCTCAGCCCCTGCGCTTCGCGCACGCCCCGCGCTTGCCATCCGTCCGCGCGGCCACTCTTTTCACCCTGACCCCGCTGGCCCTGTGCCTCGCCCAAGCAGCTATCGCACAGCAGTCCAGCACACCGGCAGCAGACGCGACAACAGGCGCGCCCCAGCTGCAAGAAGTCCGCATCAACGCCAGCACCGAAAAAGACATGGGTTTTGCGCCCGTGGAGGCACAGACCGCCAGCAAGGCGCCCATGCGGCGGTTGGAAACCCCACAGTCCGTCAGCGTGGTCACGCGCGAGCAAATGGAGTCGCGGCAGATCACCAACGTGCAGCAAGCGCTGCAGACGGTGGCGGGGGTCAGCCCGGTCAACTTTGGGCGTCGGGGGTTTGACGATCTGAACATCCGGGGCTTTCGCTCCACCGAATCGATCCTAGTCGATGGCCTGGTGCAGAGCCCGGGCATGTGGGCCAAGCTGCAGCCCTACGGCTACGAGCGGTTTGAGGTGCTCAAGGGCTCGGCGTCGGTGTTGTACGGCCAGGTGCAGCCCGGCGGCATTGTCAACGCGGTGAGCAAGCGGCCCAAGAAGGAGGCGATCAACGAGGTAGGCGTGGAGGTGGGCAGTTTCGGCCAGCGCACGCTGCAGGCTGACATCAACAGGCCTCTGTCCGAATCGGGCAAGACGGCGCTGCGCATCAATGCCCAGGTGTCCAACGCCGACGACCCCACCCAGTTCGTCTACCGCAAGGACCGGTGGTTCGCGCCATCGCTCTCCATCGACCTGGGCCCGCAGACCGACCTGGTGCTGTTTGCCACCTACAGCCAGAGCCAATGGATGCGCCAGCAGGGCATCACGCCCTACGGCACGCTGCTGCCCAACCGCAACGGCACGCTGCCCGTCACGATGTTCACGGGAGACCCAAGTTTTGGCGGGTATGACGTGGAGAGCAAAACCGTGGGCTACACGCTGGAGCACAAGATGTCGGAGGCCATGACCTTCCGCCAGAACGTGCGCTACGAAACCGAGAAGGGCACGGGCAACTTTGTCTCCAACCAGGCGCTGCAAACCAACCAGCGGCTGCAGAACCGCCAGGCCTCGCGCCAGTACATGGACTACGACCTGCTGGCCACCGACACCTCGCTGCTGTCGCGCTTTGAAGCGCTGGGCGTGAAGCACCAGTTGGTAACCGGCCTCGATGCGCGCAGTGGCACCAGCCTGCTGGCCAGCCGCACCTGCCGCATTGGCGCGCTGGACCTGTTTGCACCCGTGTATGGCATGCAGGCCACCTGCCCCGAGGCGCTGACGCAGGATGCGCCCGCCAAACTCACCGTGGCCGGGCTGTATGCGCAGGACCAGATCAAGTTTGGCCAGGGCTGGACAGCCCTGGTGGGCCTGCGCCGCGACTGGTCCACCACCGATACGAACAACCGCGTGGCCAACACGCAGACGCGCCAGAAAGACAACGCCACCACGCTGTCGGCCGGGCTGGTGTACGAGTTCAAGCCCGGCTGGGCCGCGTATGGCAGCTATGGCGAGTCGTTTCTGCCCCAGTCGGGCCTGACGTTTGGCGGATCGAACTTTGTGCCCGAAACCGGCAAGCAGTGGGAGGCGGGCGTGAAGTACGAAGCCCCCGGCGGCCAGGTCACCGGCGCGCTCGCCGTGTTTGACCTGGTGCGCGAGAACGTGACCACCGCCGACCCGGTGAACACGGGCTTCAGCGTGCAGACCGGCGAGCAGCGCGCACGCGGGCTGGAGCTGGAGCTGGGTGCAGACCTGAAGAACGGCTGGAAGCTGACCAGCGCCTACACCTACACGCAGTCCAAGGTCACGCGCGACAACAACGCCGCCATCGTGGGCAAGCCACTCAACCTCACGCCGCGCCACACGCTCACGGCCTGGGCCACGTACAAGCTGCCGCAGTATCAGCGCGTGACGCTGGGCCTGGGCGGGCGGTATGTGAGCGAGCAGATCGGCTCGTACCCCTTCACCTTGCCTTCGTACTTTGTGGCCGATGCGTCCATCAGCTACGTGGGTGAGAACTACCGCGTGACCGCGGGCGTGAAGAACGTGTTCAACAAGGCGTATTACGACGGCGCGATCAACGCCAACGTGGTCTCGCCCGCGTTGCCACGCAACTTCAGCCTGGGCGTGACGTACTTCTTCTGACGCAGCGCTCCACCCCTGCCGCCCGCACGCCATGACCAGCCAGCGCACGCTCAACCGCCTGTTTACCCTGCACTCCTGGGCAGGCATCGTCACGGGGCTGCTGATGTTCATCGTGTGCTTTTCGGGCGCGGTGGTGGTGTTCAAGCACGAGATCGACCTGTGGGCCAATCCGTCGCTGGCGCAGCTGCCGCGCTCTCAAAAACCTGCGTCGCTCGACACGGTGCTGGCACAGCTGCACACCCGCTACCCCGGCGCCATGGTGGAGACCATCGCGCTGCCGGATGCCGTCAACCCCAGCTACTTCGCGTTTGTGCGCGAGCGTGGCGCGCCTGCCAACACCCGCACCAAGGTGGCCTTGCGCTCCGACACCGGCACGGTGGTGGGCCCGGTGGACAGCCAGCTCGGCCAGTACCTGCGCATGCTGCATGTGTTCCTGTTCTTCGGGCCGCGGTGGATCGTGGGTTTCCTCGGGGTGGCGATGCTGGTGCTGATTGCCACGGGCATCGTCATCCACCGCAAGATCCTGGCCGAGCTGTTCACCCAGCGCTGGGGCCGCAGCTTTCGGGTGGTGATGTCGGACCTGCACAAGTCCGCAGGCATCTGGGGGCTGGGCTTTCACATCCTGATCGCCACCACGGGCGCATGGATGGGACTGGCGCCGCTGTTTGAGCAGGGCTACAAGTACGTGACCACCAGCACCGATGCCACCGCCTCCAAGCCAGCGAGCAAGGCCGAGGCCAGCGAGCCCGTGCCCATGCAGTCGCTGGACGCGCTGTACGCCACCGCGCAGCAGGCCGTGCCGGGGCTGGAGGCGCGCTATGTGTCGCTGCGCCGCTGGGGCAGCAGCACGGCCGAGGTGGGTTTCACCGGCAACCTGCGCGATCACCTGGCCAGCACCGCGCGGGTGGACATCCATGCCGTCACCGGCGTATCGAAAAAGGTGCACGACCCGCGTACGGCGGGCTTCTGGTCGCTGGTCAATGGGCTGATGGAGCCCCTGCACTTTGGCGACTTTGGCGGGCTGGCGCTGAAATGGCTCTATTTCTTTCTGGGCATGACGCCCGCGTTCCTGTCCATCTCGGGCACGCTGATCTGGCTGGATGCGCGCCAGCAGCGCAGGCGCGAGGCGGAGGCTGCGCAGGCCACAGCGGGCGGCATCGCGGCTGCGGGCTGACACCAACGCCAAGCGTCCCCCTTCATAGCTTCACAGCTTCGCTCCCCATGCAACGTTTCTTTCTGGCCCTGCACGCCACCACGCCCTCCGCGCTGATCGTGGCAGTGTTTATGCACCTGTGGGGGCCTGCGGGCCTGCCCTCGCTGGCGCAACGGCCCGTGTGGGCGGTGTGGGCACTCATCGGCGTGTGGCTGCTGCTGTCGGCAGCGGCAGCGGCGGCGTGGGCGCTGCGCACGCTGGCGCTGTGGCGCGTCTCGCTGGGTAGCGCGGGCGTGCTGCTGGCCGCGGCCGGTGTGGCCGGGCTGGTGCTGGGCAGTGCCCAAGGACCCGCCATGTTGGTCAGCCTGGTCGCCATGGGGCTGATCTGCGGGGGCATCGCGGTTTTTATCGGGCCCCAGCGGGTGCAGGCGCACCGGCGCAGGGCGTCGCGGTCTGCGGCCGTGGCCCGACCGGGCTCTGCAGTGCACACAACCACCGCCCCCCCGCGCTGGCACCCACGCGGCTGGGCCCGCTGGGTGGGGTCAGCCCACTGGCCCTTCTGGCTGACCGGTGTGCTAGCGGTGGAATCCTTCCGCCTGGCCCACATCGTGGCGACCGAGCCCGCACGTTCGTCGGGCATGCTGGGCCTGCTGCTCGCCTTCTTCGTGGCCCTGCCCGCTGCCACCTTGCGCCACTGGACGCCCCGCACCGCCGTGCTGCTGTGGGCACTGGCCGCGTTGGCCTATGGCGGCCTGGCGGCCAAGGCGGGGATGGTGCAGTGGGCAGTGGCGTCGGCGCTGTGTGCCCTGGCTGTGGGGGCACCGCTGCGGTGGCGCGCAGGACAGGCGTGGTGGGCGCTGCGCTGGCGGCGGGCGGGCCACGGGGCGCCGCACGCGCCCAACCCAGGGCCCGACCGCCACCCGCCGGAGGCCGCATGAACGAACTCATCGGCGCCAGCGCCGCGCTGGCCTCATTGATTGCACTGACCCGCTGGGCGCGCACCGTGCCCACGCGCGCCTGGGGCGACGGCACGCCCCCAGCCACTGCGGCATCCCGGCGCGCCTGGGCTGTGGTTCTGGCTACCCTGGTGCTGCAGGCCCTCGCGGCCACCGCTGCGGCGGGGCTGGCGGCGGGGCTGGCGCTGGTGGTGGCGGCCTGGATGGTGCTGGGCTGGCTGCTGGTGCTGGCCATGAACCAATGGCCCGCCAGCAGCCTGCGCTGGGGACACCGCCTGGGCGCACTGGGCGGCACAGGCTGTTTGCTGGCGCTGGCCTGGCAGCTTCTTCGGGCGGGGGGCTTGGTGTCATGAAGCACCCCAGTTGCCCAAGAGCAGGGACATTGGCGGATTGTTTTTGAATAAAAACAGGCCCCAGCGCTTGATCAGCAAGCGCTATAAGCTATATTTTCAATAGCAAAAATTGACAGGCAGCGTGCTGCCAGCCCCTGCCCGCTCCCACAGCGCCACGGCACAATCGCGCCCATGGACCTGCCGCTCGACGCCCCCTGGATTCACACACTGCGCTTCACGCTGGAAGTGGCGGCCACCATCGCGTTTGCCCTGTCGGGCGTGATCATGGCCGCGCGCAAGCGGCTCGATGCCGTGGGCGTGTGTGTCGTTGCCTTTGTAGCCGCGTTTGGCGGGGGCACGCTGCGCGACCTGCTGCTGGACCAGCGGCCCTTCTTCTGGATCCGCCACACCGAATTCGTATGGGGCATTCTGGCGCTGTGCATCGGCGCCATGCTGTTCATGCGCCAGCGGCACTTTCAGCCCACCGAGCGCGCCATGCTGCTGCCCGACGCCATTGGCCTGGGCCTGTTTGCCGCCGTGGGTGTGGACATTGCCACCGCCATCGGCATGCCGCCCATCATCAGCGTGATGATGGGTGTGACCACGGGCGTGTTTGGCGGGGTGCTGCGCGATGTGTTGTGCAACGAGGTGCCCCAGGCCTTCAGCGACCATCGGCCCTATGCGCTGTGTGCGTTTGCCGGTGGCTGGGCTGACGTGGCGCTGCGCCAGCTGCAGGCGCCCGACTGGGCACCGCTGTTGGCCTGCGTGCTGCTCACGGCCGGGCTGCGCGGGCTGGCGTTGTGGCGCAACTGGGAGCTGCCCGCTTGGAGGGTGTGATGGGGGCATCGAGCCCCTGCCGCGCCGGGCTGGCGCGCCTGTGACAGCATCGGGTGCCCGGGGCCCGCACACTGGCCTTCGTCCGACTGCAGGAGACACACCACAATGACCACCACACCCACGCCCGCCCACCTGCGTGCCACGGCCCTTATCGACAGCGACGCACCTTCCATCCAGGCCTTTGCCGCCCAACACGCGCGCGGCACCACCGACCGTGACCGTGCCGTGGCCCTGTACCTGGCCGTGCGTGACGGCTTTCGCTACGACCCCTACCGCATCGACCTCTCGCCCCAGGGCATGGCGGCCAGCACCGTGCTGGCCAACGGCCACGGCTGGTGTGTGCCCAAGGCCGCTCTCCTCACCGCCGCATGCCGCGCGGCGGGCATCCCCGCGCGCATGGGCTTTGCCGACGTGCGCAACCACCTCAGCACCGAGCGCATGCGCGAGACGATGAAGACCGACCTTTTCATCTGGCACGGCTACACCGACATCTGGCTGGATGGCGCCTGGCGCAAGGCCACGCCCGCGTTCAACATCGAGCTGTGCGAGCGCTTTGGGCTGCTGCCGCTGGAGTTCGATGGCGAGAACGATTCGATCTACCACCCGTTCGACAAGACCGGCCAGCGCCACATGGAGTACGTACGCCAGCGCGGCGCCTTTGACGACATGCCGCTGGCGCAGATCGTGGCGGACTTTCGCACGGTGTACAGCGGCTGGCTGCCCGAGGACGGTGCCACCCACAGCAGCCTGGAGGGCGCCAGCTTTGCGCAGGATGTGGCGAAGGAGGCCCGCGCATGAGCAGCCACGCCGAGATCCCACCGGGCTTTGCACCGCTGCAGTCTGGCGGCCCGTTCATCCAGCACAACGGCCCGCTCTACCTGCGCCACGAAGGCAGTGTGGTGCAGTTCGGCTTCCGCGTGGAGCGCCGCCATGTGAACCCCATGAACAACCTGCACGGCGGCATGATGGCCAGCTTTTGCGACATGCTGCTGCCGCTGTCGGTGCACCGCAAAAGCGACCAGGTGGCCGACCGCTTCCTGCCCACCATCAGCCTGCAGATCGACTACCTGGCCCCCGCCCCGCTGGGCGCCTGGGTGCAGGGCGAGGCCGAGCCGCTGCGCGTCACGCGTTCGCTGGTGTTTGCTCAGGGACTGGTGACGGCCGATGGCGAGCCCTGTGCGCGGGTGAGCGGGGTGTTCAAGATCGGGCCTGCGGTGCCCAGCGACGCGGTGGAGTAAACGCCGACAGCCCGACAGGCCTGCGCCCCTTTTGGCGTTGCGCCAGTTACGGTATGCCCAACGCACCCACGACGTACTCCACAAACCGCGCCAGCTTGGGCAGTTGCCTCCGGTCGGGCGCATAGACCAGCTGCACGGGCCGCGGCGCGGGCAGGCAGGGCTGCATCACGGGCACCAAGGCGCCGCTGGCCAGGTCGTCGGCCAGTAGCACCTCGGGTTGCATGATCAGGCCGAGCCCGCGCAACGCGGCCTGGCGCAGGCCGTCGCCCTGGTTGCAAGTCAGGCGGGCGTTCTCAGGCCAGAAGAACTCCGTGTCGCCGTCGCGCAGCGTCCATTCAACGCGGCGCTGCCACACCGAGTGGCTGAGGCACTGGTGGCTATCCAGGTCGGCCGCGCACTCGGGCGTGCCGTGGCGCTGCAGGTAGGCGGGTGCTGCGGCAATCACCATGCGATAGGGGCGCAGCGGGCGCGCCACCAGGCCCTCGTTCACCACCTGGCCAATGCGCACGGCCACGTCAAAGCCCTCGCCCGCCAGGTCCACCACGCTGTCGGTGAGCTGCAGGTCAACACGCACCTGGTCGTGGCGCTGCAGAAAGTCGGCCACCAGCGGCGCGATCACGTGGTTGCCCAGCGTGAAGGGCGCGCTCACTCGCAGCAGGCCCTGCGGCACGGCGCGGCTGCGCTCCACGGCGGACTCGGCCCAGCGCACCTGCTCCAGCACGCGTTTGCTGTCGTCGTAGAACGCGGCGCCCACCTCGGTCAGGCTGTTCTGGCGCGTGCTGCGCTGGAACAGGCGCGCGCCCAGGTGGGTCTCCAGCTGCTGGATGTGCTTGCCCACCATCACGGCGGAGATCTGCAGCTGGCGCGCGGCAGCGGCAAAGCTGCCGGCCTCCACCACGGCCACCATGACTTCCATATTGCGCAGCTTGTCCACGGCAACTCCCTCAATTCCTAATCAATGGTTAGCACAAGCATAACTTGCAGGTACTTTATGCTCCGATTGATTAGCAAAAGAATCGGGCTGTCAGTTCCTCATCAACCCTTTTTGACACCCAAGGAAAACACCATGTCCAAGATCCTTCTCATCGGCGCCAGCGGCACCATCGGCCAGGCCGTGCTGGCCAACCTGGGCGCACGCCACGACGTGATCACCGTGGGCCGCACCAGCGGCACGCACCGTGCGGACTTTTCGCAGCCAGGTGCGGTCGCAAAGCTTTTCGAGGCGGTGGGCAAAGTCGATGCCATCGTCAGCAGCGCAGGCAACCTGCACTTTGGCCCGCTGGCCGAGATGACAGCCGAGCAATTCAACCTGGGCCTGCAAGACAAACTGCTGGGCCAGGTGCAACTGGCGCTGGTCGGTCAGAAGTATTTGAACGATGGCGGCTCCATCACGCTGACGGCGGGCATCCTCTCGATCGAGCCCATCCGCAACGGCGCCAATGCCACGGCGGTGAACGCGGCCATCGAGGGCTTTGTGGCCGCTGCCGCCAGTGAGCTGCCGCGCGGCCTGCGCATCAACGCCGTGAGCCCCACCATCCTCACCGAATCCGTGGGCGTGTACGGGCCGTTCTTCCCGGGGTTCGACACGGTGTCTGCCGAGCGCGCCGCGCGCGGCTACCAGCGCAGCGTGGAAGGGGCGCAGACGGGGCGGGTGTACCGGGTTCAGTGAGCCAGACCACCTGGATTTGAAAGAAAAACAGCTGCTGCCGCCCGTCGAACAGGCGGCAGCAGCTATCAATTGGGTAGCTGCAGTGATCGATAGTGCAGATCAGTCGAGACTTGCGCCCGACTCCTTCACCACCTTGCCCCACTTCACCGACTCGGCCTGGATGAAGGCGGCGAACTGCGCGGGCGTTTCGCTCATGGCTTCCGCGCCCTGGTCATTGATCTTCTTCTTCACATCGGCCTGGTTCAGCACCTTGACCAACGCGGTGTTCAGCTTGGCCAGCACTGGCGCGGGCGTGCCTGCGGGGGCAAACATGCCGAACCACGACGTGGCTTCGTAGCCCGCCACACCCGCTTCGGCGATGGTGGGCACGTTGGGCAGCTCGGGTGAACGCTTGGCGGTGGTCACGGCAATGGGCACCAGTTTGCCGCTGCGAACATGCTGGATGGCCGAGGGCATGTTGTCGAACATGATGCCGATCTGGTTGCCCAGCAGGTCGGTGACAGCGGGTGCGCTGCCCTTGTAGGGCACGTGCACCATGTCCACCTTGGCCAGGCTCTTGAACAGCTCGCCCGACAGATGGATGGAGCTGCCGCTGCCCGACGAACCGAAGTTGAGCTTGCCGGGGTTGGCCTTGGCGTAGGCAATCAACTCGGGCACCGTCTTGAACGGCTGGGCGGGGTTGGCCACCAGCAGGTTCGGCACATTGGCCACGCGGGTCAGCGGCGCGAAGTCCTTCACGGGGTCAAACGGCATCTTCTTGTACAAGCTGGCATTGATGGCGTGCGTGCCCACCGTGCCCATGAACAGCGTGTAGCCGTCCGCCGGGGCCTTGGCAGCCATGGAGCCGCCAATGTTGCCGCCCGCGCCTGCGCGGTTGTCGACGATGACGGACTGGCCGAGTTCGGTGGTCAGCGCCTGGCCGATGATGCGCGCCAGGATGTCGGTGGTGCCGCCTGCGGCAAAGGGCACGACGATGGTGACGGGCTTGCTGGGGTAGGTCTGGGCCAGCGCAGCGCTGCTGCCCAGCAGGCCAGCCCCTGCGATAGCGGCGCAGGCAGCGGCCGACAGCGCGAAGCGGCGGGTGGTGTGGATGGAACGGGTCATGGTTTGTCTCCTTCAAGAAGGTGGATGAATGAATGGGTCGGTGCCACCAGTGCTGCGTTGGTCCGCGTCTGGCCGCGCCATGGCCTCAACCGGGCGCCGAAGCCTCCGGGCGAGAACGGGGGTGCGCCCCTCGCGGAGCGGCAGGGAAGATCAGTTCAGGTTGCTAAACAGGCGCCACTCCCAGCGTGGTGCCGCCGCACACGTACAGCACCTGCCCGGTCACGAATCCGTTGTCGGGCGAGAGGAAGAACAGCGCTGCGCGCGCCACGTCGTCGGGCGTGCCCATGCGGCCCACGGCAATGCTGTTCAGGATGCGCTGCGTCTGCGGCGCACCCTCAGGGTTGCTCTGTCGGAAGAGTTCAGTCGCAATCGGGCCGGGGCCGATGGCGTTGACGGTGATGCCGTCACGCCCCAGCTCCATGGCGAGCGTGCGTGTCATGCCGATCATTCCAGCCTTGGTGGCGGAGTACACGATGCGCTCGCCCTTGCCCAGCGCTGCGCGCGACGACATGTTGACGATGCGGCCCTGCCCGCTGGCGCGCAGCGTGGGCAGGAACGCTTGCACCAGCAGCATGGGCGCGCGCAGGTGCAGGCCCACCACGTCGTCGAGCTGCGCGGTGGTGGCAGTGTCGATGGTGCCGGGGCGCGTGGCGCCCGCGTTGTTCACCAGCGCCGTCACGTTGTGCTTGGCCGCAATCTCGGCCGCGCGTTCGCGAGTCGATGCTTCGTCGGTCAGGTCTCCCTGGTAGGAGGTGAGTTGCGGGTGGCTCCAGCTGGGCAGCACATAGTCCAGGTTGACCACCGCGTGGCCCTGGGCCAGAACGGCCTCGGCGATGGCGCGGCCGATGCCGTTGCTGGCGCCGGTGACGACCGTGACGGGAGTGCTTTTATCAATTGCGGTCACACGCGCTCCAGGATGATGGCAATACCCTGCCCCACGCCGATGCACATGGTGCACAGCGCGTACTGGCCGGCGTGTTCGTGCAGGCGGTTGATGGCAGTGGTGACCAGGCGCGCGCCGCTGGCGCCCAGCGGGTGGCCCAGCGCAATGGCGCCGCCCCAGGCGTTCACTCGGGCGTCGTCGTCCTTGATGCCCAGGGCACGCAGCACGGCCAGGCCTTGCGCGGCAAAGGCTTCGTTCAGTTCGATCACGTCCATGTGGTCGATGGTCAGGCCCGTCTGCGCCAGCACCTTCAGCGTGGCGGGCGTGGGGCCGAAGCCCATGATGCGCGGCGCCACACCGGCCACGGCCATGCCCACCACGCGGGCGCGGGGCTTGAGGCCATATTTGGCGGCGTTGGCTTCATCAGCCAGCAGCAGCGCGCAGGCGCCGTCGTTCACGCCGGAAGCATTGCCCGCCGTCACCGTGCCACCCTCCCGCACCACGCCCTTGAGCTTGGCCAGCGCTTCGATGCTGGTCTCACGCGGGTGTTCGTCCTGGCTCACGATGATGGCGTCGCCCTTCTTTTGCGGGATGTGCACCGGCACGATCTCGCGCGCCAGATGCCCGGCCTGGATGGCGGCCACGGCGTTGAGCTGGCTGCGCAGCGCCATCTGGTCCTGGGCTTCGCGCTCGATCTTGAAGTCGGTGGCCACGTTCTCGGCGGTTTCGGGCATGGAGTCGACGCCGTACTTTTCTTTCATCAGCTTGTTGATGAAGCGCCAGCCGATGGTGGTGTCGTACACCGCGTTGCTGCGGCTGAAGGCCGACTCTGCTTTGGGCATGACGAAGGGCGCACGGCTCATGCTCTCCACGCCGCCTGCAATCATCAGGCCCGCCTCGCCCGCCTTGATGGCGCGCGCTGCGGTGCCCACGGCGTCCAGGCCCGAGCCGCACAGGCGGTTGATGGTGGCCCCGGGCACGTCGATCGGCAAGCCCGCCAGCAGGCTGCTCATGTGGGCCACGTTGCGGTTGTCTTCACCGGCCTGGTTGGCGCAGCCATAGAGCACGTCGGTGACGGCGGCCCAGTCCACGCCGGGGTTGCGCTCCATCAGCGCCTTGATGGGGATGGCGCCCAGGTCGTCGGTGCGCACGCTGGAGAGCGCGCCGCCGTAGCGCCCGAAGGGGGTGCGGATGGCGTCGCAGATGAAGGCTTGGCGTTGAGCTTGGCTCATGGTTTTGTCTCCTCGTTTCTGGGGGTTGGATTCGGTCAGGCGGCGGGGCGGATGGGCAGGCCCACCAGTTGCTCCAGCTCAGGCAACCGCAGGCCGGGCGCGGTGTCGATGAGCTGCAGCCCGGTGGGTGTGCAGGCCAGTGTGCACAGATCGGTGTAGATGCGCTTCACGCACGCGACACCGGTGAGCGGGTAGGTGCATTGCGTCACGATCTTGCTCGCGCCCTGCTTGGTCAGCAGGTCCATCATCACCCAGGTCTGCTTGGCGCCGATGGCCAGGTCCATGGCCCCGCCCACGGCGGGGATGGCGCCGGGCTCGCCCGTGCTCCAGTTGGCCAGGTCGCCCGTGGCGCTGACCTGGAAGGCGCCCAGCACACAGATGTCGAGGTGCCCGCCGCGCATCATCGCGAAGCTGTCGGCGTGGTGAAAGTACGCGCCGCCGGGCAGCAGCGTGACGGGCTGCTTGCCCGCGTTGATCAGGTCATAGTCCTCCAGCCCCGCAGCGGGCGCCGGGCCCATGCCCAGGATGCCGTTTTCGCTTTGCAGGATGACCTCGCGGCCTGCCGGGATGTGGTTGGCCACCAGGGTCGGCTGGCCGATGCCCAGGTTGACGTAGGCGCCGTCGTGGATGTCTTGCGCCACGCGCTTCGCCAGTTCTTCTTTACTACGCTTTTGATAGCTGCTCACGCTTTATCCTTGTGCGGTAGGTGCCGATTTCATGCCGATTTCTTGAAACCACCCGCCTGCGTGGCCGTGCGGTCGATCTTGACCACATGGCTCACGTAGATGCCAGGGGTGACGATGGCCTCGGGGTCGAGCGCGCCAAGTTCCACCACCTCGTGCACGGTGGCAATCGTGGTCTTGGCGGCCGTGGCCATCACGGGGCCAAAGTTGCGCGCCGACATGCGGTAGGTAAGGTTGCCCCAGCGGTCGCCCTTCTCGGCCTTGATCAGGGCCACATCGCCGTGGATGGGGTATTCGAGCACGTAGTGTTTGCCGTTGATCTCGCGCGTTTCCTTGCCTGCAGCCAATTCGGTGCCATAGGCCGTGGGGCAGAAAAAGGCGCCGATGCCCGCGCCCGCAGCGCGCAGGCGCTCGGCCAGATTGCCCTGGGGCACCAGTTCCAGCTCCAGCTTGCCATTGCGGTACAGCTCGTCGAACACGTAGCTGTCGACCTGGCGCGGAAAACTGCAGATGATCTTGCGCACCTGCCCTGCCTTGAGCAGCGCGGCCAAGCCCTGGTCGGCATTGCCTGCGTTGTTGTTGACCACCGTGAGGTCCCGCGCGCCCTGGGCAATGAGGCCATCGATCAGCTCGCCCGGAATGCCGGCCGTGCCGAACCCGCCTATCAACACCGTGGCACCATCCTTCACCCCCGCAAGGGCCTGGGCCTCCGAGTCCGCCAGTTTGTTGATCATTGCAACGCTTTCTTGGTTTCTCTGTTGTCTCTTTGAAGTTTGTTCGCATATAGAACAAATGTTCGCTTAAAGAATTATAGTTGGCATACGTATGAATTCCCAAACCCCTGAAGCCAAAGACCCCAAACCGAGCGACAGCTATGTGCAGTCGTTCGCGCGCGGGCTGGAGGTGATCCGCTCGTTCAGCGCGGCCACGCCGCAGCAAACCTTGAGTGAAGTTGCCGCACAGACCGGCCTGACGCGCGCCGGCGCGCGCCGCATCCTGCTCACGCTGCAGACGCTGGGCTATGTGGAGACGGATGGCAAGCTGTTTCGTTTGAGCCCGCGCATCCTGGACCTGGGGTTTGCGTACCTGTCTTCGCTGCCCATCTGGAACCTGGCCGAGCCGGTGATGGAAGACCTGGTGGAAGAGGTGCGCGAGTCGTCATCGGCCGCCGTGCTCGACGGCCTGGACATCGTCTATGTGCTGCGCGTGCCCACGCACAAGATCATGCGCACCACGCTGGGCGTGGGCTCGCGCCTGCCTGCGTGCTGGACGTCCATGGGCCGCATGCTGCTGGCCGGGTTGCCGGACGACGAACTGCAGGCCCGGCTGCAGGGCCACTCGATGCAGCGTTTTACCGAACACACCACCACCGATGTGGATGCGCTGCTGGCCCACATCCGCCAGGCGCGGCAGCAGGGCTGGTGCCTGGTGAACCAGGAACTGGAAGAGGGTTTGATATCGATTGCTGCGCCGTTGACCAACCGCACGGGGCAGACGGTGGCGGCGCTCAACATCAGCGGCCAGGCCAATCGCACGAGTGCGGCGGTGATGCAGGAGACGCTGCTGCCTGCACTGCTGAGCGCGGCCCGGACCATCTCGCGGATGATGGGCGCACCGAGGGGATGATGAAGGGAGGAAGGCACACCGAGAAGAGCCGGTGATCACCCTCGCAACGAGCAGCCCGTGCTAAAGCACCGACTCCCGTCTTAGTTGGAGAGGGCAAGAACCGTAGTCGTAACCCCAGTCGCTCGCCATGACAGGGAAATCAGTTCTTGCGAAATCCCAGCACCAGCACCACGCCGCCCAGTACCATCGCACCCAGGCTCATCCACTGGGGGATATTGACGGATTCTTTTTCCTTCACGGTGAGCTCCAGCGGGCCCAGCTTGGCTTGGGTGGTGTCCTTGGTAAAACTGAAGCCGCCGGTCAAAAACCCAGCCAGCCCCACCACCAACAACAACACACCAACGATTCGCATTGCATTCATGAAACTTCTCCCGATGCCGGGTTTGGAGGACTGCGACAAAGTGGACCCGGCTCCCGACCTTTGCGCCAGCCCAATGTAGGTGCGCCAGCGCAGGGCCAGCGTAGGACGCCGCCCCGGCGCGATGTAGCAGGCGGGCGCGATCCGAACAGCCTTCCCCTGTGCGCTCCGGGCTCTTGCCCTGCGTGCTACCCTCACGCCCCATGTTCAGCCCCTCCCAAGCCGATGTGCGCCGCTTTCTGTGCGGTGTGCACGCCAAGACCCAGAGCGGCGCCCCCATGGAAGCCATCGAGACGCTGGCCAGCCTGTGGATCGCCGAGCACCCCGAGTACCACGCCGACCTGTCCGACGCCGATGCGGCCGTGGCCCGCAACTACGACGAAACACCGGGGCAGACCAATCCCTTCCTGCACCTCTCGATGCACCTGTCCATCAGCGAGCAGTGCAGCATCGACCAGCCGCGCGGCATCCGCCAGGCGGTGGAACTGCTGACAGCACGGCTCGACTCCTTGCACGACGCGCACCATGCCGCCATGGACTGCTTGGGCGAGATGCTGTGGGAGAGCCAGCGCGCAGGCCGTCCGCCCGATGGCGACGCCTACATCGCCTGCGTGCAGCGGCGCGCCACACGGGACTGACCACCCACGCTACATCCGCTGGCCGGTCACAACAACTTGAACGCCAGCACCGCCACCATGGTAGGTGGCAAGGCACCCAGCAGCAGCCCCAAGGGGTGGATGGCGTTGTCAGCGAACTTCTCTTTCAGGATTGCCGCGCCTGCGGGGTTGGGTGCATTGGCAATCACAGTCAGCCCCCCACCCGTTACTGCACCCGCCACCAACGCGACCTTGAACTCGTCGCTCAGGCCTTCGACCAAAGAGCCCAGGTAGGTCAGTGCAGCGTTGTCTGTGAAGGCCGTGAGCGCCGCAGCACCAAAGAACACGGCGTTGGCATCCATCTTCATGAGCACCGGTTGCAGCCACCACTGCTGCAAACCACCCAGCACCACCAGCCCGGCCAGGAAGAAAGCCACCAGCAAGGCCTCCCGCAGGATCAGCGGGTTTTGGTGGCGCTGGTAGGCCGTGGTGAACCCCATGAAAAACAGGAACAGGCCCATGAAGACTGCTGGGTGGTGCGCAAACAGCACGACAAGCCCCAGGAATACCAGATGCACCAGCATCACGGACACAGGCACGGGCGCCTCGTCCGTCGTGATCTTGCGTCCCATGTGCCCCACCTGTTGGCGAAACAGCAGCGTGGCGATACCGGCGTTGACCACCACTGCGACGGCCGCCTTCCAGCCAAAGTTGGACACCATGAACCACAGGTCCCAGTTCCACTGCGCCGCCACCATGAGCACCGGCGGCGCAGCGAACGGCGTGAGGGTGCCGCCGATCGAGATGTTGACGAACAGCACGCCAATGGTCGAATACTTGAGCTTGTTCGACAAAGGCTGCGAAAACAGGATGTCACGCAGCATCAGTGCCGCCAGCGTCATCGCAGCAGGCTCGGTGATGAAGGAGCCCAGCAGCGGAACGGCGGACAACACCACAAAGTACATCGCCACACCGCGCTGAAAAGGCATGCACCTTGCCAACACCCGCACCGCGGAGCCAGCCATCTGAAGAATCGGCCGTGTAGCCGCAATCACCATGATCGCGAACACAAACAGCGGTTCGGTGAAATTGCGCGAGTCCAGGTAGGCCGTGGCCTCCTGCTTGCCGCTGATGGAGAACATGAACAGCATGAGCACCAGCGCCCAGAAGCCGAAGACCACCTCGACCTCGCCCAGCAAATGCCAGATGCCCGCATGCTTGGGCTGCGTATGCGCCAGGCGTTCGAAATACTTGGTGGAGAAGGTGTGGAGGATGGCCAGGCCGAACAGGACGGCACCGATCACCTGGATCAGGGTGGGAGATGAGTTCATGGGTCGCAGAAAAACCGCGTGGCGGCCCGACCAGCGCATGAACCTGCCGGGCCACCATGGCGCCGACACCCAGCTTCCATTTTACCGTTGCACAACGGCGGCTCCGTGCAGGCGCAGCGCGCTTGGAACGCCGCTCACGGCATACACACAACCATGCATCGCACTCGGGAGTCGCGCTTTCCAGACAATGCGGGCACCGTACCCGGAGGCACAATGCACAGTCACCCATCCGCACAACCCTTGTCTTCACCGCCCCCTGCGCCGATCCCTGGTCCCGTGGCCTGGCTGGGCTATGGTGGCCTGCTGCCGTTTGTGGCACTGGCGGCTGGGGGCCTGTGGGCACCCAGCACGCCCTGGTGGAGCGCGGCGCTACTGGCCTATGGCGCGGTGATTCTGAGCTTTGTGGGAGCGCTGCACTGGGGCTTCGCCATGGCGCTGAGCGGCCTCAGCACCGCCGAGCGCACACGCTGCTTTGTGTGGAGTGTGGTGCCATCGCTGATGGCCTGGCCTGCGACGCTGTTACCCCCAGCGGGAGGGGCAGCGCTGCTGGTGACAGGCTTTGTGGCGCACCTGGTGCAAGACCATCGGCTGGCCGCACGCACATCGCTGCCGGCGTGGTACCTGCCGCTGCGCTGGCGCCTGACAACGACGGCCTGCGTGTGCCTGGCCGTTGGCGCCATGGCCGCCAGCCGCTGACGATTCGATGGCCCAGCAAAAAGCCCGCCGAAGCGGGCTTTTTATCAACGGTGGTGTCGCTTAACGGAAACGCGACTGGGGCACCGTGTGCAGATCGCCGTCGAGGCCGCTGATGTAGTTGGACAGCGCCTTCAGCTCAGCGTTGGTGAATTGCTTGGCCACACCGCCCATGATGGCGTTACCACGGCCCACATTGGCGTTCTTCTCGACCTTGTAGGACTTGAGGGCCACGAAGAGGTAGTCGGCATGCTGGCCGGCGATCTTGGGGTACGAGGGATCAATGGGCTTGGCGAAGTTGTCGCCATGGCATGACACGCAGGCGCCCTTCTTCAGCAGCTCGGCCACCTGCACACTGGGTTCGCGGCCGGGCTTGGCGGGCAGCTCGGCCCCCGTCTTGCCGTGCTGTTCGTAGTAGGCCGACACGTCTGCGATGTCCTTCTCGGACAACGACTCGGCAATGCCGCGCATGGTGGGGTGCTTGCGCTCGCCCTTCTGGTAGGCGACCAGCGCTGCCGCAATGTACTTGGCGCTTTGGCCCGAGATCATGGGCACCTTGTGGATCTCAGGAAAGCTGGCCTGGTAGCCAACAATGCCGTGGCAGCCAATGCACATGGCAATCTTTTGCTTGCCGGCTTCCACGTCGCCTTTGGCTTCCTGGGCATGGGACAAGGCGGTCACGGAAGCGACAGCCAGGGCAAATAGCGTGGTCAGCGTTTTGTTCATTTTGCGCGCACAATCTCGTGGAAGTTCAGCTCTGGGCTCTGATCAGCCGCCGATTATAGCCAGCGCCCTGTCAAGCCCATTCATCAACGATCCGGTGTTTTCCCCCATGAAATTCCAAGGCTCCCAGAACTACGTCGCCACCCAGGACCTGATGCTCGCCGTCAATGCCGCCATCACGCTGCAACGGCCGCTGCTGATCAAGGGCGAGCCCGGCACGGGCAAGACGATGCTGGCCGAGGAAGTGGCCCAGGCGCTGGACATGCCGCTGTTGCAGTGGCACATCAAGTCCACCACCAAGGCCCAGCAGGGCCTGTATGAATATGACGCCGTGAGTCGCTTGCGGGACAGCCAGCTCAACGACGGCGACAGCGCAGAGCGCGTGAAGAACATCCGCAACTACATCATCCAGGGCGTGCTGTGGCAAGCCTTCACGGCCGACCGGCCCGTGGCACTGCTGATCGACGAGATCGACAAGGCCGACATTGAATTCCCGAACGACCTGCTGCGCGAAATCGACCGCATGGAGTTCTACTGCTACGAAACGCGCGAACTCATCAAGGCCAAGCACCGCCCGCTGGTGTTCATCACGTCGAACAACGAAAAGGAGCTGCCCGACGCCTTCCTGCGCCGCTGCTTCTTCCACTTCATCAAGTTCCCCGAGGCCGACACCATGCGGCAGATCATCAACGTGCACTTCCCCACGCTCAAGAGCGAGCTGCTCAGCGTGGCGATGAAGACGTTCTATGACGTGCGCAACCTGCCGGGCCTCAAGAAGAAGCCATCGACCAGCGAACTGATCGACTGGCTCAAGCTGCTGGTGGCTGAAGACATTCCGCTCACCGCCTTGCAAAGCGCCGACAACAAGGTGGCGGTACCCCCGCTGGTGGGGGCGCTGCTCAAGAATGAACAGGACGTGAGCCTGTTCGAAAAGCTGGTGTTCATGAATCAGCGCAACCGCTGACTCCCCGGCAATGTCCCAACACCCTCCCCCTTCGCTGGCAGACGGCATTGCCGACGCCATTGGTTTTGTTGGCGGCGCACTCGCTGGTTTCTGGCTGGGCCAGTGGCTGGGCATGGACATCTTTGCGCCAGGCTACGGCACCCCGGCCCTGGTGGGCATTGCCCTGGTGGGACTGGGCGGCGGCCTGGGCCTGCACGCTGCGCGGCGCTGGCAGACCAGTCGGCGCAACAAGCCCTCCAAGGATTGACGAAGAGAAAAGACCCATGGCTTTTGTAGAACCAGTCACCCTGCGCGACCGAGGCATCCGCCTGGAGCCCCTGGCGCTCTCCCACGAACACGGCTTGGCCGCCGCTGCGGCCGATGGCGAGCTGTGGAAGCTGCGCATCACCTCGGTACCCGAGCCCCAGGACACCCGCGCGTACATCGAAGCCGCCTTGAAGATGCGCGAAGACGGGAACCGCTTTGCCTTTGCGGTGGTGGATGACGCGACGGGCAAGGTGCTCGGCTCCACCAGCTACCACGACATCGTGCCCGCTGTGAAACGCGTGGAGATCGGCTGGACCTGGTACTGCCAAAGTGTGCAGCGCACCCACGTCAACACCACCGCCAAGCTCTTGATGATGGGCCACGCCTTCGACACGCTGGGCTGCCATGTGGTGGGTTGGCGCACCGACAACTACAACTTTGCGTCGCAACGCGCCATCGAGCGCCTGGGCGCCAAGAAGGACGGCGTGCTGCGCGGCCACGCGCTGCGCCGCGACGGCACCATTCGCGACACGGTGATGTACAGCATGCGCGCAGGCGAGTGGCCTGAGGCCAAGGCGCAGTTGCTATACCTTTTAGAGCGTCGAACGCTTACCAAATAAGCGCTGAAGGCCAAAATCATGCTGATCGACTTCTTCTACACCCTGCGCTCGGCCAAGTTGCCCGTGTCGGTCAAGGAATACCTCACCCTGCTCGAAGCCCTGCAGGCCGGTGTGGTGGGCCCCAAGTCGGATGACGCATGGAGCCTGGACGACTTCTACAACCTCTCGCGCCTCACGCTGGTCAAGGACGAGAAGCACTACGACAAGTTCGACCGGGCCTTCGGCGCCTACTTCAAGGGCGTGGAGATGGTGGCCGACTTCACCAAGGAGATCCCGGCCGATTGGCTGCGCAAGATCCTGGAAAACGAGCTCACGCCCGAGCAAAAGGCCGCCATCGAGAAGATGGGCTGGGACGAGCTGATGGAGACGCTCAAGAAGCGCCTCGAAGAACAAAAGGAGCGCCACGAGGGCGGCAGCAAGTGGATCGGCACGGGCGGCACCAGCCCGTTCGGCCACGGCGGCTACAACCCGCAGGGCGTGCGCATTGGCGGCGCGGGCAAGAACAAGAGCGCCGTGAAGGTGTGGGAGCAGCGCGCCTACAAGGACTACGACGACCAGCAGGAGCTGGGCACGCGCAACATCAAGGTGGCCCTGCGCCGCCTGCGCAAGTTTGCGCGCGAAGGGCATGAGCTGGAGCTGGACCTGCCCGACACCATCCGCAGCACGGCCGCCAACGCGGGTTACCTGGACATCAAGATGGTGCCCGAGCGGCACAACAACGTGAAGGTGCTGCTGCTGATGGACGTGGGTGGCACGATGGACGAGCACATCCAGCGGGTGGAAGAACTCTTCAGCGCGGTCAAGAGCGAGTTCAAGCACCTGGAGTTCTATTACTTCCACAACTGCGTGTACGACTTCATGTGGAAGAACAACCGCCGCCGCTTCGCCGAGAAGTTTCCGACCCTGGACATCATCCGCAAGTACAACAAGGACTACAAGCTGATCTTTGTGGGCGACGCGACCATGAGCCCCTACGAAATCCTGCAGCCTGGCGGCAGTGTGGAATACAACAACGAGGAAGCGGGCGCCGAGTGGATTCAGCGCCTCACGCACGCCTTCCCCAAGTTTGCGTGGATCAACCCCGAGCCCCAGGGCGTATGGCAGTACCGCCAGAGCATCAGCATCATCCAACAACTGGTGAGCAACCGCATGTACCCGCTGTCGCTCAAGGGGCTGGAAGAGACCATGCGGCTGCTGTCGAAGTAGGCGGGATGGGGCCCCAGCGCTTTGGAGCCCATCGCGCGGAACTGTCTGACACGACGGGGCTGATTTTGGGTGCATAGTGGCGGTGGGCCGGTTTTGCAGCCAGCCCCAACCACCCAAACCACCTTCTCCTGCCGTGCCTTTTCGCGTCCTGCGCCCCACTGCCCTTTTCTCAACGCCGGCCCCATGGTCGGCGTTGCTGCTTTTCAGCGCGCTGTGCCTGCAGGGCTGCAGCCTGCTGCCGCGCGGTGAGGATAGCGAGAGCACAGGCTCGGCGCCCACCCCTGCCATTGCCGAATCGGGCACGCCCTCTTTCGCCGTTCAGGTCAACGCCCCCGCCAACGTGCGCGAGACGCTGGAGCGCCACCTGGAACTGCAGCGCTTCCGCCACCTGCCCGATCTCCACGCCAACGAGCTGCAGCGCCTGCTGGGCGCAGCCGATGCCAACGCCCGCGAACTGTTGGGCACGATGGGCTACTTTGCACCCACCATCACGGTGGAGCTGACCGAAACGCCCGACAGCAAGGCTGCCCCGCGCACGGTGGTGGTCACGGTGCAGCCCGGCCCGCAGACCCGCATTGCCAGCGCGGACATCGACTTCACTGGCAACACGGGCGGTACGGACAGCTCCAGCGCGGAGCAACCAACAGAAGAAACCGGTACCAGCGCCAGCATCCGCCAGCAGCAGCGCGTGCAGCGCAACTGGTCCCTGCAGCCGGGCCAGCCGTTCACCCAGTCTGCCTGGGATTCGGCCAAGAACGACGGCCTGCGCCAGCTGCAGGCGCGCCGGCACCCCACCGCCCGCATCGCCAGCAGCCGGGCCGAGATCGATGCCGACCAACACGCGGCAAAGCTCAGCGTGACCTACGAGCCCGGCCCGCCCTACCGCTTTGGGCCGCTGCGGGTAGAGGGCAGCCAGCGCTACGACCCCGACGGCGCCCGGCGCCTGGCACGCCTGCCCACAGGCGCGGTGTATGACGAGGCCGAACTGCTCGACGCCCAGCTGCGGCTGGCCAGCAGCGGTTACTACGATTCGGTGTTCCTCACGCTCGACACCGAGGGCACTGACCCGCAGGCCGCGCCCGTGGTGGCCCAGGTGCGTGAGGCACCGACGCAAAAGCTGGTGTTCGGCCCCGGCTTCTCGACGGACAGCGGCGCGCGCCTGTCGCTGGAGCACATCCACAACCAGTTGCCCGTCATCGGTTGGCGCGCGGTGAGCAAGCTCTCGCTGGACCGCGAGACCAAACACGCCAGCAGCGAATGGACCGACCTGCCCAACAACAACGGCTGGCGCTGGTTTGCAGGCGCCCAGCTGCAGCGCGAGGCGACGGGCGACTACGACGTCAACAGCGGGCGCGTGCGCTACGGCCGCAGCAAAAGCACCAAGAACATCGACCGCAACTACTTCCTGCAGTACGACTACGCCAACAGCCAGGGGCTTGCCGCCAACGTGCAGTCGCCCTCCGACACCAGCACGGCCCTGAGCGTGAACTACGGCTGGACGGGCCGCTACTTCAACAGCGCCACCGCCCCCACGCGCGGCCGTGGGATCGCCGTGGAGGTGGGGCTGGGCACCACGCTGCGGCCTGAGCGCGACCCGTTTGTGCGCACCCTGGTGCGCTGGCAGTCGTTCATCCCCGCAGGCCGCGTGCAGGACGCCGCTGGCGTGGGCCGCAGTGCCCGCGTGGCCTTGCGCGCAGAGGGCGGGACCGTGCTGGCGCGCGATGGCGCGCAGATCCCTGTCACCCAACTCTTCCTGACCGGGGGCGACACCACGGTGCGTGGCTACGGCTACCGCAGCATCGGCGCCCGCACCGACAACGGCCAGCTCTACGGCGGCCGCTACCTGGCCGTGGGCAGCGTCGAATGGCAGCGCCCCATCGTCTACCAGGGCGCCATGACCGACTGGGAGAGCACGCTGTTCGTGGATGCTGGCGCCGTGGCCGACCGCCTGGGCGACCTGGACCCGCGCGTGGGCATTGGCGCTGGCGTGCGCTGGCGCAGCCCAGTGGGGCCGCTGCAGGCCGACCTGGCCTATGGCGTGAAAACCAAGGAGGTGCGGCTGCACCTGCGGCTGGGGTTCAGCTTCTGATGAGCGCTGCACCCATGCCCCCCCACTCCCCGACACCCCGCGCACGCTCCTCTGACTTCAGCGCAGGGGCGTCGCCCAGCCACCCGGGTGGCCCGGGCCCTTCGCCGCGCCGTGGCCGCCGTGTGCTGCGTGCACTGGGCTGGCTGTTGGTGGCAGTGATTGCGCTGCTGATCGCCGCCGCAGCCGCCGTGTGGTGGTGGGCAGGCAGCAGCACGTCGCTGGCCCTGGCGCTGGCGCGCGCGGCGCAGTACCTGCCCGCCAACCAGCAGCTGGAGAGCCGCGAGGTCACCGGATCACTGCGCAGCGGGGGGCGTATTGGCTGGCTGCGCTGGCGCAGCCCCAGCCTGTCGGTGGAGGTGACCGACATCCGCCTGGGCTGGCAGCTGGCCCCGTTGCTGCAACGCCGCCTGGAGCTGGGCGAGGTGCATGCCGCACGCGTGCAGATCACGCCACTGGGCAGCCAGCCCAGTGCAGAGCCACCCACGCCCCTGACACAGCTAGTGCTGCCCTTGCAGATCGGCGTGCCGTTCCGCGTAGACCAGATCCAATGGGCGGGTGCCCCGGCCGTGGAGGCCCAGGGCCTGGCCGGCGACTACCGCTTTGACGGGCGCGAGCACCGCCTGAACATCGCCAGCGTGGCGCTGGCCCAGGGTCAATACACCGCGCGGCTGACGCTGCAGGCCCAGGCCCCCATGGCGCTGAACGCCACCGTGGACGGCACGGTGAGCGCCGCCGTGCCCGGCGGCACCACCGCCCTGCAGGTGGGTGCACACGCTACCCTGCAAGGCACGCTGGCCACAGCGGCAGCGCAGCTACAGCTGCAGGCGCGCATCAGCCCCACCGCCGCCCAGGCCGGGCCCACGCAGCCACCCCCTGCCCCTGCCAAACCACCCACCGCCAAACCAGCAGCACCGCCACCACCCGCCGCAGAACCCATGCAGGCCGACCTGCAGGCCACGCTGGCACCCTGGTCCCCGCAGCCCCTGCAATCGGCCCAAGCCACGCTGCGCGCCGTCGATCTGGCAGCGCTGTGGCCGCAAGCCCCGGCCACCCAGCTGCATGGCACCGTGCAGGCAGGGCCCGCCGGGCCTACCGGGCCCAGCGCAGGTGCGGCGACTGCGCCCACTGGCTGGACCGTCAACGCACAGTTGCGCAACGAACTAGCAGGCCCGTGGGACCAGGCCCGCCTGCCCATCACCGCCCTGCAGGCCGATGCCAGCTACGACGGCATCCGCTGGACGGTGCCCGGCGCCACTGTGAATACAGGCACCGGCGCAGTCACCCTGCAGGGCAACTACACCCCCACCACCGGCGCGCTGGAGGGCCAGGCTGAACTGCGCAACCTGCGCCCAGACGCCCTGCACACCGCCTGGGCAGCCACCCCGCTGGCGGGCCGCGTGGGCGCGCAGATGCAGGGCGACGTGGTGCGCTTTACGGCAGATATCCGCGCCACCGGCACCGCCGCCTCCGGCAAAACCCCCACCAACCGCCCCGCCTTGCTGCGCATCAACACGCTGACCACCCAAGGTAGCTGGCAACCCCCGTCACCCACCCAGCCCGGCGGCACCTTGCAGCTGGATCGCCTGCTGCTGGACGCCCTGCAGGCCCGCATTGAAGCCACCAACCTGCGTGTGGGCCCCGGCGATCTGTCGGGCCAGGGCCAGATTGCGCTGACCGTGCCCGGCGCCACAGCGCGCGCCCAAGGCAGCCTGGCGCCCCAGGCGGGTACGGGCGACCTGCAGGTCCAATGGACCGACGTGGACCAAACCCAACGCTGGCTGGCCAGCCTGCCGCTGGTGGGCACCCGTTTGCAAGAAGCCTTGCAGGGCGCCACCGCCAAAGGCGCCGCGCAGCTGAACGCGCGATGGAAAGGTGGCTGGCAGACAGCGGCCCGGCAACTGCAAGCCGCCACCGCAACCACCAGCGACAGCACATCCCCCAACGCCAGCCGTGCGGGCAACACGCCGCCATCGGACAAAGCCACCTTCGAGCTGCAAGCCGAGCTCTCCACCCCGCTGCTGGACCTGTCACTGCCTCCCAGTAAAGACGAGGGCGGCGGTGCCACCGCCGTGCAACTGCGCGCTGTGCAGGCCGGCCTCTCGGGCACCCTGGCGCAGGCCACGCTCACGCTGGATGGCGAAGCCCGGCTGAATGCATCCCAGCCCCAGCAGATGCAGCGGCTGGCCCTGCAAACCCGCGCCACGGGCGGGCTGACCACACCCACGCAAGGGGCGCAGGTGCAGATCAGCGAACTGCGGCTGGTGGCACAAGACACCGCACGCCCCGGCCCCTGGACGCTGCAACTGGCCGAGCCCGTATCTATCACCGCACGCGCCACCACCGGTACACGCTCGCCAACAGCGGGCTACACCGTGTTGGCCACTGCAGGCCAGGCCCGCCTGACCGGCCCCCTGCCCGGCACCGCCGTGCTGCGGTGGCAGCCCCTGCACGTGGTCACCGGCGCGAACCCTGTGCAATTGCAATCCCAGGGCACCGTGCAGGGCCTGCCCATGGCCTGGGTCGACGCGCTGGGCCTGGGCAACACCCCGGCCGCCGCAGGCCGCCCTGCCCAGCCGCTGCTGGCCCGCATGGGGCTGGCCACCAGCATCGTGCTGGACGGGCAATGGAACGTGGACAACACCCAAGGCCCCCTGCGCGCCAGCGCCAGCCTGCGCCGCGCCAGTGGCGACCTGCGCATCCTGGCGGGCGACGCCACCGCCATCACCGCCGTGCAAAGCAGCGGCCAGGGCACTGGCGCAGGCGCTGCGGCGGTGATCGCCACCGAGGCCTCGGCAAGCCCCTCGGCACCAGGCACTGCATCCGGTGCAGGGGCAGGCACCGCCGCCGGTGTGCGCCAGGCCGAAGTTACCGTCGAGATCGAAGGCGAGGCCCTGCGCGCCCAACTCGCCTGGGCGAGCGACCGGGCGGGCGAGGTGCAGGCCAACATCAGCACCCGTCTCACACCCGGAGCGCCCGGCGCCTCCGCCGCTGCGGGCGCCAGCCCCTCCTCGCCCTTCACCTGGACGCCCGATTCCCCCCTGGCTGGCACCCTGCGCGCGCGCCTGCCCGACGTGGGCGTGTGGTCGGCCCTGGCCCCTCCCGGCTGGCGCGTGCGCGGCACGCTGGACGCCAGCGCCACCTTGTCAGGTACCCGCAATGCGCCGCGCTGGGCCGGCACGCTGGGGGCTGATGACATGGCCGTGCGCTCGGTGGTCGATGGTGTAGACCTGCAGGGCGGCCGCCTGCGCGCCACGCTGCAAGGCAACCAGCTCAATATCACCGAGTTCCGCCTGCAGGGCGGGCGCGGCAGCGGTGCGCGCATTGCGGGCTTCAGCGGCAACCGCACTTACGCACCGCAAGACGGCGGCATGCTCACCGCTACTGGCCGCGTGAGCTGGGGCGACAGCGCCACCGCAACCGCAGCCACGGGCCTGTCAGGCATCACCATGTCACTGCAGGCCGAGGCCAAGGCGCTACAGGTGCTGGTGCGGGCCGACCGGCAGATCAGCGTGTCGGGCCAGCTGCAAGCACAGCTTCAGCAAGGCCAGATCAGCCTGCGCGGCAAGCTCACCACCGACCGCGCCACCATCATCCTGCCCGACGAAACCGCGCCCACGCTGGGCTCGGACGTGGTCGTGCGCTCTGCCGCCAAGGACCGCGAAGACCAGGCCAAGGCCCAGGCCGCCGCCAAGGCCAACCAGGTAGCGGCCCAGGCCGAAACCGCCAAGCCCCCCGACATCGCGATCACCCTGAACCTGGGGCGCGACTTTGCCCTGAGCGGCCAGGGCATCACCACACGGCTCACGGGCGAGGTGGACATCCGCAGCAGCGCCGTGCCCGGCGCCCCACCGCGCGTGACCGGCGAAGTGCGCACCGACGAAGGCCGCTACCGCGCCTGGGGCCAGATGCTGGACGTGGAGACGGGGCTCATCCGCTTCAACGGCCCCTACAACAACCCCTCGCTCGACATCCTGGCGCTGCGGCCCAACATCAGCGTGCGCGCTGGGGTGCAGGTCACCGGCAGCGCCCAGGCGCCGCGCGTCAAGCTGTATTCCGACCCCGAGTTGCCCGATGCCGAAAAACTCTCGTGGGTGGTCCTGGGCCGCAACGCCTCCGCCGGCGGCGCCGAAGCCGCCGTGATGCAGCAGGCCGCCCTGGCCCTGCTGGGCCGCAAGGGTGGCGGCAACACCAGCGCCAACATCGCCAGCCGCATCGGCCTGGACGAAATCGGCTTTCGCAGCGCCACCACAGGCGAAGACGCCAGCGCCGCCGCCCTCACCTTCGGCAAACGCCTGTCCAAGGATTTGTATGTGACCTACGAACGCAGCTTGTCGGGCACGCTGGGCACGCTGTACATCTTTTACGACCTTACCCGCAGCCTCACGCTGCGCGGGCAAACGGGCGAGAAGAGCGCGGTGGACATCATCTACACGGTGAAGTACGACTGAGGCTGCGCACGCCAGACAGCGTGCGCGTGCCCACTACAATGCGCGGCTGTCTTGCCTCCTCGTAGTTCAATGGATAGAACGAGTGCCTCCTAAGCGCTAGATACAGGTTCGATTCCTGTCGAGGGGACCAAATTCATAGCGAAATGGCTTCTATCGCTTGATAGATAAGCGCTGAAAGCTATCAAAATAGAAGCATTTTCACGGCAGGCTCCTCGCAGTGTGTGCGGTGGAGTCTGTAGCCACACGAAGGCCCGCCGCCCTCAGCTTCTTGAACCGTCTCCGCGCACGCCGCTGTCGGAAGTAGCCTTAGTTGCCTCACCAGCCTCTTCGGTATTGACCGCCGTACCCGCTGCTGCGCCGCCCAGCGCACCCGCAATGCCGCCCAAGGTGCCTCCGACGACCACGCCCACCGGGCCGGCGACTGCAACGCCCACGGCCGCACCGGCAGCCGCGCCCGCCATCATGCCGCCGCCCACCAGCACGGAATGGGCCTCGCGCTCTGCGTCTTCGGGCTCCAGGGCGGTCTGGGCGCCAGGTCGCGGGTCTTGCGACGGGATGCCGTAGCCGGGGCGGGCTTGGTCGGCCAGGTCTTCATCCACCGGTGGGGTGGCCGGATGAGGGAGCGTGGATGGATGCATGTGCGTCTCCTGGGAAGTGGGTGACAAAACAAAACGGTTTCGTCTCCCTCTCTTTTAGGGTCCACTCAGCGCCGTGTGCGCCATCCTGCAGACCGTGAGGCTGTCGGACAATGCCCAGTGCCCCCGGCAGATGCGCACTTTCTCAAGTCAATACGCTAGTTCCCCACCTAAGATCAGCCTATGTCGGCATCCCCTTCCATCCTCCCCTTTGCCCCACAGCCCTCCGCCAGCGCACTGGCGCAGGCGCTGGGGATTCCCGTTTTTGCTCCGCACTGGCACATGCCGCAGTACCCCGATGGAGCCGTGGGGCCCTGGCAGATGAGGCGCACAGGCGTGGGGCTGGACCGTGGCTACCACAGCGGCCCGTGTGTCACCCCGGGCTCGACAGTGCTGATGCGCCAGAGCGCTGCGGGCGGGTGGGAAACCTGGATGTCGTTGTCGCCGATGGAAGTGGAAAGCCAGGAACTGGCCTGCCGCCATGCGCGGGGCCACACGGTCGTGATGGGCCTGGGCATGGGCTGGGTGGCGGCCAACATCGCGCTACAACCCACGGTGGAGCGCGTGACCGTGGTGGAGCGGGATGGGGATGTGCTGGAGCTGTTTGGCCGTTGCCGCGTGCTGGAGGGGCTGCCGGAGTCCGCAGCGCGCAAGGTAGAGCTGGTGCAGGCCGACGCGCTGCAGTGGCACCCCCAGGGCACGCCCGTTGACTTCCTGTATGCAGACATCTGGCTGTACCTGGCGGAGCCACAAACCTTGGCGGAGGTGCAGCGCATGCAGGCCAACGTGCACGCCGACCAGGTGTACTTCTGGGGGCAAGAACTGGTGCTGGGTGCCATGGCCAGAGCACAGGCGGCGCCCGGTACGCCCGCATGGACCGACGCGGTGGACCATGCCGTGCGCGAGACAGGTTTACCGCTGCTGGCGCAGGCAGACGAAGGGTATGCCAACCTCATTGCACGGGTGTTGCAGCTGCGCCAAGGCGGCCGACCTACCGCCGGTTGACCGGCTGGCAGCCCAGCCAAGGGCGTCGGGCTATTGCGTTATTTGGTGAGCCACTTGCGCTGCGCGCGCGGCTGTACGGTGATGTCGACGCTCTGGTGCACGGCAGGCTGGCCGCTAGCGGCGTCGGTTTCCACCACGTCTTCCAAAGCGATGTCTTTGACCTCTGAATGGGTCGCTTCTTCCAGGTCGGCCAGGATCGCGCTGACCTTGCGTTCAGCCTCAGAGACCTTGGAATGTGGCAACGGCGAAGTGCGCATCATGGGCGGCTCCTGTGAGATAGACCCATTCTGGCCACGGAGCGCGCTCTGTGCGTGTCATCCTTTGCCGACGGCCGGGTGTCAGCGGGACGGCCATCCCGGAGGTCTGGATATGCCCAGGCGATGCGCGATGGCGCCGGTCGCCCTCAGGCCGCCTGAGGCGCTGCGCGGTCGGCGCCAGAGGGCTGACCAGCCGTCATCGCACTGCCCATGGACGCCGCCACGATGCAGCCAATGGCCAGCCACTGGATGGCGCTCAGGTGCTCGCTCAGCAGCAGCAAGGCCAGCACGGCAGCCACCGCAGGCTCCATGCTGATCATGATGCCGAAGGCCTCCTTGGGCAGGCGCTTCAAGGCCATCATTTCGAGCGAGATCGGAATGGCGCTGGACACCGCCGCCACCGCCACCCCGATGAGCAGCACGGTGGGCGACAGCAGCGCAGCGCCCGCATGTACCACGCCCACCGGCACCACCACCAGCGCCGCCACCAGGAGGCCCAGCGACACCGTGTGCCCGGCGTGCAGGTGCCCGGCGCGCTTGCCGAACACGATGTACAGCGCCCAGAACACCGCCGCGCCCAGGGCATACAAAACTCCCACGGGGTCCAGCGTGCTGCCGTTCAAACCCAGCGGCAACAGCATGCCCAACCCGGCCATGGCCAGCGCCACCCACACAAAATCCACAGCGCGCCGCGAAGACCAGATCGCCACCGCCAGCGGCCCTGAGAACTCGATGGCCACCGCCAGCCCAAATGGCAGGGTGCGCAGCGACATGTAGAACATAAGGTTCATGCCCCCCAGCGCCGCGCCGTACAACATGACGGCACCCGCATCGGCCCGCGACAGATGCCAGCGCCACGGCCGCCACAGCAACAGCACCAGCAACGCCGAAAAGCCCACGCGCACGGCGGTGGTGCCCTGCGCGCCCACCACCGGAAACAGCCAGTGCTTGGCCCAGGAGGTACCAATGCCCAACGCGGTGACGGAGCCCAGAACGGCCAGAAAGGGGAAAAAACGGTGCAGAAGGGAAGCGCTCATGGGTTGAAAATATAGTGTGACCCATGCGTGCTTTTTGCTCGATTTTCAGGGCCCGCGCGCAACTTTCGCTCACCACCACGAGGCGCCCCATGCCCGCCACCCCAGCACTCGACCGCTTTGACCTCGCCATCCTGGACATTCTGCAGACCGACAACACCACGCCCCAGCGCGCGATTGCGCAGGCCGTCAACCTGTCGGCCCCCGCTGTGCAGCGGCGCATCCAGCGGCTGAAAGACAGCGGAGTGATCCGCGCCAACGTGGCGGTGCTGGACCCGGTGAAGGTGGGCAAGCCGCTGACCATCGTGCTGGAGGTGCACCTGGAAAACGAGCGCCCCGACCGCACCGCCCCGCTGCGTGCGCGCATTGCTGCCGAGGACGCCGTGCAGCAGTGCTACAGCGTGACGGGCGAGGCGGACTATCTGCTGGTGGTGAACGTGGCGTCGATGGCCGACTATGAGGCGCTGACGCAGCGGCTGTTTGAGGGGGATAACAACATCAAGCGCTTTCGGACCTCGGTGGCGCTGGCTAGCCTCAAGACCGGGCTGCGCGTGCCGCTGGACAACGTGCCCACCCCACAGTATCCGCAGATCGGCCCAGCACGCAGAGCCCGACAGGAAGGCTAGGCCCAAATGTCAAACTACGCTGAGGAACCGATCTACGAGCTGCTGCCTCGATCTTGCTTGGCAGCAAGCGGGGTTGCACGTAGGTCGTTGTAGAACATAAAGCCCACGACTACCAAGACTAGGAGGGGAGTGACGAGGCCCAAAAGCTGAGGAATGAAAGCTCCTTGAAACAGATAGAGCGGAGCTTCAGCGTAAGACATGCGAACCGGGCCGATAGAGAAAATTTGCAGAGGGTCGGTCAAAAGAGGTTCATCGAAACTGTATGAAAAAAACAATACGTGCAGCAGCACGGCAGCACATGCAGCGATGAAAAATTTCTGCTTCTTGGTCAACATGATTGGAGTCTCGTTAAGGAAAAGACGATGACTCAATTGTCACGTCACTTCATCAATTTGACGGACCCATACGTCGTAACTGAATCGCCTCAGGCTGTTGCCAAACCGATGACGAAATCACAGGGTTAGTAACCGGCGCATCTGCGCGCCCGTGAGGCGCTGGCGCGGGCCGCCCAGCAGCTCGCACATGCGCGCATTCAGCGGCGCCTCCATGCCCTGCTGAGCCGCCAGCCTCACCACAGCCCCGCTGAGTGCATCAATCTCGGTCACACGCCCGGCTTCCAGGTCGTCCCACATCGACGAGCGGGCCTTGGCGTCGATCTGCAGCATGCGTTTTGCCAGGCGTGTGAAGAGCCAGTTGGGCAGGCGCAGCACATGGGGCAGCAGCGTGGGCGACACGGCGGTGACCTGGGCGGGTTTGATGCCTGCACGCGCCATCACACGCAGCGCCTCAGTTTGCAGGGCAGCGAAGACGCGGCGGCAGTCGCGGTCGAGCAGCTCTTGCCGCAGAGGCAGGTCGGACAGCGCATTGACCGGGTTGTTGAGGTTGAGCAGCAGCTTGCCCCACTGCACCGCACGGATGTCGGCAGGCAACACGGTGGCCAGGCCTGCAGCGTTGAAGACCGGCGCGATGCGTTCGGTGACGGCATCACGCTGCAGTTGCAAATGGCCCGCAGTAGCACGGTGCACCTGGGCGCCGCGCAGCACCACGTTGTAAGGCACCATGCCCGCCAGAACACTGAGGCCTGGCGCCCGAGCTGTGACGCGGGCCACGTTGTCCACGCCGTTTTGCAGCGAGATGACGGGCGTTCCCGGCGCACAGGCGTCGGCCAGTTCGCGCGCAGCGGATTCGGTGGCGCCGCTTTTGACGCACAGCAGGATGATGCTGTCCGGGCCCGGCGCCGCGTCGGCCAGCGTGTGGGCCAGTTGCAGTGCAGATACCGGCACGGTGCGGTCAAAGCCGTCGAGATCGGTCACCTTCAGGCCGTTCAAGGCGATGGGCTCCATCGCATGCGGGCGGCCCACCAGGCAGACCGACTGGCCATGGGCCGCAAGGCGCCCCCCCACATAGCAACCAATGGCGCCTGCGCCGAGAACGATGAAGTGCATGCGGATGCTTTCTGGATCAACGGAAGACGGTGCGCCGCGATGGAGGCGGCGCCTGCGCATTGTGCGGCGACACGCCTACAGGGCCTGGCGCAGAGGCGACGGTATCTGCAGACACCTGCAGCATGCATATTTTGAGCGTTTTTGGCCCCTGGCGCTTGTTCATCAAGCGCCAATAGCTATCAAAATAGAAGCACCATCAACAAACAGCACCTGCGCCCAACGGGTCTTCCAGCAGCAGCCCTCAGCCAAACCGCACCGTCACCAGCAGCCCCCCCAGACGCGGCGAAGCACCCAGTTGCACCGTGGCGCCATGGCCCTGCGCAATGGCCTGCACGATGGCCAGGCCCAGGCCGCTGCCGGGGGCACCTTCCGAGGTTTCGCGCACAAAACGCTGCATCACGCGCTCGCGGTGCTCGGGGGCGATGCCGGGGCCGCTGTCTTCCACCGTGAGCACGGCGGCATCACCCTCGCTGCGCACCTGCAGGTCCACCCGGCCGCCGGTCGGGGTGTACTTGATGGCGTTGTCCAGCAGGTTGCGCGCCAGCATGCGCAGGGCTTCGGCATTACCACGCACGGTCACGGGCACGGTGGCAGCGTCGGAGTTGAGCAGGCCTACATCCATGCTGCGCGCCTGCGCGGCGGGGGCCACGTCGGCCAGGGCCAGCTGCGCCACGGCGCGCAGGTCCACGGGTTCGGTGGTGGAGGTGCTGGCCTCTTGCCGGGCCAGGGTGAGCAATTGCTCCACCAGGCGCGTGGCGCGGTCGATGCCAGCCGACAGGCGTTCGATGGCGACGGCACGCGCGGCATCATCGCCCGCGCGCTGCAGGCCCTGCAGCTGCAGGCGCAGTGCGGCCAGGGGCGATCGCAGTTCGTGCGCGGCATCGGCCACAAAATGCTCCTGTGCGTCAAAGGCGCGCTGCACGCGCTCGAAGAGCAGGTTGAGCTCACTGACCAGCGGCTGCACTTCGTCGGGCAGTTGCGCATCACTCACGGGCGAGAGGTCATCTCCCTGGCGCTGCGCCAGCTGGCGGCGCACGCGCTCCACCGGGGCCAGCGATCGGCTCACACCCCACCACACGGCCAGCACCAGCAGCGGCGCCATGATGGCCAGCGGCGCCAGCGTGCGCAGCGCCAGGCTGCGGGCCATGTCGCGCCGCGCGGCCATGTTCTGCGCCACCTGGATCACCTGCGAGCGCGTCTGCATCGAGAAAACACGGTAGGTGCCGCCGCGCGCCTGCACATCGGTAAAACCCAGCACGGCAATCTGCGGCAGGGCTGCGCCCACGGCCGATTCAAAAATGCGCAGGCCTTCGTTGGTCCAGACCTGCACGATGAATTCGTGGTTTTCGTCCTCGGGGTCCAGGCCCGGGCCCAGCCCTTGCGCATCCACCGGCAGGCCCGAGCGCAAGGCCAGTGCGGTTTGCTGCATGTGGTAGTCGAACAGCGCATCGGCCTCGGCCAGCGCTCCGCGATACGCCAGCGCGCCCTGCACTGCGCCGGCCAGCACGATGGCGGCCAGCAAGAACACCAGCAGCCGCATGCGCAGCGAGCGAGGGAGCAGGCCACGCAGGGCTTGGACGAGCTTGTCTGTCATAGCTTGGGAACGAGATAGCCAACACCGCGCACGTTCAAAAGCACCTCGGCCCCCAGCTTTTTGCGCAGGCCGTGGATGTACACCTCCACCGCGTTGCTGCTCACCTCGTCGCCCCAGCCGTAGAGCTTGTCTTCCAGCTGCTGGCGCGACAGCACCATGCCGGGCCGTGCGATCAGCGGCTCCAGCACCGCCCATTCGCGCGCCGACAGTACGACAGGCGCGCCCTGCACTGTGGCCTCGCGCGTGGCGGGGTTGATGCACACGCCCTTGTGTTCGTACACCGGCTCAGCCCGCCCAGCCGCACGGCGCAAAAGGGCGCGAATGCGGGCCAACAGTTCATCAAGGTCGTAGGGCTTGAGCACGTAGTCGTCCGCCCCCGCGTCGAGCCCCTCGATGCGCTGGGCCACGGCATCACGTGCGGTGGCCACCAGCACCGGGGTGCGGTTCTTGCGCGCCCGCAGGTCGCGCAGCACGGCCAGGCCGTCGCGCTTGGGCAGACCCAGGTCCAGCAGCACGAGGTCATAGGGCTGGGTGCGCAATGCCGTGTCGGCGGCGTCGCCGTCACGCGCCCAGTCCACGGCGTAGTGTTCGGCGCGCAGCAGGTCTTGCACGGCTTCGCCGATCATGGAGTCGTCTTCAACGAGGAGCAGGCGCATGGTGGGCAAGCATAGCCAATGAAATCAATCGGGCCACGGAAGTGGCCCGTGCAGGCATCGCATCACAGCGGACCACAAAGCTCAGCGCAGCGGTTCTGGCTAGGAGGCTGTCGGACTTGGAGCGTCGAAGCGAAAATTGGCCCCAGCGAGGACAGTTTTTGCCGGATTTGCAGCCCCATAGCCGAGCTATGGGGCAAAAAGACGGTAAAAAATGGACCGCTGCGGCCAATTTGCAGCCGACGATTTCCAAGTCCGACAGCCTCCTACGCGTTTCGTCGCAGACAGTACCGAAAGTACGGCAAGACGGAACAACGACGCCAGGAGAGCTTTTGGGGCCGCTTAACCCAAACGCACCGGCACAAAGATCTTGTTGCCATCGCGCTCGATCAGCAGCGCCACCGACTTGCCTGCGGTGGCCTTGGCCATCGCAGCGCGCACCTGCTCGATGTTCTTGGCGGGTGCGCCGTTAATGGCCAGCAGCACATCGCCCGGCTGCACACCGGCTGCCGCAGCGGGGCCGCGCGCCTGTTCGATCACCAGGCCCTCGGCCACGCCTACCTCTCGGCGCTCCTCAGGGTCGAGCGGGCGCAGCGACAGGCCCAGTTGGCCCTTGCCCACGGCATCGTCGTTGCGCGCCTGCTTGGTCGCTTTGTCGCTGGCATCGCCCAGCGTGGCGGTCAGCTCCAAGGGCTTGCCCTGGCGCCACACCGACAGCTTGGCCTGCTGCCCCGGCTGCGCCTGGCCCACCCAGGCGGGCAGGTCGCCCGAGGCCACGATGGGCTGGCCGTTCACCTGGCGAATCACGTCGCCCGCCTGCAGGCCTGCCTTCTCGGCCGGGCTGCCCTTGCTGACGCTGGCGATCAAGGCGCCCTCGGGCTTGTCCAGCTGGAAGGATTCAGCAAACGCCTGGTTCACCTCCTGCACGGCCACGCCCAGCTGGGCGTGGCGCACCTTGCCGGTGGCCACAATCTGGTCCTTGATCTTGGCGGCCAGCTCGATGGGGATGGAGAACGACACGCCCTGGTAGCCGCCCGAGCGGCTGTAGATCTGCGAGTTGATGCCCACCACCTCGCCGCGCGCGTTGAACAACGGCCCGCCAGAGTTGCCGGGGTTCACCGCCACATCGGTCTGGATGAAGGGCACCAGGCTGTCGTCGGGCAGCGAGCGGCCCTTGGCGCTGACCACGCCCGCCGTCACGCTGTTTTCAAAGCCAAAGGGCGAGCCGATGGCCAGCACCCATTCGCCCACCTGCAGGTCGCGCGTGCTGCCCAGGCGCACGGTGGGCAGATCCTTGGCGTCGATCTTGAGCACGGCCACGTCGGTCTTGGGGTCGGCGCCCAGCACCTTGGCGCGGAACTCGCGCCGGTCAGTGAGCTTGACGACCACTTCGCTCGCGCCCTTGACCACGTGGGCATTGGTCAGCACCAGGCCATCAGGGCTGACGATGAAGCCCGAGCCCTGGCCATGGGTGGGTACGTTGGGCTGGCCTTGCGGGCCCGCGCCGGGGAAACCGAACTGGCGAAAGAATTCGTAAAACGGATCGTTTGGGTCGATCTGCGGGCCACGGCCCTGGCGGGCAGCGGGTTGCTCGTCATCGTCGTCATCGTTGGCCATCGCCGTCTTGGTGCTGCCCGTGACGCTGATGTTGACCACGGCCGGGCCGTTCTGCGCGGTGATCTGCGCAAAGCTGGGCAGCGCACCGCCCGGGGCCATGGCCGTCTGCGCCACGATGGGCGTGGAGGGTGTGACCGCGCGGGCCTGGTGCCCGCTGATGAGGCCGGCGCCGGTGGCGCCCAGAGCGCCCGCGGCCACCAGGGCCAGGATCAGGCGGCGGGGAGTGGATGCAAGCGTGTTGTTCATGGTGTCTGCCTTTTCAATCAGGGTTGCGATGGAAGGCAGTGTGGGCACGGACACTTAGACGAAACTTAGGCGGAGTCGGTAAGCCATGAACCCGCGGGTATCGGTGCCGCATCCTGGTTTTCTACGGCCCGGCAACTACCTCAGTCTTTGATATCGCACGGCCCCACGCCAGTGCCACCGTGCAAGGGCCGCCCCGCCGCACGGGTGGCGTCCCCCTGCCCGCATCGCGGAGCGATGCGAGAGCGGGGGGAAGGCGCGAAGCGACTCAGGGGGGTGTTCTCTGCTTCACAGGAACATGCCGCCCGACGCCTCGATACGCTGGGCGTTCACCCAGCGTGTGGCCGGTTGCAGCAGCGAAGCGACCAGCGGGCCGATGTCGTCCGGCACACCCACGCGGCCCAGAGCCGTCTGCGCGGCCACAAAGGCGTTGAGCTGCGCATTGTCGCGCACCGCGCCGCCGCCAAAGTCAGTCTCGATGGCGCCCGGGGCCACCACGTTCACGGTGATGCCACGCGGGCCGAGTTCTTTGGCCAAGTAGCGGCTCAGCACCTCGATGGCGCCCTTCATGGCCGCGTAGGCGGCGTAGCCGGGCAAGGCGAAGCGGGCCAGGCCCGACGACAGGTTCAAGATGCGGCCGCCATCGTTCATCAGCGGCAGCAGGCGCTGCGTGAGGAAAAACACGCCCTTCAGGTGCACGTTGACCAGCGCATCGAACTGCGCTTCGGTGGTTTCGGTGATGGGCGCATGCACGCCCATGCCCGCGTTGTTGACCAGAAAGTCAAACCGCTCGCGCTGCCAGTGGCTGCGCAGGGTTTGCTGCAGCTGCGCAGCGAAGGCTGCGAAGCTGGCTACATCGCCCACATCCAGTGGCAAAGCCACAGCACGGCGGCCCAGCTTTTCGATGTCGGCCACCACTGCCTGGGCTTCGGCGGCCTGATGGCGGTAGGTCAGCACCACGTCGATGCCGCTGTGTGCAGCGGCCAGCGCTGCGCTGCGGCCCAGGCCGCGGCTGCCGCCGGTGATCAAAACGACGGGGGTGGGGGCTGAAGAAAGGGATGAAGCGCTTGTCATGGCAGGGTCCTTTGCAGTGTCTGAAGCCCGGTCACACCGCGTGACCGGGGCTGGAGATGAACTTTATTGGAGTCCCAATCAAAGATAAACCATGCAAAATATGATTCATTATCCATCCACGAAGAACAATGAACCCTTTAGACCGCATGCAGATCTTTGCCCGTGTGGCCGAGCTGAGCAGCTTTACCCAGGCTGCGCAGGTGCTGGGCCTGCCCAAAGCCAGCGCCTCTCTGGCCGTGCAGCAGCTGGAGGCCCACCTGGGCACGCGCCTGCTGCACCGCACCACGCGGCGCGTGCAGCTGACGCAAGACGGGCAGGCCTTTTACGAGCGCTGCAAGGATCTGCTGGATGACGTGGACGAGTTGCAGGCCATGTTCCAGCAGCCCGACGGCACTGCGCTGCGCGGGCGCGTGCGCATTGACATGTCCACCGGCATTGCCCGCCAGCTGGTGCTGCCTGCGCTGCCTGATCTGCTGGCCCGCCACCCGCTGCTGGAGGTGGAGCTGAGCAGCACCGACCGCCGCGTGGACCTGGTGCGCGAGGGTTTTGACTGCGTGATCCGCGTGGGCCCGGTGGCAGAACCCGGGCTGGTGGCCCGCCCCCTGGGCCTGGTGCGCGTGGCCAGCTGCGCCAGCCCGGGCTACCTGGCGCGCAAGGGCACGCCCCAATCACTGGCCGACCTGGCGCAGCATGACCTGGTGCACTACGTGAGCACGCTGGGCACCAAGTCCGCCGGATTTGAAACGATGGGCGACGACGGCAGCCCGCAGTTTCACCCCATGGCTGGGCGTGTCACCGTCAACAGCGCCGAGGCCTACCTGGGCGCCTGCGCAGCAGGGCTGGGCCTGATCCAGGCGCCTTTGCTGGGCGTGCGCGAGCTGATCGACCGGGGACTGCTGGTGGAGGTGCTACCGCACCACCCTGCCCCGCCCATGCCGGTGACGCTGATCTACCCCCACCGGCGCCACCTGCCCCAGCGCGGTCGGGTGGTGATGGACTGGCTGGCCGCCGTGGTGCAGGCGCATCTGCAGAGCGAGGCCCATGGCGCACCTGCCGCCGCATGAAGGTTTCACGCGGCGCTTCGACTACGCGCAGTCAATGGTTTGCAGTGGATTGAGACCGAATCGACAGCTATTAATTGAATAGCTACTAGCGCTTACTGGATAAGCGCTAGAGGCCAAAATCACTTAAAAATCACATGAACAGTGTCATCGCAACCCTCACCAAGTCCCGCCCAGCCTAACCCGGTGAAGCGGTACACGATGGCCCCCTGCACCACGTCGCCCGGCGCCAGCCAACGCACCGGAAACCCTGGCTGGTTGGGCGCATCGGGATACTCCATGGGCTCCAGGCAGATGCCGTCGCCCGGCTGCCATAGCCAGACGCCCTGCTCTGCGCCCCGCCCCAGGTCGCGCACCGGATCAGCCTTGAGGCCGTGGCCTGCGTAAACCTGCACCCCGGGCGCGGTACTCCATACCTCCATGGTGCGACCAGTGAGGGGCTCGCTCAGCAGCGCCGCAAGACGCAGGCCTTGCGAGGGCGTGACGGGTGACACCGGTGGCGTCCGCACCGCGCCCTCTTCGTCCCACACATGGTCATCCAGCACCAGGTAGTGGTCCAGCCCACCCGCCAGCGACAGCTGTTCGCTGGGCTCCGCCACGGCGGCACCCACGCTGCGGGCTTCGCGAAGGTCGAAAGGCGTGGCATCTACAGGCTGCACCAACCCGCTAGGACACACATCTGCCGCCAGCGGTACATAGCGGCTGGCGGGCACTTGCAGGGTGTGGCCGTGGGTGCTGCCAGCGCCCGCCAGGTTGAAGAACGCATGCCCGGTGATGTTGAGCAGCGTGGGGGCGTCCAGCGCTTCGCCCGTCCACGCCATGTGCAGCGCGTTGTCGGCGGTGATGTGCACGCGCAGCTGCAGACGGAGCGTGCCGGGCACGCCGTCGTCCTCGGTGCGAAAGGTGTGGCTCAGGGTGAGCGCATCGGCCTGCACGTCATCCACCGCAAACACCTGAAAGCGGCTACCCTTGGGCCCGCCATGGTGGTGGTGGGGGCCGCTGTTGGTGGGCAGCTGCCGCTGTGCGCCATCGGGCAGAGTCAACAAACCACTGCGCAACCGCCCAGCCCAGCGGCCTATGAGGGCGCCCATGGAGAGTTGTCCGTCCAGGTAGCCCTGCAGGCTGTCGTAGCCCAGCGCCACGTCGACGAGGCCGCCCTGCCCGTCGGGCACCGCCACTTGCACCAGCCGTGCGCCGTAGTTGCTGACGGCCACCTGCAGGCCACCAGCACCGCGCAGGGTGAAGAGGTCAGTCGGCTGGCCGTGAAGCTCTTGCTGAAACGCTTTGCGTGAAAGGGAATAGGCCATGGCTGCGAGTCTATTTGGTGGCGGATGCGGCGGGAGCATCGCGCGTGACCAGCCAGATGCCCCCACACACCAGCACCAGGGCCAGCAGGTTCTTCCACTCCAGCAGCGCCTCGCCCAGGAACAGTGCTGACAGCGCCGCGCCGAAGATCGGCACCGTGAAGTTGAACACCGTGACCTGGCTCACGCGGTTGTGCTTGAGCAAAATGCTCCACAGTGAAAACGCGGCCGAGGACAGCAGCGCCAGGTACACCAGCAGCGCGGTGGCGCCCCAGGTAAAGCCCGTGAGCGAGCCGCCCAGGCCCCAGCCAATGGCCAGCAACGCCACGCCGCCAAGCCCCAGTTGCCAGCCCGTCATCACCACCGAATCCATGCGCTGCGACACCTGCTTGCCATAGATGCTGGCCGCAGCGAGCACAAAGGCGGCGATCACCACAAAACCTTCGCCCAGCAGGGTGAAGTCCAGGTCCAGCGTGCCGCGCCCAAGGTTGACCACCATCACGCCCGAAAAGCCCACCACGCAGCCCCACAGCTTGGCATGGCTCAGCCGGTCGTTGTGATAGACCCAGTGCGCCAGCAGCACGCTGAAGAACGTACCCGTGGCGTTCATGATGGAGCCCTTGACCCCCGTGGTGTGCGCGAGACCCACGTAGAAGAACACGTATTGCAGCGTGGTCTGCGCCATGCCCAGCACCACCAGCTGGCGCCCGGCCCCGGGCTCCAGCCCCCAGATCGCCTTGCGCGTGGCCACGGCCCAGGCCAGCAGGATCAGCCCCGCGCCCAGAAAGCGCCAGCCTGCGAAAACCAGCTGCGTGGGAATGTCATTGCGGGCGATGCCGAACCAGGCGTAGCCGGTCTTGATGGCGGGGTAGGAGCTGCCCCAGAGAAGGCAGCACAGCAGCGCCAGCGCCACCACGACCGTGCGGTCGGAAAATCGGGTGTGCCCCATGTCAGTTCGTCTTTCTCTAGTGACACAGCCCGTGCAAAGACGGGCTGTGAGGGGGAGGTTTGCAGCCCCAGGACGCAGCCTGCAAGGCCACCGTTTCAGTGATCCGTTGCGCTACGCGCCACCGCCAACGCATGCGAAGGGCGCAGCCCAGGCACGGGCAGCCGCGCAAGGGCCGCCCCGCCGCGGATGCGGCGCTTTGCTTGTGTGCGCTGGCTGCGTCCCCCTCCCGTAGCGCGCAGCGCGTAGAGAGAGGGGGAAGGCGCGAAGCGACTCAGGGGGTGTCACTTCAGGTCACCGGTGCGGGATTGAACAGCACCAGCGCGTTGTGCAGCTTCCACTGCTCGGCCCAGGTTTTTTTGCGGCCACTCGCCACGTCGAGCAGCAGGTGGAACATCTCCCAGCCCAGCTCTTCGATGGTGGCTTCACCGTCCGCAATCTTTCCGGCGTTGATGTCCATCAGGTCATGCCAACGGCGCGCCAGGTCGCTGCGCGTGGCCACCTTGACCACCGGGCATTCGGCCAGGCCATAGGGTGTGCCCCGGCCGGTGGTGAACACATGCAGGTTCATGCCCGCAGCCAGCTGCAGCGTGCCGCAGATGAAGTCGCTGGCGGGCGTGGCGGCGTACACCAGGCCGCGCTGGTCGCGGCGCAGTTTTTCGCCCGGAGCCAGCACGTGCGCAATAGGCGCGGTGCCGCTCTTGATGATGGAGCCCATGGCCTTCTCGGCGATGTTGGACAGGCCCCCCGCCTTGTTGCCCGGCGTGGTGTTGGCCGCGCGGTCCACACGACCCCGATCGAGGTACTGGTCGTACCATCCCAGCTCGCGCACGATAGCGTTGGCCACTTCGGGCGTGGCGGCGCGGCTGGTGAGCTGCTCCACGGCGTCGCGCACCTCGGTGTTCTCGCTGAACATCACGGTAGCGCCCGCACGCACCAGCAGGTCGGCGCAAAAGCCCACGGCCGGGTTGGCGGTGACGCCCGAGAACGCGTCGCTGCCGCCACACTGCACGCCCAGCACGAGTTCACTGGCGGGAATGGTCTCGCGGCGGCGGGCGTTGAGGCGTTCGAGGTGCGGACGCGCGCTTTGCACGATGTGGTCGAGCATGGACATGAAGCCCACATGCTCGTCGGCCTGCAGGCACACCGTCTCGGGGCCCAGGGCTGCATCACGCTCATCAGTGATGGGGAAGCTGCCCGGAGGCAGCAGGCGGTCGGGCTGCAGCTTTTCGCAGCCGAGACTCACCACCATGACCTCGCCCCCAAAGTTGGGGTTGAGGCTGATGTTGCGCAGGGTGCGGATGGGGATGATGGCGTCGGGCGCGTCAATGGCCACGCCGCAGCCGTAGGTGTGCTCCAGGCCGATCACGTCGTCAACCTGCGGATACAACGACAGCAGTTCGTCCTTGATGCGGCGCACCGCCAGGGCCACCACGCCCGCCACGCACTGCACGGTGGTGGTGATGGCCAGGATGTTGCGCGTGCCCACCGAGCCGTCGGCGTTGCGGTAGCCCTCGAAGGTGTAGCCGGTCAAAGGCTCCAGCACCGGAGGCTTCACCGTGGCCATGGGCAGGCCTTCGAGCGCGCGGGCCGAGGGCATCTGCAGCAGGCGCTCGTGCACCCAGCTTCCCGCCGGGATGGCCTTGAGCGCATAGCCGATGGGCACGTTGTAGCGGCGCACCACATCGCCCTCGGCCATGTCCTGCAGCGCCACCTTGTGGCCCTGGGGCACCTTGTCACGCAATGTGATGCCTGCGCCTGGCACGCCGGGCGGCAGCACCGTGCCGGCAGGAAGGCCTCCGTCGTTGGCGACGATGGCGACGTTGTCATCCGGGTGCATGCGGATGGTGAGGGCGGGTCGGTTCATCGGTGGCGCGGTCTCGTCAATTTATGCAATCTCATCAGGCATCAGGCATCAGGCTGCATGGGCAGCACGGTAATCCAGTTCGGGTTGAGCCCCACATCGTGCTCGGCCACCTGGGTCAGGGCACCGCTGCCAGGCGCGATCAAGTGCACACCCACACGGTGGCTGATCTGGCCTGCGGCAATCAGGTGGCGCCCGTCCGGAGTGATGGCAAAGCCCCGGGGCTGCAGTTGCGTAGACCAGTGGTCGATGGGGGCCAGCTGGCCGGTGACCGCATCGACGGCAAACCCGGCCAGGGTGTGGCTGTTGCGTTCGCTGGTGTACAGCCAGCGGCCATCAGCGCTCAGGTGCAGGTCGGCGCCCCAGGCCGGGCCTGTAAAGCCTGGTGGCAATGTGGGCAGGCTTTGCAGCAGCTCCAGGCCGCCGCTGGCTTCGTCCCAGCCCAGCACATGCACGCAGGCATCCAGCTCACCCAGCAGGTAGATGCGGTCGCCCCGCGCGTTGAAGCGCAGGTGCCGAGGACCTGTGCCTGCTGGCAGGGCGAACACGGCAGGGTCGGTGGGTTGCAGCGCGCCCGTGGCGGCGTCGAATCGGTAACGGTGCAATTGCCCGCCCCCCAGTGAGGCGGCCAGCACGAAGCGGTTGCCGGGGCTGGCCAGCGCACTGTGGGCGTGGCGACCGGTGGCGTACGTGGTTGCACCACGCCCCGCAGCGACCACCCCGTCGGCAGCGATGGCCTGCACCGCGACCAGGTCCGCACCGTAGGAAGCACTCAGCAGCCAGCGCCCCGTGTTATCGGTGGCCAGGTGTGCCATGCTGGCGGGCAACGCGGCCTCGCTCAACACCTCGGCGCAACCCGCGCGCGCATCCACCGCCAGGGTGACCACGGCCAGCGGGTCGCTGCGGCGCGCCACATACAGGCGAGTGCCGTTCGGGCTGAGCGCCATGGGCATGAGCTGCCCGCCCAGCGCCAGGACCTGCTCGGTGCACAGCTGCCCCGAGTCCGACGCCAGACGGAGCACATGCAACTCACCGCTGTCAGCGCAGGAGACAAATACCAGGGTATCGGTAGCCATCGTGTGTGTAACCATTTCAGTGCACCACGGAGCGGCCCACTACCCTCGGCCGATGGAACGAGCAGGGACCAGGCCAGAGGCGCCGAGCAAGGGCCGCCCCGCAGTGAGGGCGTCGTCCCCCTTGAGGGGGAAGGCGCCGAAGGCGACTCAGGGGGTGCTTCATTTCTTCACAGTCCCATCGCTCGGGGCAGCCACAGCGAGATGGCTGGCACGTAGGTCACCATTAGCAGCACCACAAACAGCGCCACAAAGAACGGCATCATGGCCTTGGTAACCACACCGAGCGGCAGCTTGGCCACGGCAGCGCCGGTGAACAGCACCGTGCCCACGGGCGGCGTGATGAGGCCTATGCCCAGGTTGACCATCATGATCATGCCGAAGTGCACCGGGTCCACACCCAACAGCTTGACCACGGGCAGCAGGATGGGCGTGAGGATCAGGATGAGCGGGGACATGTCCATCAGGCAGCCCAGCAGCAGCAGCATGATGTTGATCATGGCGAGGATGACGTACTTGTTGTCCGACAGGCTGGTGAGGAAGGCTGTGACCTTCATCGGGATCATCATCATCGTCATCAGGTAACCGAAGGCCGCCGCAAAGCCGATGAGGATCATCACCACCGTGACTGTCTTGACCGTGCGGTGCACCAGCTTGGGCAGGTCGCGCCACTTGTAGTCGCGGTAGATGAACATGGTCACGAAGAACGCCCAGACCACCGCAATCGACGCCGACTCGTTGGCCGTGAACACGCCCGACAGGATGCCGCCCAGGATGATGACCATGGTCATCAGGCCCCACAGCGCCTCCACACAGATCTTGAGCGCCTGCTTGAGCGGGATGACCTCGCCCTTGGGGTAGCCTTCCCGGTGCGCGGTGAACAGGCACAACGCCGCGAGCGTGAGGCCCATGAGCAGCCCCGGCAGCACGCCGGCCATGAACAGCGCGGCAATCGACACCGTGCCCCCGGCCGCCAACGAGTACAACACCGCGTTGTGGCTGGGCGGAATCAGGATGGCCTGCACCGAACCGCTTACGGTGACTGCCGTGGCAAAGGGGCGCGGGTAACCCTTCTTTTCCATCTCGGGGATCAGCACCGAGCCGATGGACGCCGTATCAGCCACCGACGAGCCCGAGATGGCGCCAAAGAAGGTGGATGCCAGAATATTGACCAGCGACAGCCCGCCCCGGATAAAGCCCACCAGCACGCCCGCAAACGCCACCAGGCGCCGGGCCATCCCCCCCTCGGCCATGATGGCGCCAGCCAGCACGAAGAACGGAATAGCCAGCAGCGAGAACTTGTTAACGCCCGAAGCCACCTGGATCATCACGGCATCGAGCGGAAGGTCAATCCACAACGCACCGACCAGGGCCGAGAGGCCCAACGAATAGGCGATCGGCACACCGATCATCATGAGCACGAAGAACGTGCCCAGCAGTACCAAGGTATCCATGATCAGGCGCCTTCCGTCAGTTCTTCAAAGCGCACGATGCGCCGGTGGTTCTGCGGTCCGAAGACCATCTTCTCCAGCACGAACAGCAGCGTGACGGCCGCGCCGATGGGCAGCGACGCATAGGTGGCGCCCACGGGCAACCAGGGCAGCTCGGCAATGCCCTGGCCCCAGGTTTCAATGCACAGGTTGGTGCCATACCAGGCCACAAAGCCGCAGATGACCAGCATGAGCAGATCCACCAGCACCGCCAGCAGCCGCTGCAACGGGGCGGGCAATTTTTCGGTGAGCATGTTGACGGCGATGTGCCCGCCCGCACGGTAGGCCGCCGCAGCGCCGATGAAGGTGAACACCATCATGAGCAGGATGGCGATGGGCTCGGGCCACTGCGAGCCCGTGCCCATCACATAGCGGCTGAACACGCCCCACGGGATGATCAGCGACATGAAGAAGATGGCCGTGCCGGCCGCCCAGATGGTGGCCAGGTAGAGCCGGTCCATCCAGCGCAAAAAGGGGTGGTCCATACAAGCAGGTCTGAAAGACAAAGAAAAAAGGCGCAGGCAACCCACCAGGAGTTCGCCCACGCAAGACGCAAACCCAGTGCTTACTTCACCGCCTCAATGCGTTTCATCAGGTCTGCATAGTTGGCGCCGTACTTGGCACGCACGGGGGCAGTGGCGTCATAGAAGGCCTTGGTGTCCACGTTGATGAACTCCACACCGGCTGCCTTGAGCTTGGCGGTGTAGTCCTCCACGCTCTTGTCCCACAGGGCGCGCTGCTCCAGCTGCGCTTCGCGGCCAAACTTCTTGAGCAGGGCCTGGTCGTCCTTGGAGAGCTTGTCCCACGTGACCTTGGAGACCACCAGCAGTTCGGGAATGATCAGGTGGTTGGTCTGCGTGTAGAACTTGGCACCCGTGCTGTAGTGGTTGCTGGTGAAGAAGCTGGGCGCATTGTTTTCAGCGCCATCCACCACGCCGGTCTGCAGGGCGGTGAACACTTCGCCATAACCCATCGAGATGCCGTTGCCGCCCATGGCATTCATGGTGTCCACGAACAGGGGGTTGCCCATCATGCGCACCTTCTGGCCCTTGAGGTCCGCCGGCGTGCGTACGGGCTTCTTGGTGTACAGGCTGCGCGACCCGCCATCCATCCAGCCAATGGCCACCAGCTTGGCGGGCGACGCGCTGATCTTGGCCAGCAGTTCATCGCCAATGGCGCCGTCGATCACCGCACGCATATGGTCCTGGCTGCGGAACACGAAGGGCATGTTGAACACATTCACCTCAGGCACCACCGTGCCCACCGGGCCGAGCGAGGTGCGCAGGATGTTGATGGCGCCGAACTGCGTCTGCTCGATCATTTCCTTCTCGCCGCCCAGCACGCCACCGGGGAAGGTCTGGATCTTCAGGCGGCCATTGGTGGCGGCGTCAAGCTTCTTGCCCATGTTCTCCACCGCCACCACATTGGGGTAGCCAGCGGGATGCACGTCGGCCGCCTTCAGCACCATGGACTGGGCCTGGGCGGCAACGGGAAGAAAGGCCATTGCGGCCACGGCGGTGGCGCAGGCTGTCAGCAGGGAACGGCGAAAGGTCATGGTTTGTCTCCGGTGGAATGGTTTTTGAGTGATGCGGAATGGACGGGAATCCCGGCGCCAAGGGTCATTCGAAAGGACCGGTGCGCACGAACGGACCGCCCTGGTAGATGACGGCGGGGTCGCTCAAGTCGGGGTGCGGGTCGGCCGCCTCCACCTTGGCGCGGAAGGGCTCGGAGCTGTCCTGCGGGCGGTAGCCGATGTGGCGCGCCAGGGTGTTGTCCCACCAAGTGGTGGTGTTGTCGCCCATGCCGTAGATGATGGTGTGGCCTACCACTGGCGCCGTGAGGCTGGCAACAACCAGGCGCTCCAGGTCGTCGTAGCTCATCCAGGTGGCCAGCATGCGGCGGTTGCGCGGCTCGGGGAACGATGAGCCAATGCGCAGGCACACGGTTTCAATGCCATAGCGGTCAAAGTAGAAGCGCGACAAATCTTCGCCAAAGGCTTTGGACACGCCGTACAGGCCGTCAGGCCGGGCCGGGTCGTTGGGGCCCACCACTTCGTCCTGGCGATAAAAACCGGTGACGTGGTTGGAGCTGGCAAACACCACCCGCTTGACGCCTTGCTTGCGCGCCGCTTCATACAGGTTGTAGACACCCACGATATTGGCCTGCAGGATGGGCTCCCAGGGCTGCTCGGTGGAGACGCCCCCGAGGTGCACCACGGCATCAACGCCCTCCAGCAAGCTGAGCACGGCGCCCGCGTCTTCGAGGCGTGCGGGGCGCAGCTCCTCCCCTGCGCCTTCGTCGCCCAGGTTCGCGATATCAGACAACCGCAAGGTGGCGCAGTAGGCTTTCAGGCGTGCACGCAATTCCTGGCCCAGGCCTCCGGCAGCTCCGGTCAATAGCAGGCGTTGGAAACGAATAGGCGTCGGATGGCAAGGCATGGCGGTTACAAAGGCAGAGGTTCTTGGTACAGTGGCAACAGATTCCGTTGAACGTCATCAGTTGTCGTACAACGAAAAGCAATGTACCGCTTCTGCCCCCGGCGCCCCATAGGGATAACACCAAGAAATGACCACCGATACCCCGCTTCGCCGCAAGCCCCGCACACTGGCCCTGGAGCTTGTCGAATCCCTGGGAGACCGCATCCGCGACGGCCGCCTGGCCCTGGGCGACAAGCTGCCCACCGAGGCCGCCATCATGGCCGAGTTCAGCGTGAGCCGCACCGTGGTGCGCGAGGCGATTTCCAAGCTGCAAGCCTCTGGCCTGGTGGAAACGCGGCACGGCATCGGCACCTTTGTGCTGGGGCTGGGGCAGGCGCCCGGCTTCAAGATCACCCCCGACCAGTTCAGCACCCTGCGTGACGTGATTGCCGTACTGGAGCTGCGCATTGGGGTAGAAACTGAAGCCGCCGCGCTGGCCGCGCAACGCCGCACCGAGGCCAACCTGAAAGCCATGCGCGAGGCGCTGGACGCCGTGGCAGCCGCCGTGGATGCGGGCCGCGACGCGGTGGCGGCGGACTTCCAGTTCCACCTGGAAATCGCACGTGCCACGCAGAACAGCCACTTCGCCGAACTGATGGGCACGCTGGGCAGCATGATCATCCCGCGCGCCCGCCTGGCCGCCATGGATTCGGCCAATGACGAGCGGCGCCAGTACCTGCGCCGTGTCAACGGCGAACATGAAAGCATCTACGACGCCATCGTGGGCCAGGATCCCGACGGTGCACGGGCCGCCATGCGCACCCACCTGGCCAACAGCCGCGAACGTCGGCGGCGCGCGCAGGCCGAAGCGGGCTGAATCACCCCAGCCGAGTCACTCCTTCATGAACCCTGGGGAATCATGGCCAAGGTGAGACGCCCGGTTGTCCCATCAGTAGTTACCCGACAACCGAGAGGACTTCTTATGTTGTACGATGACATACAACAAAATGTTGCAATGCTTTCGCGCGGTCGGGACTGCGGCGCCTTTCAAACCACCAGGAGTTGTCTGCCGTAAAGCCCTCAGCGCACATTGAAAGACATCCTTCCTGGGTGCAGCGTCAGTTTGCGCTGCGCAAGCTGCGCACTCGGCATGCAACCGCCCCTTTTTTTCTCAACACCCTCTTCTTCACCACCACACCACCACCATGCATGCAAACCTGATTGGCGGCGCCTGGACTGACGGCGTTCGCACCTACCAGAACACCAACCCGTCCGACACGCGCGATGTGATCGGCGACTACGCCGTGGCGAGCCGCGAGCAGGCGCTGGAGGCCGTGTCGGCAGCCCACGCGGCGTTCCCCGCATGGAGCGTGTCCACGCCCCAGCAGCGCTTTGACATCCTGGACGCCGTGGGCAACGAAATCATCGCGCGCAAGGCCGAGCTGGGCGACCTGCTGGCCCGCGAGGAAGGCAAGACCCTGCCCGAAGCCATTGGCGAAGTCGGCCGCGCCGCGGCCATCTTCAAGTTCTTTGCTGGCGAGGCCCTGCGCCCCGGCGGCGAGCTGATCCCCTCCGTACGCCCCGGCGTGGGCATCGAGATCACGCGCGAGCCTCTGGGCACCATCGGCATCATCACGCCGTGGAACTTCCCCATCGCCATCCCCGCCTGGAAGATCGCGCCCGCATTGGCCTACGGCAACTGCGTGGTGTTCAAGCCCGCCGAGGTGGTGCCCGGCTCCGCCTGGGCGCTGGCAGACATCCTGCACCGCGCAGGGCTGCCTGCCGGTGTGTTCAACCTGGTGATGGGCCGGGGCTCGGAGGTGGGCGCCGTGCTGCTGGAAGACGAGCGCATTGCGGGCGTGAGCTTTACCGGCTCCGTCGGCACGGGCCAGCGTGTGGCCGCCGCCTGCGTGCCGCGCGGTGCCAAGGTGCAGCTGGAGATGGGCGGCAAGAACCCGTTTGTGGTGCTAGACGACGCCGACCTGAATGTGGCCGTGGGCGCGGCCATCAACAGCGGCTTTTTCTCCACCGGCCAACGCTGCACCGCCAGCAGCCGCGTGATCGTGACCGAAGGCATCCATGACCGCTTCGTGGCCACCATGGTCGAAAAGATGAAGACCCTGAAGGTGGATGACGCCCGCAAGGCCGGCACCGACATCGGCCCCGTGGTGGACGACCGCCAACTCGCACAAGACCTGGAATACATCGGCATCGGCCAGCAGGAAGGCGCCAAGCTCACCTACGGCGGCGAAGCCCTGGAGAAGAACGCCGACGGCGCGCCCGGCTACTACCTGCGCCCCGCCCTGTTCACCGAGACCACGCCCGGCATGCGCATCAACCGCGAAGAGATCTTCGGCCCCGTGGTCAGCGTGTTGCGCGCCAAGAACTACGAGGAAGCGCTGGCCCTGGCCAACGACACGCCCTTTGGCCTGGCCAGCGGCATCGCCACCACCAGCCTCAAGCACGCCACGCACTTCAAGCGCCATGCGCAAGCCGGCATGGTGATGGTGAACCTGCCCACGGCGGGCGTGGACTACCACGTGCCGTTTGGCGGCCGCAAGAGCAGCAGCTACGGCCCGCGCGAGCAAGGCCGGTATGCGGCCGAGTTCTACACCACGGTCAAGACGGCCTACACCCAGGCCTGAACCTGGCGCCGCCGCCGACGCGGCGGCGCCAGCAGCCACGGTGCTTGCCCTGCGTCAAATTGCCAAAAAATCCGGCCCTGGCGCCGATGCAGAAAGCGAGTAACGCTATAACATTTATAGCAAACCGCCCCGCACCGCTGTGTGGCCGCAGTATCATCGCGCCCCATGACCGCCCTCCCACGAACAACCTTTGCCGCGCTGCGCCTGTGGGTGCTGGCATGGTTCGTGGCGTCGATGGGGGTGGCGATTGCATCGCCGCTGGTGAACCCGCAATCCTTCGAAGTGATCTGCTCGGGCACCGGCGCCATCAAGCTGCTGGTGCAGACCGACGATGGCACGGTGGAGATGGGCGCCATGGGCATGGACTGTCCCTTGTGCGCCACTCCCAGCGCGCCGCCCCCCACCCCGGTAGCCGCCGTGCTGCCACCCCACCCCCTGGCCCATGCGCTGCAGCCCGTCGAGGCTGCCCGCATTGCGGCCGCCACCGCCGCCCCGCTGCCGGCGCGCGGGCCGCCCACACGCTCTTGAACTGACGCCCCTCGCAGCGCCCGGCACCTGGTGGGCGGGTGCTGCGCAGCCTTTCTTCGTTGGTTTCAAGACGGCGCCAGCCTGGGCTTTGGAGCTTGCCCGGCTGCACTGTCGCTTCGAGAGCATTTTCATGTCCCGTTCTTTTTCGCGCCGCGCTGTGCCCGGTGCACGCGCAGCCTTCTTCCCGCTTTCCCCTCTGTGCATGGGTGTGCTCGCCACCTGCGCGCTGGCCTCGATGGCAGCCCACGCACAGACCACCACCGCACCCACATTGAAGGCCGTGGATGTGGTCGATGCCGCCGCATCCCCCAACGGCAAACTGAGTCTGGACACCCCCGTGGACACCGCCAGCCGCCTGGGCCTGACGGCGCGCGAGAACCCGGCCTCCGTCACCGTGGTGGACCGCACCACAATCGACGCACGCGGCGCACAGGACACGCAGGAAATCCTGCGCGCCGTGCCGGGCGTGGTGGCGCACAACGCGCCGGGCTCCATGTCCGCGCACTACCGGGGCTTCACCAGCAACTCGGTGGCGCAGCTCTACAACGGCATCAACCCGCAATACGGCAGCGCCACGCGCGCGGTCGATAGCTGGATCTACGACCGCGTCGAGGCCATCGGCGGCGCGTCGAGTTTTCTGTACGGCTCGGGCGGTGTGGGTGGCTCCATCAACTACATCACCAAGACGGCCGAGCGCAGCGACTTCGCCGAAGGCCAGTTGCGTCTGGGCTCCTACGACATGAAGGAAGCGTCCGTCGGCCTGAACCGCCGCATCGCGGGCGGCAATGGCGGCGCAGGCCCAGCGCACTACGCGCGCATCGACCTCAACCACCGCAACGCGGGCAGCTGGACCGAGGGCACCAAGACCCAGTCCACCCAGCTCGCGACCTCGCTGCTGTCGGACCTGGGCGGCGGCTTCAGCCACATGCTGGCCTACGAATACCAGAAGGACCATGTGGACCGCCCCTACTGGGGCACGCCGGTGCTCAACCCCGCCGTGGGCGCGCTGACCATCGACCCTGCCACGCGCTTCAAGAACTACAACAGCGCCGACGGCATGTACGAGCACCGCGTGCAGTGGCTGCGCTCGGTGGCGCAGTGGCGCGTGTCGGACGCTCTGCAGCTCAAGAACACGTTCTACGTGTACGACGCCCTGCGCGACTACCGCAATGTCGAGATCTACACCTTCAACGCGAGCAACACGGCCGTCACGCGCACGGCACCCTACCTGCAGCGCCATGACCAGACGCTGGTGGGCGACCGGCTGGAGGGCACCTACCAGGGCCAGCTCGCAGGCCGTAAGAGCGACTGGGCTTTTGGCCTCGATGTGAGCGTGAACAAGCAGACGCGCTTCCCGTTCGGCCCCTCGGTCACCGTGAGCACAGTCAATCCCTACAACTTTTCCACCGAGAATTTCTTCGACATTCCCGGCATGTCGCCCGTCCTGAACCCTGACAAGGACAACAAGATCACCAACACGGCGCTGTACCTGGAAAACCGCACCCTGGTGGCATCCGGGGTGAACCTCATCACCGCACTGCGGCACGAGCGCATCGACCTCAACCTGGTGAACCGCCGTGCGGTGACGGCCACATCGCCCGCCACTTTCAGCCGCAGCTACAGCCCCACCACCGGCCGCCTGGGCGTGGTGTGGGACATTGCGCCCGGCGCCAACCTGTATGCGCAGGCCTCCAACGCGGCCGACCCACCCTCGGGCTCGCTGGCCTCGGCCTCGTTCGCCGATGTGCGCAACAACAGCGAGCTGACCACGGGCCGCCAGGTCGAGGTGGGCAGCAAGTTCGACTTCTGGGACGGCAAGGGCAGCGCCACGGTGGCGGCGTTTGACATCCGCCGCAAGAACATCGCATCGCAAGACCCATCCAACCCCAACTTCACAGTGCTGGTGGGCGAGCAGTCGTCCAAGGGCATCGAACTGTCGGCTGGCATTCGGCCCACGCCGCAATGGCAGTTGCAGGGCAACCTGGCGCTGACCCGCGCGCGGTACGAAACCTTTGTGCAGGGCGGTGTCTCGCGCGCGGGCAACGTGCCGCAACTGGTGCCGCAGCAGGTGGCCAACCTGTGGGCCTCGTACGCGATCACGCCCACCGTCACGGCCAGCGTTGGCGTGCGCCATGTGGGCAAGGTGTACGGCAACGCAGCCAACACCAAGTTCTGGCCGTCGTACACGCTGCTGGACCTGGGCCTGGCCTGGAAGGTCAACAAGACGACCACCCTCACCGGTCGGGTGCGCAACGCCACCGACCGCATCTACGCGGCAGAGACGCGCGACCAGGTCTACCTGGGCGCACCGCGCACGCTGGACGTGACGCTGCACACCGCGTTCTGACGCAGGCGGAGCACCAGACATGCCACACGCCAAACGCTGGCTCTACCTCGTCCACCGTTGGCTGGGCGTGCTGCTGTGCGCCTTCTTCGCCATGTGGTTCATCTCGGGCGTGGTGATGATGTACGTGGGCTACCCCAAGCTCACACAGGCCGAGCGCCTGGCTCACCTGCCGCCGCTGCGCAGCGCAACGCTGGGCACAGAGCCTCTGCTGGAGCCCGCTGACGCCTTGGCGCACGCAGGCCTGACAGGCCCGCTGCAGGACCTGAGGCTCGCCGTGGCCAGCGGCGCGCGCGCGGTGTACATGGTGGTTCCCGCCGCCCCTGCCGGAGACGCCGTACCACGCCCGGGCAGGGCGCCAGCGCCTGCGGTCATCGACGCCCTCACAGGCGAACGGTTGCAGCGCGTAGACGCCGAGCACGCCCTCGCTTCGGCTCGCGCCTTCGCGCAGGAGCCCGGCGCACGGATCGCACACCTGGGCACGATCGACGAAGACGCCTTCACCCACTCGCGTGCGCTCGACGCGCACCGCCCCCTGCACCGCCTGCACCTGGGCGACAGCGCGAGCACCGTGGTCTATGTGTCAGGCACCACGGGCGAGGTGGTGCGCGATGCGCCGCTGCAGGAGCGCGCCTGGAACTACGCAGGCGCCTGGATCCACTGGCTCTACCCCTTCCGGGGCAATGTCTTCAACGGCTACTGGACAGACATCGTCAACTGGCTTTCTATTGCGGGCATCGTGCTCACGCTGACGGGCACCGTGGTGGGCGTGCTGCGCTGGCGCTTCCAGGGCCGGTACAAGACCGGTTCGCGCACGCCGTACCGGGGCTTCATGATGCGCTGGCACCATGTGTTCGGGCTGGTGTTTGCGCTGATCACATTCACCTGGATCTTCAGCGGCCTCATGTCCATGAACCCGTGGAAGATTTTTGACAGCGGCGCCGCGCCACTGCGCCAGCAGGCCATGAACGGCGGCCCGCTGGTGTTGCCCCCGCAAGCCGCCACCGTGCAGGCTTTGCTGTCAGGCGGTTCACCGAACACGCGGGAGCTGCGCTGGGTGCAAAGCGCGGGCCACCCGCTGGTACTTGCGTACAGCCCGACCGGCGCCCCCGCGCTGCTCGACGCGACCACTGCCGCACCCCACCAGTGGCCCCCAGGCGCGGTGGCCGAGGCCGCAGCGCGCCTGCTGCCCCACGCCGTGGTGCGCACCGAAACGCTGACCGCCTACGACCTGCACTACTACGATCGCGCCACCCACACCATGACGGGCGGAGGCGACAAGCCCCTGCCCGCGCTGCGCCTGGTGTTTGACGACCCCCATGCCACCTGGATCCACATCGACCCCCACACCGGCGCCGTACTCGGCCGCACCGACAGCTATCGCCGTACCAGCCGCTGGCTGTTCTCCATGCTGCACAGCTGGGACTGGCTGCCGCTGCTGGAGCGGCGCCCGCTGTGGGACATCGTTCTCATTGTGCTGAGCCTGGGTGGTGCGGTGCTGAGCGCAACGGGGGTTGTCATTGGATTGCGGCGGCTGGGCACCAAGTTCGCATTCGTAGCGGGCCCAGCGTCGCAGCTTGCCGGACAGGGCCGCCGCAGGCGCGCCCGTGTCTTGCCTACGACAGGTGGCTGAGCAGTCATTTTTTGCTTGATACCTTTTGTTTCAAACAACTACACTGGGCTTCACCCACCGCACGTCCATCCCGGGCGTGCGGGGGCTCCATCCCTCGCAGAGATTTTCCCCATGCAACTGATCCGCACCATCACTGGCGCCGCCCTCCTGCTGGCCGCTGGCACTTCGGCCTGGGCCGCCACCGACTACAACCGCCCACCTGCAGGCGACGCGCAATACCGGCAGTGCCTGAGCTACTCTGCCACCGTTTACGAGGGTGGCAACGAGCCCAGCCCCATCAAGGGCCAAACCAAGGCCCAGGCCTGGTGCACCTGCATGTGGAACGAAACGCCCGAAGATTTCAAGGGCAACCTCGTGAAGTTCGCTGAAACCCGCAAGGGCAAGGAAACCAACAAGCTGTGCGAAAAGCACTCGGACTGGAGCGAATGAAAAGAGTCCGCTCACCGCAGCGCACTGCCAGCCGCCCTCGGGCGGCTTTTTGTTGGACGGGAGCGGGTTGCCTCAGCGCAGGTCACCCCCGGCTGCGTAGCGTCCGGCTCAGCAAGATCACCGGCACCAACCCCACGGCCACCAGCGCCAGGGACGGCAACGCCGCCTCACCCAGCCGCTCATCGCGCGCCAGCTGGTAGGCCACCACGGCCAGGGTGTCGCTGTTGAAGGGGCGCAGCACCATGGTGGCGGGCAGCTCCTTCATCACGTCCACAAACACCAGCAGCGCGGCAGCAGCGGTAGACCGCTTGAGCAGCGGCCCATGCACGCGCGCCATCAGGCCCACGCTGCCCATGCCCAGCATGCGGGCAGAGTCATCCAGACTGGGGGGAATTCGCGCGTAACCGCTCTGAATGGACTGCAGCGCCACCGCGCAGAACCGCACCAGGTACGCCCATACGATGCCCAACGCCGTGGCCGTGACCAGCGCACCCACCCCCCACTGCGGCATGGCCGCCTGCAGCCAGCCCACGGGCAGCAGCAGGCCCACCACGATGACGGCACCTGGCACGGCGTAGCCCACGCTGGCCAGTTGCACCACGCCGCGCGTGATCGCATCAGGCTGGCGGCGCACGGCAAACGCCAGGGCCAGCGCAATCATCACGGCCAGCGCAGCGGTGATGCATCCCAAGCGCACGCTGTGCCAGGCCCATTCCATGAAACGCTCCCACGGCAGCACCGACCAGTCGGCCGCCAGCGGGCGCAGCATGAAGAGGACCGGGGCGACAAAGCCCATCACCACCGGCACCGCGCACACCACCCAGGCGGCCAAGCGGCGTGCGCCGCGCAGCGCCAGGGGCTGTGCCTCGGCCGAGCCTGCGCGCCCGCCGCCCGTGGCGAAACGCATGCGCTTTTGCGCGCGATGTTCCAGGTGCAGCAGCGCCGTCACCACCACCAGCAGCATGGTGGCCAGCTGCGCGGCGGCCAGGCGGTTGTCCATCGACAGCCAGGCCTTGTAGATGCCGGTGGTGAAGGTCTGGATGCCGAAGTAGCTGGCCACGCCAAAGTCAGCCAGCGTTTCCATCAGCACCAGCGCAACGCCTGCAGCGACTGCCGGGCGTGCCAGAGGCAGCGCCACGGCGCGGATGCGGCGCGACAGCGGAGCGCCCAGCAGGCGCGCGGCCTCCATGAGGTGCGCGGCACGCTCGCCCAGCGCCGTGCGCGCCAGCAGGTACACATACGGGTACAGCGAAAAGATGAACACCCACACCGCGCCGCCCAGGCTGCGCACCTCGGGCAGCAGGCGGCCTTCCAGGCCAAAGGTGTTGCGCAGGCCCACCTGCAGCGGGCCGCTGAACTGCAGAAAGTCGGTGTAGGCATACGCAGTGACATACGCAGGCATGGCCAGGGGCAGCAGCAGCAGCCACTCGAAGGTGCGGCGGCCCGGGAAATCAAACAGCGTCACCGCTGCTGCCGTGCCTGTGCCCACAATGGCCGCGCCCAGGGCCACCAGCACGCTCAGCCACAAGGTCGTCCACACATAGCCGGGCAACACGGTGGCCGCCATCTCGCGCAGGATGGCGCCTGCCTGCGCATCGCCCTGCCCCACGGGCAACCACGATGCGAGCACGGCCAGCACGGGCAGCGCCAGAAACCCCGCGAACAGGATCAAAGGGATGGTGCGAAGGGCAGAAAAAGGCGTGCGGCGCAAGGCGAGTGGCTCGGCAAAGTAAGAAAGCGCACACCCGCTGGCAGGCTCAGGCCGGGCAACGATCAGGAATGCAAATGCGAATTTTAAGCATTCGTCCCTGCCCGCCTAGAATCAAGCGATGTTTCTAGAGGTCTCCCAACTCGAAGTGCGCTACGCAGGCCGCCCCAACGCGGCGGTGGAAGGCGTCACGCTGGGCCTGCATGCAGGCGATATCGGTGTGCTGATCGGCCCCTCTGGCTGCGGCAAAACGACACTGCTGCGCGCTGTGGCAGGGCTGGAGCCCGTGACGGGCGGCGAGATCCGCCTGACCAAAAGTGTGGTCAGCAGCGCCACGCTCAGCGTGCCGCCTGAGCTGCGGCGCATTGGCATGGTGTTCCAGGACTACGCGCTGTTCCCGCACCTGTCGGTAGGCCGCAACGTGGCGTTTGGCATCCACCAGTTGCCCCGTGCCGAGCAGGCCGCGCGCGTGGCCGAGGTGCTGCAGCTGGTGGGGCTGGAGGGCAGCGAGAACCGCTTTCCGCACGAGCTTTCTGGCGGGCAGCAGCAGCGCGTGGCCCTGGCTCGGGCTTTGGCACCACGCCCGCAGCTTATGCTGCTGGACGAGCCTTTTTCGAACCTGGACGTGGACCTGCGCGAGCGCCTGGCCCACGAGGTGCGCGGCATTCTGAAAGCCGCTGGCGCCACGGCCCTGTTTGTGACGCATGACCAGTTCGAGGCCTTTGCCATTGGCGACGTGATCGGCGTGATGCACGAAGGCCATCTGCACCAGTGGGACGATGCGTACACGCTGTACCACCGCCCCGCCACACGGTTTGTGGCCGACTTCATTGGCCACGGCGTGTTCGCCCCGGCCACGCTGCTGCAGCGCGGCAACAACGTGGTGGCGCAGACGCCGCTGGGCGAGCTGACCGACCTGGAAGAATGCCCCCTGCCCAGCAGCTACCCCGGTGGCGAATGTGATGTGCTGCTGCGTGCGGATGACATCGTGCACGACGACCATGCCCCCGTGCAGGCGCAGATCGTGCGCAAGTCGTTCCGGGGTTCGGAGTTTCTGTACACGCTGCGCCTGGCCAGCGGCCACACGGTGCTGGCGCATGTGCCCAGCCACCATGACCACGCCTTGGGCGAGTGGATAGGCATCCGCGCCCAGGTGGACCATGTGGTGACGTTCCCCCGCGAACGGGGAACCACCATCTAAGCCCAAATAGGCTCTAGCGCTTATCCATAAAGCGCTGGTTGCTATTATTTTTGATGCCACATTGCGCCACGGCGCACTGCAGCCTTCAGGATTTGCCCTTGCGCTGCAGGCTTTCCAGGGCATTGAGATCCACCTGCGACATGAAGCCCCGCAGATCCTTCACGCCCATGTTGTCGCCCTCAATGCTGACCACCAGGCCATTTTTCAGGATGGTCTTGAACTCGGCATGGCTGCCGTCCTTTTCATAGCGCTGGTGCAGGGTGCGGCCACCCTCCTGCCAGGTCTTCTCGGCGCTAGTTTGGTCTTCTTTTTCGCCCTGGGCCATGCCCATGGCCATGACCGCCATCTGCCCCAGGCCGCCGATGTCCACGATCTCCAGGCGCACCTGCTTGTCATCGCTGCCGTACTGCGCACTGGCCTGGCTGATGGGCAGGCCCAGGGCGGCACCGTCCTGCACATCAAAGCCCGTGCGCGGCAGGCCAGCGAGCTTCTCGGGCAGTGCCGCCTTGAGCGACTGCGCCGCAATGGCCTGGCCACCCCCCAGCGCACCTGCGGCGGCCTTGGCGGCATCACCAGCAGCAGCGGCAATGGCGGCGGGGTCCTGGCTCTTTTGCGCTTCTTCCATCTTGTGGGCGGCCTCTTCCATCTTCTTGCCTGCGGCCTCCAGGCCGGCGGTGTCGATGGACACCTTGCCGCCCGGCGTATTCATCGTGATGGCGGGCGCGTCGGCCCCGCCAAACATCGCTCCGCCACGGGGCAGAAAGAGCGCACTGACGGCGCCGATGACCACCCCCATCACAATGGCCGCGATGATGACCACCACGGTGTAGACCACCGACTTGTCGGGGGCGTTTTTCATGAGCACCGGCAGGCCGGTGTAGAGCAGGTAGATGGAGTACAAAGCCGCCAGCAGGCCCAGCATGGATAGTGCAGGCAGCAGGCTGAACACCCCGCCCAGCATGGCCGCCGTGCTGGCATACACCGCCACCTTCAGGGCCTGGATGGAGTTTTTCTGGCCGCCAAAGGTGGAGGCCAGCGCATCGATGATGAGCCCGAGCACGAAGATGCCCACGAGGCTGAGCACATACGACACCACCATGTTCACCAGCCCCGAGACAAAGGGCACGCGGATGGTGACGCCAAAGCCCCCAAAACCGATCAGCGACATGCCAATGAAACCGCAGACTGCCGGAATGGCGGCCAAAATCATGGCGTAGCGGGTGTACAGAGTGGCGGCGTCGGTGCTCTCGGCCTCAATGGTGACCCAGGTGTCCTTGGGTTGCAGAAGAATGCTCTTGGCGCGCTCAATCAGGTTCATGGTGCCCTCCCGGCAGTGTGGGTGAGCCTGCCCACGCATTTGCAAGCGCTTGCAGGCGAAAGACGCGGACGATACGAGAAATTGCGTGCAATAGAGATCGGATGTGCAGACCGCGCGGCTGCAAACGTGGAATATGCACGCTTTTGCCCACGGAAACCACCCCTGCCCCCAGAGCGCCAGCTCAGGCTTTGCGCAACTGATCAACCGTATCGTGCAGGTGCTGCGTCCAGGTACGGCGGTCGCGCTCGCCCGCCAGCTCGGGGGGGCCGTAATGCACCACAGCCTCGATGGGCGGGGCGCACAGCGTGCGCCAGATGGAGCCCACCAGGGTTTCGTCGCCGATGTAGCTGGGCGCAAAACTGGTGACACCCGTGGCCTTGTCGGCAAAACGCAGGCCCACGGGCTGCACCGGAGCCTGCGCCACCACAGCGGCTTGCAGCAAATTGGCGTGAAAAGGCAGCATCTCGCGCCCATCGCCCGTGGTTCCCTCAGGGAACACGGCCAGCACCTCACCCCGCTCCAGCGCCTCCTGCATCGACCGGACCATGCGCAGCGCATCACGGCGCGAGCTGCGCTCGATGTAGAGCGTGCCTGCGGCCGTGGCCAGGGTACCGATCAGCGGCCAGCCCTGTACGTCGGACTTGGAGACAAAGCGGCAATGCCGCGCCGCGTGCATCACCGGGATATCAAGCCACGAGATGTGGTTGGCCACCAGCATCACCGGGCCGGTGAGCGGGGGCTGACCCAAGATGCGCAGGCTGATGCCAAGGTGCGCCAGCAGTTGCAGCGACCACACCTGCACCCGGGCATGCTGCTGGTCCGGCGAGAGCGCTGGAAAACGCAACGCCACGATGGCGAGCCCTTTGACAATGTGGCCCAGCAGGCGCAGCAGGCGCCAGCAGGCACGCAAAGACTTCACCGCAGGGCCTCGCAGCGTCGCACTACCTCAACCCCGGTCAAAAGCCACCTGGCCACCGACGAGGGTCATGCGCACACAGCCAGGCAGTTCGTAGCCCGAGAACGGGGTGTGTTTGCCCTGGCTGCGCAATGCGTCGTCCTGCACCGTCCACGCCGCCTGCGGGTCAAAGATGCACAGGTCGCCCACGCCACCTTCCACGATCTGGCCGACGCTGGCCTGCAGTGTGCCCAGGGCGCTGCCGAGCACGCGCGCGGGTTCGGACGTGACGGTGGCGAGCGCACGCTGCAGGGGCACACCGCTGTCCTGCGACCACTTGAGCGCGAGCGACAGCAGCAGCTCCAGCCCCGTAGCGCCAGGCTCGGCCTCGGCAAACGGCAGGGTCTTGGCATCTTCATCCACGGGCGTGTGGTCGGACACCAGGGCGTCGATGGTGCCGTCGGCCAGCGCGGCGTTGAGTGCGTCGCGGTCGCGCTGCTGGCGCAGCGGGGGCGACAGGCGCGCACGGCTGTCGAAGAAGCCGATGTCCACGTCAGTGAGGTGCAGCGAGTTGATGCTGACATCGGCCGTCACCTTCAGGCCCTCGGCCTTGGCGCGGCGCAGCAACTCAACACCGGCAGCGCTGCTGATGCGGCACAGGTGCACACGGGCGCCGGTGGTCTTGAGCAGTTCAAAAATGGTGTGCAGCGCAATGGTCTCGGCCGCCACGGGCACGCCCGACAGGCCCAGGCGCGTGGCCAGCGGGCCGCTGGCAGCCACGCCCTTGCCCAGGTGCATCTCTTGCGGGCGCAACCACACCGTGTAGCCAAAGGTGGCGGCGTACTGCAGCGCACGCTGCAGCACCTGGGTGCTGGCCAGCGGCACCTCGGCCTGGCCAAAGCCCACGCAGCCGGATTCGGTCAGCTCGGCCATCTCGGTCAGCACCTCGCCGGCCAAGTTGCGCGTGAGGGCCCCCAGAGGGAACAGACGCGCCTGGTGCAGCTTTTCGGCGCGGAACTTGAGCATCTCGACCAGGCCGGGCTCGTCGAGCACGGGGTCGGTGTCAGGCGGGCAGACCAGGCTGGTCACGCCACCGGCCACGGCGGCGGCCATTTCGGATTCGAGCATGCCTTCGTGTTCGTGGCCGGGCTCGCGCAGGCGCGCCGCCAGGTCCACTAGGCCGGGCAACACGATGCAGCCAGCAGCATTGATGGTGCGGTTGGGCGCAAAGTCGGGGGGCACGCGGTTGACGCTCACGATGCGGCCTGCCGCCAGCGCGATGTCGCAGGTCTGGTCAAGCCCCGAAGCGGGATCGATCACACGGCCGTTCTGGATCAGTATCTTCATGATTTCAAGCCAAATTGGCTGCTAGCGCTTACTGAATAAGCGCTAGCAGCTATGAAAACAGGAGTATTCATTCCAAGCGTCATGCTTCGTTACCAGCAACGATGGACATGACAGCCATACGGACCGCAATACCGAAAGTCACCTGCGGCAGGATCACGCTCTGCTTGCCATCGACCACGGCGGAGTCGATCTCCACGCCCCGGTTGATGGGGCCGGGGTGCATGACGATGGCGTCGGGCTTGGCCAGTTGCAGCTTCTCCTGCGTGAGGCCGAAGCTCTTGAAATACTCCTGGCTCGACGGCAGCAGGGCACCGCTCATGCGCTCGTTCTGCAAGCGCAGCATGATGACCACGTCGGCATCCTTGATGCCTTCTTCGAGCGTGTGGCACACGCGCACACCCATTTGCGCCATGTCGCTGGGCACCAGCGTGCGCGGGCCCACCACGCGCACTTCGGCGCAGCCCAGCGTGGTGAGGCCGTGGATGTCAGAACGCGCCACGCGCGAGTGCAGCACGTCGCCCACGATGGCCACAGTGAGGTTGCTGAAGTCCTTCTTGTAGTGGCGGATGGTGTACATGTCCAGCAGCCCCTGCGTGGGGTGGGCGTGGCGGCCATCGCCTGCGTTGATCACGTGCACATGGGGCGCCACGTGCTGGGCAATGAGGTACGGCGCGCCGGATTCGCTGTGCCGCACCACGAACAAATCCGCCGCCATGGCCGACAGGTTGGCGATGGTGTCGAGCAGCGATTCGCCTTTGCTGGCCGAGCTGCGCGCGATGTCGAGGTTGAGCACGTCGGCCGACAGGCGCTTGGCCGCGATCTCGAAGGTGGTGCGGGTGCGCGTGCTGTTCTCGAAAAACAGGTTGAACACGCTCTTGCCGCGCAGGAGGGGCACCTTCTTCACTTCGCGGTCGTTCACGCTCACGAAGTTGGCCGCCGTGTCGAGGATGTGCGTGACGATGTCGCGCGGCAGGCCTTCGATGGACAGCAGGTGGATGAGTTCGCCGTTGCCGTTGAGTTGGGGGTTGCGCTTGTGCAGCACGGTCAGGCCTCTTTGACTTGGAATTGGAAGATGCCGCTGTCGTCACGCGCCAGGGCCAGCGACTGGGCGGCAGGCAGGGCCACACGCGCGGCGGCAAAGTCGGCCTGCACGGGCAGCTCGCGCCCGCCCCGGTCCACCAGCACGGCCAGGCGCACGCTGGCGGGGCGGCCGTAGTCGAACAGCTCGTTGAGCACGGCGCGGATGGTGCGGCCGGTGTAGAGCACGTCGTCGAGCACTAGCACATCGGCACCGTTCACATCAAACGGCAGCGCCGTCTGCGCGCTGGCCGACAGACCGCGCTGGGCGAAGTCGTCGCGGTGCATCACCGACGAGAGCACACCGGCGGGGCCTTCGAGGCCCAGGTCTTTTTGCAGGCGCTCGGCCAGCCAGGCACCGCCCGAGGCAATGCCCGCCAGGCGCGTGGTGGGGGTCAGCATGCTGCGCACTCCGCGCAGCAGTTCGCGGTACAGCGCCTCGGCATCAAGCACCAGGCTGCCGGACACTCCGGGGGAGGGGGTGGTCATGGGAGATTCCTCAAAAACTGTTCCAGGATGATGCAGGCCGAAGCGGCGTCGGCATCCTTGGCGCCACCTGCGATGGCTTCGGTGGTGCTGTAACGCTCGTCCACCTCGAACACCTGCAAACCAAAGCGGCCGCGCAGCTGGCGGCCGAACTTGAGCGCGCGCTCGGTGTTCTCATGGCTCGCGCCATCAGGGTGGTAGGGCACGCCGATCACGATGGCGTCGGGCTGCCACTCCTTGATGCGCTGCGCCACCTGCACAAAACGGGCGTCGCCCTCGGCCTTGATGGTGGCCTGCGGCGTGGCGCTGCGCAACATGCGGTTGCCCGTGGCGACCCCCGTGCGCTTGAGGCCAAAATCGAAAGCAAGAAAGGTCTGGAAATGCGCAGGAACGGCGGGCTGAACGGGCAGGCCGGTCATGCGTGCCCCGCCTCGGGCGACAACATCCAGGCCTTGAGGCCCAGCAGCGAAAGGGCCCGGTCGTAGCGCTCGGGCACAGGGGTGTCGAAGATCACGGACAGATCGGCCGCCACGGTGAGCCAGGCGTTCTCGGCCAGCTCCGATTCAAGCTGGCCCTCACCCCAGGACGAATACCCCAGCGTGATGAGCACGCGGCGCGGGCCTGCGCCCGTGGACAGCGCTTCGAGCACGTCCTTGGAGGTGGTCATCTCCAGCCCGCCGGGGATGGTCATGGTGGAGGCATATGCCGATTCATCGGTTTCTGCCTTGTCCATGAGCATGGGCTCATGCAACACAAAACCGCGCTCGGTCTGCACCGGGCCGCCTTGGAAAACAGGTTCCTGGGTGAGATCTTCGCGCCGCAGGGACAGGTCTACCTTGTCAAAAAGGCCTTTGAGGGTGATGTCAGAAGGCTTGTTGATGATGAGGCCGAGTGCACCGCGTTCGCTGTGCTCGCACAGGTAAACGACGCTGCGCGAGAAAGACTCATCTTCCAGACCGGGCATCGCAATCAGGAAGTGATGCGTCAGGTTGATGGGCGCAGAATCGAAAGACATTCGGCAATTTTAACGGTGAACATGGCCCCCTCCTCCGAGCCCTCGTACCCCAGCGGTCTGGTCTGGTTCCGCCGCGACCTGCGCGCGAACGATCAGGCCGCTCTTTACCGCGCACTGACTCAATGCCAGGAGGTGCACTGCGCCTTTGTTTTTGACCGCGAGATCATCGACGCCCTGCCCCGGGCTGACCGGCGGGTGGAGTTCATCCGCGAGTCGCTCGTGGAGCTGGATGAAACGCTGCGAACGCTTTCCGGGCATGAACAGGGTGGCCTCATCGTGCTGCATGCAGTGGCCAGTGATGCCATTCCAGAACTGGCCAACGCCCTGGGCGTGCAGGCCGTGTTTGCCAACCACGATGACGAGCCCCAGGCCCTGGAACGCGACCGACTGGTGCGCACACGGTTGGCCGCTGCCGGAAGGGCATTTCACACCTTCAAGGACCACACCATTCTGGAACGCAGCGAGGTGCTGACGCAGACCGGCAATCCGTACAGCGTGTTCACACCGTACAAGAACGCCTGGCTCAAGAAGGTGGATGCGTTTCAACTCACCGGCTACCCCGTGGAGCGCCATGCACACCGGTTGGCACCGCGCCCGCAGGCGCACTGCCAGGCGGTGCCCACCCTGGCACGCCTGGGTTTTGAGGCCACGGCCCTATCGCAGCTCAATCTGCCCACGGGCGCCAGCGGCGCGCAGCGGCTGTTCAACGACTTCCTGGGCCGCATCGAGCGGTACGAGGACACGCGCAACTTTCCAGCTGTCAAAGGGCCCAGTTACCTCAGCGTGCACCTGCGTTTTGGCACCATCTCGCCGCGCCTGCTGGCACGCACCGCGCACGGGCTGATGCTGCAAGGCAACCCAGGCGCCGCCACCTGGCTCAGCGAGCTGATCTGGCGGGACTTCTACTTTCAGATCCTGCACCACCATCCCCATGTGGTGGGCCACAGTTTCAAGCCCGCGTATGACGCGATCCAGTGGGAATCAGGCCCCGAGGCCAACACCCTGTTTGCCGCCTGGTGTGAGGGGCGCACGGGCTACCCGCTGGTGGATGCGGCCATGGCGCAGATCAACCAGACGGGCTACATGCACAACCGCTTGCGCATGGTGGTGGCGAGCTTCCTGGTCAAGGATCTGGGCATCGACTGGCGCTGGGGCGAAGCCTACTTCGCCACGCACCTCAATGACTTCGATCTGGCCGCCAACAACGGTGGCTGGCAGTGGGCCAGCTCCAGCGGGTGCGATGCCCAGCCCTATTTCCGCATCTTCAACCCCGTGAGCCAGAGTGAAAAGTTCGACCCCGAGGGTAAGTTCATCCGCCGCTATCTGCCGCAGCTGGCGAGTTTGCCTACCAAGGCGTTGCACGCGCCCTGGCTGGCGCGCCCGCTGGAGTTGCAGGATGCGGGAGTGCGGCTGGGGGATACCTACCCGCTGCCGGTGGTGGAGCACGACGCAGCGCGGCACCGCACCCTGGAGCGGTATGCGGTCGTAAAGTCTGCTGCGGTCTGATCCCCGCACTCACCGGCGGGTGGCAGGCGGTGGAACGCTGTCGGGCCCAGCGGGCTCATCCGGGCTCATCTGCATGCCCTCGCCCCCCAGCGGCGCCCCCGCCGCCAGCCGAAGGCGCAGCCGCACATCGGTGCGGTTATCGGCATTGGCAATCGCTTCTTCGGGCGATATGGCACCGGACTCGACCATGGCCAGCAAGGATTGGTCGAAGCTCCACATGCCTTGCTCTGCGCTGCGGGTAATGGCGGTCTTGAGTTCGTCGATCTGCCCCTTCTGGATCAGCTCGGCCACATAGGGCGTGAGCAGCATGATTTCGGTGGCAGGCACCAGGCCACCCGCCAGCCCCGCCACCAGGCGCTGCGCTACGACAGCGCGCAGGTTGAGGGACAGGTCCATGAGCAATTGGCGGTGGGCGTCTTCGGGGAAGAAATTCACAATGCGCTGCACCGCCTGGTTCGCATTGTTGGCATGCAGTGTGGAAACACACAGGTGGCCGGACTCGGCATAGTGCAGCGCGTGCTGCATGGTGGCCCGGTCGCGGATTTCACCAATCATGATCACGTTCGGCGCTTCCCGCATCGCGCGACGCAGGGCCTCGTCATAGGACAGCGTATCGAGCCCCACCTCGCGCTGTGTCACGAGTGACTTCTTGTGGGTATGAAGGTATTCGATGGGGTCTTCCACCGTCAGGATATGCCCGCCCGTGTGGGCATTGCGGTGGTCCAGCAGCGCGGCCAATGTGGTGGTCTTGCCAGAACCCGCCGACCCTACCGTGAGTACCAGCCCCCCTTTGAGAAACGCCAGTTGCTGGAGCACTGGCGGAAGGCCGAGCGCCGCCAGGCTGGGGATCTGGGCAATAACATGGCGGATCACCATGCCTACCTGCCCACGCTGCCGGTGCACATTCACACGAAACCGCTCGCCCTCCGGGGTCTGCAAGGACAGGTCGCACTCCATGGTGGCATCGAACTCCTGCCGCTGCGTTTCGCGGAGGATGGAATACGCCATCTGCCTGACATCGTCGGCGGACAGCTGCTGCTGCCCCATGGCCACAAACACGCCCTGCCGCTTGAGCGTGGGTGGCGCACCCGCCATGATGAATAGATCAGACGCCCTTTCCCGCACCACCACAGCCAGACAAGCCAGGAGGCGAGGGTCCGGAGAAGGTACAGTTGCCATCGGCTCCATCAGGACAGCCTCCAAAGGAAAGCCGCCGTGGCCAAGGCCCGCACCAACAGGCATATTGGCAGGCCACAGGCCCGCCGGTTCAAGGCAGACCTGTGGTGCACATGCATGCTGTCTAGGCCTCTGCGGTTGCCGCGATGCGGGCGTAGTGCTGAATGAGGCTCAGCAGTTCTTCGTCGGAGTAAGGCTTGCCCAGGTAATGGTTAACGCCCAGCTCCATCGCATGCTCGCGGTGCTTTTCAGCGATGCGCGACGTGATCATGATGATGGGCAGGTCACGCAGCGCACCGTCTGCACGGATGTTCCGCGCCAGGTCGAACCCGTCCATGCGAGGCATTTCGATGTCGGACAGCACAACGGTGGGGCGCTCTTCCTGCAGACGCTCCAGCGCTTGCAAGCCATCGGCCGCGAGCGCCACACGATAGCCTTCGCGCTGCAGCAAACGCTGCGTGACCCGGCGCACCGTGATCGAATCGTCCACCACCAAAACCAGGGGCACCTGGCTGGGGCCCGCCAATTGGGGCGAGACGACCGACTTGCCCGCACCCGAAGAGCCATCGGCCTCTAGCACTGAAGGCAGACCGGCGCTGGCGGCACGCACCTGGTCGCCATACACCGTCGCCAGCGCCACGGGGTTGTAGATCAGCACCACAGCACCCGACGCCAGCACCGACATGCCGGCCAAGCCGGGCAAACGGGACAGTTGCGGACCCAGGTTCTTCACCACGACTTCCTGGTTGCCCAGAACTTCGTCCACGTGCATGGCGATGCGCTGCGATGCGCTGCGGAAGATCACCACAGGGCGCGTCTTTCCAGCAGGCTCGTTGCTGCGGGAAGAAGCCTGCAGGAGCGCTCCAGCCCAGAAGAAAGGCAGTTGCTCCATGCCGTCATCAAAATGGCCCGTGCGGTATGCAACCTCCAGGTCTGCCGCAGACGTGCGCCGAACGATCTCGACCACGTTGGCCGGCACGCCGATCGCGAGGTCACCCGCGCGCAGCATCACCACCTGCGTCACCGCCGTGGTCAAGGGAAGGACCATGCGGAAGGCCGCGCCCTTGCCAGCTTCTGTCGAGGTCTCGATCCGACCGCCCAGCGCATTGATCTCGGCACGCACCACGTCCATGCCAATACCACGCCCTGCCAAGCCGGTCACCTCGGAAGCCGTGGAGAACCCGGGCATGAAAATCAGGTTGGCAGCTTCGGCATCGCTCAACTCGGTATCGGGCGCCACAATGCCCTGCGCCAACGCCTTTTCACGGATACGGGGCAGGTTCAGTCCGGCACCGTCATCCCGGAACTCCACCGACACGTCGTTGCCTTCGTGGTGCAACTCCACAGTGATCGTGCCCGATGCAGGCTTGCCTGCGGCCGTGCGCACCTGCGGATCTTCAATGCCATGGGCCACGCAGTTGCGCAACAGATGCTCGAACGCGGGGGTCATGCGGTCCAGCACACCACGGTCCATCTCAATGGAGCCGCCGGTGATGTCGAGCTTGATCTGCTTGTTGGTTTCCTTGGAGGCCTGGCGCACCACGGCATACAGACGTTCAGCAATGCCTTCGAACTCCACCATACGGGTGCGCAGCAAGTCGCGCTGCAGCTCCCGCGCCTGGCGGCCTTGGGCAATCAGGTCGTCTTCCGCACCTTCCATCGCGCGCTGCAGGTTGCGCTGCACGGTGGCCACGTCGTTCACCGACTCGGCCATCATGCGTGTGAGCTCCTGCACACGGGTAAAGCGGTCAAACTCCAGCGGATCAAAGCCCGCCGCCGAGTCCTTCGACAGGGCCAGGCGAGACTGCATCTGCGACTCAGCTTGCAGCTCGATGTCCCGCAATTGCTGGCGCAGACGGTCCAAATTGCCCGACAGGTCAGTCAGCGAGCTGCGGAACTGACCCAGACGCACATCCAGGCGCGAGCGGCTGATCATCACCTCACCCGCCTGATTGACCAACCGGTCCAGCAACTGGGCACGCACCCGCACCGACTGGTTAGCAGCAACACGCAAAGGCGCGAGCTGCGAAGGACCAGGCAGGCGCACCGCCGGAGCAGAGGACACGGCAGACGCGGGTGCTGCTGCTGGCACTGGAGCTGATGGGGCCTCGGAGGCTTCAGGCTGGCTGCGCGGTGTTTCAACGGGCAGAGAAACCACCGTATCGGCGGGCCCCTGGCCAATCGCACGCAGCGCATCAAAGTTCGCCTGGATGCCGTCAAAACTACCCTGCAAAGGCTCGATTTGATCGGATGTCACCGTCTCAGCGTCAAGCTGCTCGATGGCGGATTCCAGCCGGTGGGCCATCTCACCAAGGCGCATGGCACCTGCCAAGCGCGAACTTCCCTTGAGGGTGTGCAACGCACGCAGCACTTCACTGCGGGCACCAAGGTTGTCGGGGCGCGAGGCCCATTGGCGCAGCGCACCACCAAGCTGTGGCAGTAGCTCAGCAGCCTCTTCCTCAAAGATCGGGAACAGATCCGGGTCGATAACGTCAATCGCATCGATATCGTCGTCCACATCCGAGCCGAGCGCCACAGCATGGGCGATTGCGTCATCAATATGCTGATCGTGGTCGTGGATGACGGCCGACAAAGCAGGGGCCACATGCCCTTTGGGGCCCACAACAGCCGCAGGCTCCGGCATGGCTTGAAGGTCCGGCTCGGGTTCGGCAGGTGGCAGTGGCTGCGCCACTTCTGCTTCCACCGGAGCAGTCTGGTCCTGCACCGACAACAACTCGTCTGCAGCCTCCTCTTCAGGCGGTGACAAGGTGTTGTCCACCTCGGTTTGCAGGATCTGGCGCAGCTGCTCCAGCACCTCCTGACTTGGTTCCTTGAGGAAACCTGCCGCAAACTGGTGCAGCAAACGACGGATGTCTTCCGCCGCTGCCATGAAGGCCTGGGCCTGCTCCTGTGTGCCGCCAGACTGCAGCGTCACGTGTTGAAGCGCGTGTTCGAGCACCCTGGCCATCTCTGACAGGGCATTGAACCCCACCGTGGCCGAGCTGCCCGCCAACGAGTGCGCCAATGCCACGGCCATATCGGGCAGAGGTTCGTGCAGCTCCAGCGACCATTCCTGCAGGCAGGTCACCAATCGGCGCGACCACTCGTCGGCCTCGTTCAGATAAACGTTATAGAGCGGGATGCCAATGCGCAGGGTGTCAATGACCTTCACCGCTTCATCGCTGGCGCTGTCTTCCGGCTCCTGCGGCACGGCCTCGATGGCCTGCGGCACTTCAGAGGCAGCCTCTAAGGCCACAGTCTCTGCTGCTTCTATGACTTCGGCGGGTACATCCTGACCCACAGATTCCGACCCATCGGCACCCGACAGCTGATGCTCGGGCCCTGTCTCGCTCGGCACTTCATGGGATTCGATGTCATCGAGCGACTCGACAGGCAGAACAAAGGCCTCATCCACTGCAGGTTCGTCGGGCACCACGGGTGCCTGCGAAAGAGCCTCCACCTCGGGAGCGGTCGCGACAGGTTCCAGGTCTGGGAGTTCGAGATCCAGAACAAAGTCGACACTGGAGGGGGCGATAGCTTCAGGAGCAGCAGGCGCCTCATTGAGCGCAGCGGCGAACACGGAGAAATCGATCTCCTCGGCCACCTCGGGGGCTGGAGCGATTGCCTCTGCCGGCAGTTCGGGCACATGGTCGAAAATTTCGGTGGCTTCGAAGTCCGGCATCGCCAGCTCTTCTTCCACGACCTTCGGAACTTCTGCAACCGTTGGCGCGGGCACCTCAGGAGGCAGGTCATCCAGCACAGCCACCTCAGGCTCAAGTGCCACTTCAGCCAGGACCGGGGCTTCTCCGTCGGCAGACGGCACCACCAGTGGCAACAGGGTTCCATCCAGGCGCATGGCATCCGCAGATTGCCGGAACGCGTCCGGTTGCCAGCCAGAGGCTTGGCCCGCCGCAATGTCGTCCGCCCAGCGGCTGAAGGCCCGCAACGCGTCGGAAGAAAGCTGCAGCAAACCAGGGTGCATGGGCTTTTGCTCAGCCAGCCAGGCATTGAGCAACTGCTCCATCGACCAGGCGGCCTCACCAAAATCGTTCAGCCCCACCATCCGCGAACTGCCCTTGAGCGTGTGAAAGGCACGCCGCAGCGTGGTCTGCTCACTCAGGTTGCCCGGATCGTCCTTCAGCACCTCGATCGCAGCCAGACCATTGACTACCACCTCGCGCGCCTCTTCCAGGAAGACCTCCAGCAATTCGTCCTCGACTTCAGGCACCTGCGCAGGGGCTGGTGCGGGCGCTGCCGCAGCCAGGGGCAAGGGCGCCGGCTCGCTGCCCGCCACAGCGGGCAGATCGAACGAAATATCAGGGGCAAGCGAATCCGCCTCTACGGGAGCCAATGGCTCAGCGGCGGTCGCTGCGGGAATGTCCGGCAACGAAGGCAGCGAACCGAAATCGGTCGGCTCGCTGAGCGGCTCCTGCACAGGAAAACGCGGCACCACGTCAGGCAGGGGAACGGCCGACCGCTCCTCCAGCTTGGCAGGAGTCTCTTCCAAAGCATCCGAGGCACGCGGCCGACTCTTGCCCGTGAGAATGCGCAACTCGCCCAGTTCCTCGTCATACACAAACAGCTTGCGCGCCATGGTGCGCTGGTAGCTGAGCATGTCGATCAGGAAGCCCAGGGCGCCCAAGCTGTTGCCCAGTTTCTCGAACACGCCCTGGCGGTCCGACTCGGGGACTTCATTGATGAGCAAACGCTCCACCATGTCGCGCATGCGAACCACGGCGAGCGATGCCTGGTCCAGCCCCAGCACCGACAGCACGCCGCGCATTTGGGCAAGATGCCCCGGTACGGTTGCCAGGACTGCAGTGTCCTGCGGGCTGCGGAAGAACTGGTCCAGCGCCTTTTCCGCCTCGCCGAGCGTGGAGCGCAATTCGTCCACCACACTGCCCATGGTCTGGTTGTCGCTGACCCTGCGGTACAGCTCTTCCATCCATTGCTCGAGAGGTTCTGGCTCAGCGCCCGCCCCCACCGCATCCAGGCGCTCTGCCAGTCGGCCCGCGCGGATTTCCATCTGATTGCCGTCCGCATCCAGCTCTTCAAAGGCTGCTTGCAGATACAAGACCGAGGTGGCTACTTCCATGGCCAGCGCGGCCGAAGGAGGTTCACCCGAGCGGGTGGTGGATTCCAGCGCGCGGGTCAGCGCCTGAGCGAGGCTTTCGCTACCGGGGTGCAGCTTGCGCAGCGAGTCGCAGACCAGACTGAATTGGTCCGCCGCCGGCTTGAGCTTGTTGCGGTCGCCGCCCGCCAGGGCAGACCAGGTTTCCGTGGCAGCAGCTATTCGCTTGCGTGCCTGCGCCAGCATGGCAGGATCAAACCTGCCAAAACGGGCTGCTTCATAGTCCACCGGCTTGAACCGATCAAGGGCAAAAGCCTGCCGGACCGCCTGCAAAGACGGAGCCGCATTTTCGTTGGATTCGGCTGGCTTGGCCTGCGAACAGAAGAACAGCAGATCCTGAACCAAGCGGTCTGCAATCGTCGTGTCACCCTTGGCAAGGGTGGAGTACTGCATCAGCACGCGGGATGCCACACGCTTGACGTAGACGTCTGCAGGCAAAAGGCCGGAGCCGAAAGCCTCAAAAAAGCCTGCGCATATCTTCCAGAAAGCGCGGGACTGGCGGTCTTGCTGGGATGCCACAAATCCCAGGCAGGTATCCCGCAAACTCAACGAAGCCCTGAGATCGCCGGATTTGACGATTCTGAGAACTGCCGCATCCAGGCGAGCACGCGCCTCAGGCCCGTAGGGCAGCGGCGTGGCTGCAACAGCCCCCTCAGGCTCGCGAAACCGGCGTTCCACGGGCCACAGATCGGCCGGATGGACACGGTCTGCACCTGCCAGGGCCTGGGCATCGCGGTACTGGGGAAACAACGCGACAGGCGACGCTGCCTTGCCAGCCAGAACGGTTTCCAGGTATTCGATCAGCGCAAAGCTCGCACGCTCAATCACTGCGGCAGCATCGTCGCTGCAGGTCTCAGGCCGTTGAACGAACTTCTGGACTGCCGACTCCATGGCGCGCAGAACCAAAGCTGGAGGGCCCATGCCCACCATTTCCAGCGCACCACACGCTTGGTGCAACTGCTGGCGAGCGATGCGCAGTGGGCCTGCGTCCAGCGCTGCAAGATCCGACTCGCGTGCGGCTTCTGCATCTCGCACAAAACGGCGCATGGCCTTGACAGCGCCATCCAGAGATTTGCGCAGTTCGTCAAGCACCCACGCCAAAGGGCCCAGGTCCTGATCCCCCTGGGTCCCATCCGCGGCCGGTGCATTGTTGACATCAATAGATGACATGGATTCGTCCCCGGCTGCTATGAGCCAGCTGGTTGATGACTACAGCGTCAGGCAATCTTGAACCGTGCCACCGATTGGCGCAGTTCCTCAGCCATGTGCGACAGCTCGCGCACCTGCTGCGCTGTGGTACGGGTACCTTCACCCGTCTGCTCGGTCACCGCAAAAATGTGCTGGATGTTGTCGGCCACTTCGTTGGCCAAAACGGCTTCCCGCGAAGTTGAAGACGAAATCTGCTCAATCAGCTCGGCGAGGCGACGCGACACGCGGTCAATCTCGGTCAGTGCGGTACCGGCGCTGTCAGACAGGCGGGCCCCTTCCACCACACCCTGCGTGGAACGCTCCATAGCGGCCACGGCATCCTGGGTGTCGGTCTGAATCGCCTTCACCAGCGCAGAAATCTGGCGCGTCGCATCAGCGGAACGTTCGGCCAGTCGCTGCACTTCTTCCGCCACCACCGAGAAGCCACGACCGGCTTCACCAGCGGATGCGGCCTGAATGGCTGCGTTTAGAGCCAGCACGTTCGTCTGTTCGGTAATGTCAGAGATCAGCTCCGTGATTTCACCGATCTCCTGCGACGATTCGCCCAGTCGCTTGATCCGCTTGGAGGTGTCCTGAATCTGGTCACGGATGGAGTTCATACCGCCGATGGCGTTTTGCACGGCCTGCAGACCGGAGTCAGCCGCTTGCAGCGACTGGCGGGCCACCGTGGCGGATTCTTGCGCCTGTGTGGACACCTCGTTAATGCGGGTCGCCATGTCGAGCACCGAGCGGCCGGTTTCGCGAATTTCGCGCAGTTGCTCGGTCGATGCTGCCAGCAGTTCGGTGGAGGTGTTGTCCACCTGAGCCGTCGTTTGTGCCACGCGGGTGGCCGTGTTCTGCACGCTGCCCACCAGTTGGCGCAGCTCTTCCACCGTGTAGTTCACCGAGTCAGCAATGGCGCCCGTGATGTCTTCCGTCACCGTGGCTTCTTGCGTCAAGTCACCCTCAGCGACCGATTGCAGTTCGTTCATCAAACGCAAAATGGCAGCCTGGTTGGCGTCGTTGACGCGCTTGGCTTCTTGCTCCTGGCGCTTGGCGTCCTTCTGCTGCATTTCAGCAGCCGCCTGGCGGCCACGGCTGTCGAGCAGCTGAACACGAGAGATTCCCACACCGCAAAAGATCACAAACAAACCAGCAAGCGCAAGAGCTGCCAGTTGGCCGCCACCCACACCCGTCTGGGCCGACAGTTTGGTTTGCAGTCCTTCGAGCTGACGGCGCAGAGGCTCACTGTCAGCAATGATGGCGGACTGCGCTTCACGGGCCGACACCAGCCCTTGCAGGTTGCCCAGAATGGCGCTGGCCTGGGTGCGGGTCTGCTCATAGAGCTTCACCAGAGCTTCCAGCTGTTCGCGGGTCTGGGCATCCTTGGTGGCAGCCAGGCGCAGTTCCGGGCTGCCGTCCAGCAGGCCCTGGGCAATTTCCTTGAACGAATTCAAGTCCTTGCCCAGCAGGAACACGGCCTCAGGACTCACACCTTCCATGGTCTGGAATTCGTTGGCGGACTTGCCGATACGCTGGGTCAACATCACCAGCTGGCCAGCAGCAGAAATTTCAGCGGCCGGGGCGTTCTGCTGGAGTTTCAGCGAAGACACAGTTTCGGCGATTTCCAGCAGGTCAGACGACTGGCGGTTGATGGTGCGCAGAGCGTCACCCACCTGGGTCAGGATCTTCTGCTGACCCATCACCACGCTGGCATTGCGCTCGGCACGTTCCATGAGCGGGTTCACGGCGTCCAGATCGGGCTTGTAGGGCTCGCCCAGGGATTCCACGCCAAGTTCGCCATCACCCGCGTTGAGGGCACGCACATTGCGCGCCAGCACGCCGGAGCTTTCCACCACGTCCGGGAAGGCCTGGGGACTACCCACCAGGGCCTGAGATACGGACTTGGCGAGACGCTGTGATTGCATCAGGGATTGGCCGGTAGCCGCAAGCTGCTGAGCTGATCGGTCTGCCTGCTGCAGCACCCAGAAGGCAATCAACGCAAGAACTGCCACACCGATACCAAGCAGCGCGAGCAATCGACGCTGGTGAGCGGCGGCCGTGGCACGCCCCAGCACCGGCAGCGCGATCAAGTCTTCCTCTGCGTCCGATGCGGCCAGTTCCGGCGAATAACCATCTGGATCGCCCTGCACGCTGTTCATCGCTTCAGCCTGGTAGGTGTCGCGCAGCTGCGCACCATCCAGCGAACCCGTGGCAAGAAGATCCTGCCCGTCGTCGGCGGCGCCGGCAGTCGCGCCGGTTTCCGGCGTGGCAGGTTTCCGGTTGAACAGTTTTCCAAATTGATTGACGACGGACATGGTGCAGCCTTACAGAAAAACTCAAGCACTGATGCTCAGGAAAGCGGGATGTTGGGACAGGATCTGCAAGTTCAGCTCCTGCCAGCGTGTGCCGCTGGAATCGATATAGGTGGTGCCAAAGAACGCGGGCGAATCCTCGGCGGGCGGCTCAGAAGACACAAATGCATCGGTCCCACGCAGGCCCGCAAGGCGATCCACCAGCAACGCTGCATTGACCTCCAGGGCGGCATTGAAGGCCAGCAGGCTGGCTTCCGACAAGGCCTGCTCCGTGCGCGGAGCGGCTGAGCCCAGAAGGCCTGCCAGATCCACCACGCCGACCAGTCCGCCGCGCAGGTTGGCCACACCCAGAAACCACCGCTGGGTGTAGGGCACCGCCTGGATCGAGACCCAGGGAAAGATCTCCCCCGACTGACCCAGTGGCAGCAAGTAAAAACTCCCGGCCGACTCGACAGCCAGCCAGGATGAAACAGAGGACCCTTCGGTTCTTGCAGCCTGAAGGCGGCTGGCAAGTCGGGTCTGGAGCTCTCGCAGGGCTTCGCGGTTGGCCATGAACGCGCCGCAGCCTTAGTTCAGAGCGTCAATTTTGGCCTGCAGTTCAGCGGGATCCACGGGCTTGGTGATATAGCCGCGCGCACCCTGCCGCATCCCCCAGACGCGATCCGTTTCCTGGTTCTTGCTGGTGCACATGATGATGGGCACATCGGCGTACAGCGGGTCGCGGGTGATGGCACGTGTGAGCTGGAAGCCGTTTTGGCCGGGCATGACAACGTCCATGAGGATCAGGTCGGGCTTTTCCTCCGCCAGACGGCGGAAAGCCTCATCGGCATTTTCTGCGGTGCGTACCTGCATGCCTTTTTTCTGAAGCAGGTCGGTCAAAAACATCAACTCGGTCTTCGAGTCGTCGACGACCAATACTTTCTGGATGGGCATTACATCGCTCCTTGTTGGGCATTGCCAAATTGCTGCACGGCTTGCAGCAACTGGTCTTTGGTAAACGGTTTGGTGAGATATTCCTGGCAGCCGACCATGCGCCCGCGCGCTTTGTCGAATACACCATCCTTGGAGGACAGCATCACCACCGGAGTATCTGCAAAACGGGCATTGCGCTTGATGATGGCGCAGGTCTGGTACCCGTCGAGCTTGGGCATGAGGATGTCGCAGAAAATCAGCTGAGGCTGGTAATCATTGACTTTGGCCAAAGCATCAAAGCCGTCGTCGGCCAACAAGACTTCGTGCCCCCCCTGCTTGAGAAAAATCTCGGCGCTTCGACGGATGGTGTTGCTGTCATCCACCACGAGCACTTTGAAAGATGCGCCTGTTGTAGTCAATTGTTACTGCTCCTGATGGAGAAAAAAACAACGCAGCAGCACATGATGCTGGTGCGCCTCAAATCTGAACCATCTCGAAGTCTTCCTTGCGGGCCCCACACTCGGGGCAGGTCCAGTTCATCGGAACCTGATCCCATGGTGTATTGGGTGCAATGCCGTGCTCAGGTGAACCCTCTGCTTCGTCATAAATCCAACCGCAAATCAAACACATCCAAGTTTTAGAGTCGATCACAGCTTAAAGGGCCTTCACATAGAATGCAACGATTGTATCTAGTCATCTCCGTGGGCTGCGGCTTCGGTGCCACCCCTCAAGCAGGATCTGGTCCATGACCATCAAAGCATCCCCTCCCCCCCCCGAAAGCATAGATATTGAAGATGACGGTTTGGAGGACGCAAGCCCTGCATGCGTGCTCGTCTTCAATGCCAGCGACCCCAGCGGCGCTGGCGGACTGACAGCCGACATCACCACCATTGCCTCCGTGGGCGGGCATCCGATTGCCGTGGTCACAGGCGCCTATGCCCGCGACACGGCGCAGATTTTCGACCACTTCAGCTTTGACGACGAGGCGGTGGCCGAGCAGGCCCGGGCCGTGCTGGAAGACCTGCCGGTCCAGGCCATCAAGGTCGGTTTCGTGGGCAGTCCGGAGAACATCAGCACTATCGCCGAGATAACCACAGACTATGATGAAGTCCCGGTGATAGCGTACATGCCCAACCTGTCCTGGTGGCGCGATGAGCTGATCGACGAGTACCTGGATGCCTTCCGCGAATTGTTGTTACCGCAGACCTCGGTGTTGGTTGGAAACCACAGCACCCTGTGGCGCTGGCTGTTGCCCGACTGGACCAGCGACCGCAGCCCCACGGCGCGCGACATTGCCCGGGCCGCCTCCGAAATGGGCGTGCCCTATACCCTGGTCACCGGCATTCCCCTGCCCGAGCAGTTTGTAGAGAATGTGCTGGCCTCCCCCCAGACCGTGCTGGGCAGTGGCAAGTTCGAACTGTTCGACGCCACCTTCTCCGGCGCCGGCGATACCTTGTCGGCGGCCCTCACGGCCCTGGTGGCCAGCGGCAACGACCTGGGCGAAGCCACCAGCGAAGCTCTGGGCTACCTCGACCGCTGCCTGGATGCCGGCTTTCGCCCAGGCATGGGGCACATCGTGCCCGACCGCATGTTCTGGGCCCAGCCCGACGATGACGAGGCCGATGGTGACGAAGAAGAACCCCCGATTGACGAAGCACAGGCCCTCGAAGGCTTTGTGATGCCCCCCCATGACACCAAGCACTGATCTCAATATCCCCCTGTTCGAACGCGCCAAGGCGCTGATCCCCGGCGGCGTGAATTCCCCCGTACGGGCCTTCAAGGCCGTGGGCGGCACGCCGCGTTTTGTGAAGCGCGCCAAAGGCGCCTACTTCTGGGACGCCAACGACCAGCGTTTCATCGACTACATCGGCTCCTGGGGCCCGATGATCCTGGGCCACGGCCACCCCGCTGTGCTCGAAGCCGTGCAGCGCGCAGCGCTCGAAGGCTTCAGCTTTGGCGCACCGACCGAACGCGAGGTGGAGCTGGCCGAGGAAATCCTGAGCCTCGTGCCGTCGATGGAAATGATCCGCCTCGTCAGCTCGGGTACCGAAGCGGGCATGAGCGCGATCCGCCTGGCCCGTGGCGCCACAGGCCGCAGCAAGTTCATCAAGTTCGAAGGCTGCTACCACGGCCATGCCGATTCGCTGCTGGTCAAGGCCGGATCGGGCCTGGCCACGTTTGGCAACGCCACCAGCGCGGGCGTGCCGCCCGAGGTGGTGCAGCACACCCTGGTGCTCGAGTACAACAATGTCGCTCAGCTCGAAGAGGCCTTTGCCCTGCACGGCAAGGAACTGGCCTGCGTGATGATCGAGCCCATCGCGGGCAATATGAACCTGGTGCGCGCCAGCGTGCCGTTCATGAAGCGCTGCCGCGAGCTGTGCACCGAATACGGCGCGCTGCTGGTGCTGGATGAGGTGATGACGGGCTTCCGTGTGGCCCTGGGCAGCGCGCAGAGCGTGTACGCCAAGAGCATCCCCGGCTTCAAACCCGACATCACGGTGCTGGGCAAGGTCATTGGCGGTGGTATGCCGCTGGCAGCCTTTGGTGGCCCGCGCGCCATCATGGAAAACCTCGCACCGTTGGGCGCCGTGTACCAGGCGGGCACGCTGTCGGGTAACCCGGTGGCCACGGCCTGTGGGCTGGCCACGCTGCGCGAGATCAAGAAGCCGGGCTTCTTCGACGCACTGTCGGCCACCACACGCTCCCTGGTTGATGGCCTCGCCGCTGCGGCGGCGGCTGAAGGCGTGCCCTTCAGCACCGACAGCGAAGGCGGCATGTTCGGCTTCTTCCTGATGCCCGAGCTGCCCCAAAACTACGCCCAGGTGCTCAAGACCGACAGCGCGCGCTTCAACCAGCTGTTCCACGGCCTGCTTGATCGCGGCATCTATATTGCACCTGCGCTGTACGAGGCCGGTTTTGTCAGCGCCGCCCACACACCCGAAGACATTGCCGCCACCGTGGCTGCCGCGCGCGAAGTGTTCAAAGGACTATCAAAATAATAGCTGCCAGCGCTTTACCACCAAGCGCTAGAGGCTTTTTTTATTGATATTTTTTTGTAGCAGAGGGCGCAGCGCCCTCGCTTCACGCGGCCGTCATGCAATGCGGGCAGGCTCGGGTGTTTTACCCCACACCACCCGCGCCATGGCACACAAACCCCTCGTCTCTACCTCCCACCCTTTCCGCGACGCTGCGCAGGCCGATGCCGGGCGGCGGCGCTTCGTGCGCCAGCTCGGCATCGCTGCAGCCGCGCTGGGCACCCTGCCGCTGGCGGCCTGCGGCGGCGGCGATGACGATGCGCCTGCCGTGCAGTTTGCACACGGCATCGCCAGCGGCGACCCGCTGGCCGACCGCGTGATGCTGTGGACACGGGTGACCCCACCCGCTGGCCACACCAGCGATATCCCTGTCGAATGGGAACTTGCCACAGACAGCAACTTCACCTCCATCGCTGCCCAAGGCAAGACCACGGCGCTGGCCAGCAAGGACTTCACCGTCAAGGTCGATGCCACCGGGCTCAAGGCGGCCACTGCGTACTACTACCGCTTTCGTGCGTACGCTGCCCACACCGCCACCGGCCGCACGCGCACCCTGCCCACCGGCAGCGTGGCGCAGGTCAAGCTGGCCGTGTTTTCGTGCGCCAACTACCCCGCCGGCTACTTCAATGTGTATGCCGACGCGGCCCGCCGCAATGACCTGGATGCCACCGTCCACCTGGGCGACTACGTCTATGAATATGCCCGGGGTGGATATGCGTCAGCCAACGCAGGCGCGTTGGGGCGCCTGTCGCAGCCTGCCCACGAGATCCTGAGCCTTGCCGACTACCGCCAGCGCCACGCCCAATACAAAACCGACTCCGACCTGCAGGACCTGCACGCAGCCGCCCCCATGATCGCCGTGTGGGACGACCACGAGATCACCAACGACACCTGGAGCAACGGCGCAGAAAACCACCAGAGCGCCACCGAAGGCAGTTTCAGCGCGCGCAAAGCCGCGGCCATGCAGGCGTACCACGAGTGGATGCCCACCCGCAACGCGCAGCCCGAGCTGATCTACCGCAGCTTTGCTTTTGGCAACCTGGTGGCGCTGCACATGCTCGACACCCGCGTGGTGGCACGTGATGAGCAGCTCGACTACGGCCAGTTTTTCACTGCCACCGGCTTTGACGCTGCCGCATTCACCGCCGCCGTGGGCAGCACCAGTCGCCAGCTGCTGGGCACCACGCAGACACAGTGGCTTCAGCAGCAGATGGCCACATCCAGCGCTACCTGGCAGGTGCTGGGGCAGCAGGTGTTGATGGGTCACATGAACATTCCAGCGCCCATCCTGATGGAAACGCTGCAACCAGGCGCAGGCGTCACCGTCAGCCAGTACGCGGCCCTGGTGGGACGCGCGCAGACAGCGCCCGCCAGTCTCACACCGGCCGAGCAGGCCATCCTGGCGCAGCCCTCCATTCCCTACAACCTGGACGCCTGGGACGGCTACCAGGTGGCACGCGAGACGGTGCTGGCCACCTCGCGCAGCCTGGGCAAGAACCTGGTGGTGCTGTCGGGCGACACCCACAACGCCTGGGCCAACGAGCTGCGGGACATGAGCGGCAATGCCGTGGGTGTGGAATTTGCCACCTCGTCCGTCACCTCGCCGGGGTTTGAGGAATACCTGCCGAACGAAAACCCCGCCACACTGGCCGGTGCGCTGCAGCAGCTCATCGCGCCGCTGAAGTACTGCGATACCTCGCGCCGTGGCTACATGGTGCTGACTGCCACCGCCACTGAGTGCCGCGCCGACTGGGTGTACGTGAGCACCATCACCAGCCGCAACTACACGGCCAGCACCGACAAATCTCTGAAGGTGCTGGCGGGCGCGGCGGGCACGGGGCGCATTGTCGCGGCATAAGCTCAGGCTTACAGCAGCCCGCGCAACTCGCGGGCGGCCTCCTGCAGCAGCGGCAGCATGTCGCGCTGCAGGCTGCTCTCATCCACCTGCTTGGGCGACGCCACCACATTGAGCGCCGCCACCGTGTCGCCCTGAAGGTTGCGCAGGGGCACGGCCAGCGCGTGCACGCCCAGTTCGTGCTCTTCCACCGCCAGGCAATAGTCATCGCGCCGCACCTTGGCAATCACCTGCCGCAGCGGGCCGACCTGGGTGATGGTGTGGGGCGTGAGGCGGTGCAGTGAGCAGGCCTTGAGCCACGCAGTGAGTTGCGCAGGAGGCAATGCCGCCAGCAGCACGCGCCCCGTGGATGTGGGGTGCGCCGGCAGCCGCGCCCCCAGGTGCAGGCCATAGGCCAGCACGCGCGACGGCGCGCCGTACACCCCGCTGCGCGCCACGATCACCACCTCGCTGCCATCCAGCACCACGGCCGAAAACGACTGCTGCGTCTGGGCCGCCAGCCGGTTCAGCGTGGGCTGCAGCACACGCGGCAGGCGGGCCGAGGCCAGGTAGCTGCCTGAAAACCGCAGCACCTTGGGCGCCAGCCAGAAGTAGCTGCCATCCGTCTCCAGATAGCCCAGGTGCGCAAGCGTCAGCAGGTGCCGCCGCGCCGCCGCGCGCGTAAGACCCGTGCGCTGCGCGGCCAGTGTGGCATTGAGCCGCTGGCGCTCGGTGTCAAAACTCTCCAGCACCGCCATGCCCTTGGCCATGCCTGCGATGAAATCTGCCTTGGCGATGGGAACGGTGGTCATGGTTTGCTTGGGGCGCCTGGGGTCGGACGCCCTGTCGAAGACTGGAGGTGAGCCGAGGCTATGGAAGATTGCGCGATGATCGCACATCAGATCCATCAATCGCACGATAGCGGCGTGGGCCGGGCTTCAATTGACATGGATCAACCTACGCTTGGCCCTGTTCCTTTACCGCTTTCTAACGCCTTTGTGAGGTTGTCCACCATGCGTACCCAGGTTGCCATCATCGGCGCAGGCCCCGCCGGTCTGCTGCTCGGCCAGTTGCTCTACAAATCCGGCATTGACGCCGTCATCATCGAACAGCGCAGCCCCGACTACGTGCTGGGCCGAATCCGCGCTGGCGTGCTGGAGCAGGTCAGCATGGACCTGCTGGACCAGGCTGGGGTTGGTGCCCGTGCCCATGCCGAGGGCCTGCCCCACGACGGCATCGAGCTGCTGTTCAAGGGGCAGCGCCACCGCATCGACCTGCATGCGCTGACCGGCGGCAGCCGCGTCACGGTGTACGGCCAGACCGAAGTGACGCGCGACCTGATGGACGCGCGCGCGGCAGAAGGCTTGACCACCGTGTACGACGCGCAGAACGTGCAAGTGCACGACTTCGAAGGCCAAAGCCCCCGCGTGACCTACCAGAAGGACGGACAGACTCACGAGCTGGCCTGTGACTTCATCGCAGGCTGCGACGGCTACCACGGCGTGTGTCGCGCCAGCGCCCCGGCCGACCTGCTCAAGACCTACGAACGCGTCTACCCCTTTGGCTGGCTGGGTGTGCTGGCCGATGTGCCGCCCGTCTCGCACGAACTGATTTACGCCAACACCGAGCGCGGCTTTGCGCTGTGCAGCATGCGCAGCGCCACCCGCAGCCGCTACTACGTGCAGGTGCCCAACACCGACAAGATCGAGAACTGGACCATCGACCAGTTCTGGGCCGAGCTGGGCAACCGCCTGGACCCTGAGGCACGTGCCAATCTGGTCACCGGCCCGGCGCTGGAGATGAGCATTGCCCCGCTGCGCAGCTTTGTGGCCGAGCCCATGCGGTTTGGCCGCATGTTCCTGGCGGGCGACGCGGCCCACATCGTTCCGCCCACGGGCGCCAAGGGCCTGAACCTGGCGGCCAGCGACGTGGGTTACCTGTGGACCGCGCTCACCGACTTCTACACAGAGAAATCCGCCGTGGGCATCGACACCTACTCCGACCGCTGCCTGCGCCGCGTGTGGCGGGCAGAGCGCTTCTCGTGGTGGTTCACCTCGCTGATGCACCGCTTTCCCGAGACAGGCGAGTTCGGCCAGAAGATCCAGGAGGCCGAGTTGGACTACCTGGTGAACTCGCGCGCAGCCTCGGTGTCGCTGGCCGAGAACTATGTCGGACTGCCGATGAATTTCGGCACCTGAACCTCAACTTCATCCTGACAACGGGCATAAAAAAAGCGGCTTCCTTGGAAGCCGCTTTTTGTTGGATGACCGCCGGTCGAATCAATGGCGGAAGTGGCGCACGCCACTGAACACCATGGCTACGCCGCGCTCGTTGGCGGCGTCGATCACTTCGTTGTCGCGCATGGAGCCACCGGGCTGGATCACGCAGGTGGCGCCCGCATCCACCACCACATCGAGGCCGTCGCGGAAGGGGAAGAAGGCGTCGCTGGCCACCACGGTGCCCTGCAGCGTCAGGCCTGCGTGACCCGCCTTGATGCTGGCGATACGGGCCGAGTCCAGGCGGCTCATCTGGCCAGCGCCCACGCCCATGGTCATGCCGCCTTTGCAGAAGACGATGGCATTGCTCTTGACGTACTTGGCCACCTTCCAGGCGAACAGCAGGTCTTCCATTTCTTCCAGCGTGGGCTGCTTCTGGGTCACGACCTTGAGGTCGATGAGCGACAGCTCGTGGTTGTCGGCGGTCTGCAGCAGCAGGCCCGAGCCGATGCGCTTGGCGTCCATGGCGTTGCGGCCGCGTTCCCAGTCCGTCTTGCCCCCGTGTGCGGGCAACGCGATCTTGAGCAAGCGCACATTGGCCTTGGCTTTGAAGATCTCCAGCGCCTCTGCCGTGAAGTCAGGGGCCATCAGCACTTCGACAAACTGCTTGCTCACCTGTTGGGCGGCCGGGCCGTCCACCACGCGGTTGAACGCGATGATGCCGCCGAAAGCGCTGGTGGGGTCGGTCTGGAAGGCCTTGCTGTAGGCGCTCAGCGCGTCCAGGCCCACGGCCACGCCACAGGGGTTGGCGTGCTTGACGATCACGCAGGCGGCGGCGTCAAAGCTCTTCACGCATTCCCACGCCGCATCAGCGTCAGCGATGTTGTTGTAACTCAGCTCCTTGCCCTGCAATTGCACGCCGGTTACCAGCGAGCCGGGCGCGGGGTGCAGGTCACGGTACAGCGCGGCCTGCTGGTGGCTGTTTTCGCCGTAGCGCAGATCCTGCACCTTGGTGAAGATGCCGTTGCTCTGGCCGGGGAACTGGGTGCGCGTAGGCACGTAGGTTTCCGACAGCTTTTCTTCTTCGAACGTGACGGACGAGAGGTAGTCGCTGATGGCGCCGTCGTACTGGGCGATGCGGTTGAATGCGGCCACCGATAGCGCAAAGCGCAGCTTGTCAGACAGCTTGCCGCCCGCTTTCAGCTCGGCCAGCACGGCGTCGTACTGGTCGGCCGAGGTGATCACGCCCACGTCCTTCCAGTTCTTGGCGGCGCTGCGCACCATGGCGGGGCCGCCGATGTCGATGTTCTCGATGGCGTCGGCCAGCGTGCAGCCGGCCTTGGCCACGGTGGCTTCAAAGGGGTAGAGGTTGACCACCAGCAGGTCGATGGTGTCAATGCCGTGTTCCTTCAACGCTGCCATGTGTTCGGGCAGCTCGCGGCGCGCCAGCAGGCCGCCGTGCACCTTGGGGTGCAGCGTCTTCACGCGGCCGTCCAGCATCTCGGGGAACTGGGTGACCTCGGCCACTTCGGTGACGGGCAGGCCTTTGTCGGCCAGCAGCTTGGCGGTGCCACCGGTGGACAGGAGTTTGATGCCCAGCGCGTGCAGCGCTTGGGCGAATTCGACGATGCCGGTCTTGTCGGAGACGGAGAGAAGTGCGTTCATGGTGTGGGGGGGGAGAGTTTGAATAAAAACAGGCTCTAGCGCTTATCCATCAAGCGCAAGCAGCTACAAATTAAATAGCAAATAACACAATGACGTCAGAGCAGTTTGTGCTCGACGAGCTTTTTGCGCAGCGTGTTGCGGTTCAAGCCCAGCCATTCGGCCGCGCGGGACTGGTTGTTGTCGGCTTGCTGCATCACGACTTCCAGCAGCGGCCTTTCGACCACACGCACCAGCATGTCGTACATGCCATCGGGCGTCTCGCCGCCCAGGTCGCGAAAGTAGCCCTGCAGGCTCTCGCGCACGCATTCTTCTATGTGTTTCTTGCTCATGCAGCCAATCCCTCTTGTTCTTCTGGTTCTGCGTCCAAGCCCGTAACGGCAGGCAGCCGGTCCATCTGTTGCCCGAGGGCGTCCAGGTGGTCGGCCACGGCCTGCCACTGCGTGGTGCAGTCTTCGATCGTGTTGATGTGTTGCCTGAAGGCCTCGCCGCCCGGCAGCGCGCGCAGGTACCAGGCAATGTGCTTGCGCGCACTGCGCACCCCGGTCAGCTCGCCATACAGGCTGTAGTGGTCTTGCAGGTGGTCCAGCAGCAGGCGGCGCACCTCGGCCACCAGCGGCGGCGCCAGGTGTTCGCCCGTGGCCAGAAAGTGGCCGATCTCGCGGAAGATCCATGGTCGGCCCTGTGCGGCGCGGCCGATCATGATCGCGTCGGCGCCAGTGGCAGCGAGCACGTCGCGCGCCTTTTCGGGCGAGGTGATGTCGCCGTTGGCCACCACGGGCACCTTCACCGCCGCCTTGACGGCTGCGATGGTGTCGTACTCCGCGTGGCCCTTGTAGCCCTGCTCGCGCGTGCGGCCATGCACGGTGAGCATCTGGATGCCCACGCTTTCAAACTGCCGCGCCAATGCCACGGCGTTCTTGTGCTCTTGGCACCAGCCGGTGCGCATCTTCAGCGTGACAGGCACGTTGAAGGGCGCGCAGGCCTCGACCACCGCAGCGGCAATTTCCACTGCCAGCGCTTCGTTCTGCATCAGGGCGGAGCCCGCCCATTTGTTGCAGACCTTCTTGGCCGGGCAGCCCATGTTGATGTCGATGATCTGCGCGCCGCGTTCCACGTTGTAGACCGCAGCCTCGGCCATCATCGGTGCATCGGTGCCAGCGATCTGCACGGCAATGGGCCCCGGCTCCCCTTCATGGTTGGCCCGGCGCGAGGTCTTGAGACTGTTCCACAAGTCCTTGCGCGAGGTCACCATCTCGCTCACCGCATAGCCCGCACCCAGCGCCTTGCACAGCTGGCGGAACGGCCGGTCGGTGACGCCCGCCATCGGGGCGACGAACAACCGGTTCGCCAAAGGAATGTGGCCGATGTGCATGGGCGGGGTGGGATAGGGAGGCAGCAGCAGATGCTGAAAAAGGAGGCAGGATTGTACCTGCTCAAAATTTCAGCAAATGAAATATCTCGACCGCTGAAAATCGGACGGCTTTGTCACCCTCACGCGCAGCCGGGGCGAGTACCACCCCGCAGGGAGCAAGGTCATCGCGCGGCGAGGTCAGCGTCCGCGGTGTGCACCGGTGCAGCGCCGCGCAGCGCAAAGTGCCACCAAGCATCGGGGGTGTTTTCAAACTGGTGGCGGGCCATCGTCGCACGCAGCCAGGCGCGGTTGTGCAGCACATCGGGCGAGAAGCCCTGGGCGGCCGACTCTGCACCTGCCAGCGCCGCACCCGCAGGCGTTCCCATGTCCACGTCGTGCCCGTCGGCCAGCGGCCCGCGCACCACCTTGCTGGCCTTCATACCATCCACCACACGCACCTGCACCACCCAGCCGCCACCAGTGGCCGGGCAGGTGGCTTGCAACACCATGCCCTGCGCCTGCAATTCCTGGCCCACCCGCTGCAAGGCGGCACGCGCAGAAGGAGTTTCGCTGCAAGGGCTGGCGACATGCACCTCAGCGGGTTGCAGTTCAGGCACCGCTGCCTGTGGGCTGTGCACACAGGCAGCCATCAGCAGCGCCAGCGCCAGCGGCAGCCAGCGAGAGCCAACAGGCGCACCAGCCTGAGGGGTGGTGCTGGGGAAGACGTGAGGTTCAAAACGTTGCATGCGGCCTCCTCCTTGGGAATTTTTCGGGGGACGGTGTGGTTACCACGATAAGAAAGGAGCCCCTTGCAGGCCATGCGCAGATGGCGCAGCCCGGCGTAGGACAGCGCCCCCTGGCACCAAAGCACCGGCTGCGCAGCCCTACACTTGGCCCCTATGGAAATCTGGATGCACCAGCTGCTGGAATGGCTTGCGCTGCCGCAGTTCGGCCTGAGCACGGTCTTTGTGGTGGCGTTCATCTCCGCCACGCTGCTGCCTTTGGGCTCGGAGCCTGCGGTGTTCGGCTTGATCAAGATCAACCCTGAACTCTTCTGGCCCGCCATCCTGGTGGCCACGGTTGGCAACACGCTGGGCGGTGGTGTGAGCTGGTGGATGGGCCTGGGCGCTCACAAGGTGGTGGACAAGGCCCGTGGCAATGCCACTGAAGTTCGCGCGCTGAACTGGCTTCGGCGCTTTGGCGCCCCCGCCTGCCTGATGAGCTGGCTGCCCGTGGTGGGCGACCCGCTGTGTGCTGTGGCAGGCTGGCTCAAGCTGCCGTTCTGGCCTTGCCTGGCCTATATGGCTGTGGGCAAATTCTTCCGCTATCTGGTTATGACGAGCGTGTTGCTGTACTTCATGCCAGGGCATCTGGCGATGTAGTGGCCCGCCGAAGCCACCGGGATCAGGGCGGCAATAGACGGTCCCAGTTCACGGGCACCGTGGTGTCCACGTGCAGCGTGATCGCCTCTTCGTGGGACTGCAGCGGGTGGGCGCGGGCCCACTGGGCGTCCAGCACGGCCACGTCCGCCTCTGACGCACCGGCTCCGGCCAGCGCGCGCTGGCGCACACGCTCGCGCAGCACCGGCAAGGGGGCCTCGAACGACAGGATGTGGCAGGGCACTTGCACAGAATCGGCCAGGGCCAGGAAAAGCGCGCGGGCATCGCGGTCCAGCAAGGTGGCATCCACGATCACGGAGTAGCCTGCCACCAGCACCTCGCGTGCCACTTGCGCCAACCGCTGGTGCGTGCGGAATGTAGCCTCGGCGGTGTAGATGCCGCCAGGTACGCCGTCGCTGGAAGCATTAGGCGCCAGGCCGAACAGGCGCTTGCGCTCCACATCCGCCCGCAAGCGCACCAATCCACGGTGGCACGCCAGGGTCAGCGCATGGGTGCTCTTGCCCGCCCCCGAAAAGCCATGGGCCAGCCACAACGCAGCAGGGCGCGCCACCGGCCAGCGCGCAGGCCGTTGCCCCGCAAAACCCGCCGCCAGTTCCAGATATTCCTCCAGGGCTTGCACAGCCTGCGCACTGCCATCACCGCAGGTTGGATTCAGCCGCAGGGCAGCAACCCGCGCCCGCACCAACGCGCGGTAGGCTCCGTAGTACCGCAAAACGGACAGGCCCGCGTAGTCTCCCGTGTGCTCCAGCCACCGGTTCAAAAACCGCCAGGCCAGATCGGCCCGGCCATGGGCCGCGAGGTCCATCACCACAAAGGCGATATCGGCCACACAGTCGATCCAGCGCAAGGCGGGGTTGAACTCGATGGCATCGAACAGCTGGGCCTCGCCATCGATGAGTACAATGTTGGCCAGATGCAAATCGCCATGGCATTCGCGCACCCGACCGGCTGCCCGCCGTGCCTCGAATGTGGTGGCCAGGGTCCGCCCCTGGTGCCGGCACCAGCCGACCACCTGCGCTAGCAGGGGGCCCTGACCGGGCAACGCGCTTGCCACGGGTGCGCGCAGAGCCGCCACACAGTCATCCACTGGCGCTTGCACCGCAGCCGCCGTGCCCCAGCTGTCGGTGCTTGCAGCGATGGCGGCTGCGTCGTGGAACTGCGCCACATGGCACGCCAGCTGGTCGATCTGCGCAGGCAACACGCGATGCGCATCCAGTGCAGTGGCGAGTAGTGCGTCCTGGGCAAAACGTCGCATCCACACGACGGGTTCGGCGCCTGGCAGAGCGTCTTTCCACGGCACGACCTGAAGCGTGGTGGGGGCGCCATCCGCCCCAGCAGTCACCTGACCCACCAAACCGACGAGGCCCAAGTACAGGCCCGGCGCCGTGCGGCGATTGATGCGCAGCTCTTCCTCGCAGGCGGCGTGCCGCAGGGCATGGGTACTGAAGTCCAGAAAGTCCAGCTGCAAGGGTTTCTTGAGCTTGTAGGCAAAGTCACCCGCAAGCAGCACCCAGGAGATGTGGGTCTCGATACATTCCACGCGCTCTACAGGGTGGGGAAAAGCCTGCGGTTGTTGCTGCAGCAGACGCACACGCTGCTGGGCGGTGGCGAATTCGGCCGACAGGTCGGTGGGTAAGGGCATGGAACGGACGCGGGGGAAAGGCACCAACGCGCAAGCGCGAAAGGCAGCCATGCCACCCAACGCGGGGGATGGGAACAGGCGTTCAGTGTGAACACCGAAGGCCGCTTGTCAACCCGGCCAGCGCAAACAACGGCCAGCAGCTATAGGAAAACGTTGCTGCTGGAGATCGACAAGTCCGACAGCTGCGAATCGCCTTTGGCAACTGGCTCCTCGACCACCACCTGGTTGCGCCCGCCTTCCTTGGCCATGTACATGGCGGTATCGGCCCGCGAGAAGAACTCCAGCACCGATTCCCCCAACACATACTGCGTCACCCCGACCGATACCGTCACCCGGCCCTTGAGCAATCCGGTCCAGGCATGGGTTTCCACCTGCGCGCGAATGCGCTCACAGGTATTGAGCGCAGGCAGCAACGAAGTGCCAGGGAAGATGAGCAGAAACTCTTCACCCCCATACCGGCCAAACACATCGCCCCCGCGCACGCCCTGCTGCGCGATGCGCGCAAAGGTGCGCAGCACCTCGTCGCCCCCCAGATGCCCCAGCTCATCGTTGATGCGCTTGAAGTGGTCAATGTCCAGCACGGCCAGGCACAACGGGATGCCACTTTCGTCGGCCAGCTGTTTTTGCTCTTCCAGCGCGGCCAACACGTAGCGGCGGTTGAAGCATCCCACCAGCGGATCGCGCTGGGCGTCTTCTTGGATGTTCTTGATCTTGCGGCTTGCATGGTAGAGGCTGCGGTACAGGCGCTGCACCCGGCCCATGAGGGCAATGAAGGCGGGCAGAGAGACCGCCAGAGCCACCCAATGCAATGCCTCCAGGCGCAGCAGGGCGTTGTTCTGCTGTTCCAGGTAGTGCAGCCCCACCACCCCGGCATAGAGGCACAACATGCAGGCCGCCAGTGCCAGCAGGGTGGGCCGTGGCACAGTGAAAATGCCATAGGCCACGGCCACAAAGGTGAATGGCGCCAACAGGATTTGCGTAACGGGCGCCAGGTAGACAATGCCGAGCATGCACGCAAGCGCTGTAGCCACCATGGCCAGCTTCAGGTGCCGATGCCGCACATTCTTGTGCAAGCCCGTGTTGAAAATGCCCCAGAAGGTCGCGCAGACCACAGCCACCAGCACGCCCAACACGGCGAGCACCTGGAGGTCCACCATGCCCAGCGCACAAAACCCCAGCATCGCCAGCGCATAGAGCCCCATCAGCCCTGCGGCCAGCAACCATTTTTCGCGCGCACTGCGCCCACTGCGCGGCCCCATTCCATCCAGCGCGCGACGGGCCGGGCGCACCATGGCTGAAGACGAGTCATCGAACTCCATGACAGCGTCGGACAGGGGAAAGGCGTCCGTCGCCGAAAACGGATTCTTGCGACCAAAAAACATGTGGAGGCAGGCCTGAGCCCGGGTTCGTTCGGGTGATGCTTCACCGAAATGCGCAGGCTGCAGGCACCAACACCCGGCAGACGAGCCCGCGCATCTTACGCAGAACTGACACCGTCGCGCTCCGTGTTTTCCAGTAGCGCCACCAGCGGCGCAGCAAATCTGTGCAATGAATGCGACGCGAGCCCCATCGGAAAGACTCCCAGCCCCTGGTCCCACGCATGCGGTGCGGGGAGCACTCGGCCCTTCTTCAGGCCACTATAACCCGCCGACGCGTCCACCAGCCTTCCATGCTGTAGACCAGCAGCGCCGCCCAGATCAAGACAAACCCCACCAGGCGCGCTGGCTCGAACGGTTCATGGAACAACCACACGCCCAGCGCAAACTGCAGGCTGGGCGAGATGTACTGCAGGATGCCCAAGGTGGACATCGGGATCAGGCGCGCACCCGCCGCAAACAGCAGCAGCGGAACTGCCGTCATGGGGCCCGCAAGCAGCAGCCAGCCGACGGTGGCGGGCGTGCCCTGCACCAGCGCACCCTGGCCTTGCCACGCCCACCAGCCCAGCACAACGGCGGCCACCGGCGCGAGCACCAGCGTCTCCAGCGCGAGACCCTCCAGTGCGCCCAGCACAGCAACCTTGCGCAACAACCCATAAAAGCCAAAACTCAAGGCCAGCAACAGTGCAATCCAAGGCAGGCGCCCAGCTTGCACCGCCAGCCACAGCACGCCAGCGGCCGCCACGGCCACCGCCATCCATTGGCCCGAGCGAGGCCGCTCACGCAGAAATACAAAGCCCAGCGCGACGTTGACCAGCGGAAGGATGAAATAGCCCAGGCTGGCGTCTACCACGTGCTGGTTTTGCACCGCCCACACATAGGTAAGCCAGTTGCCCGACAGCAGCATCGCAGATAGCACAAATGCCGCCAGCACCTTGGGCTGGCGCAGCACGGTCCCCATCCACGACCATTGCCTGCGCACCATCAGTACGCCAAATACAAACACCAGCGACCACAGTGTGCGGTGCATCACCACCTCGAGCGAGGGCACGTCTGCCACCTGCTTGAAATACAAGGGGAACAGGCCCCAGGCGATGTAAGCCAGGGCGGCGTAGAGGATTCCAGTGTTCATAGAAATCGATGCTCAGGGGGATGCGTGCCCCCCTGCCAAACGGTCGTAAAAAATCCCTGCATGCCAGGGGCCCTGCAGGGATTGCGGGCCACCGGGCCATAACCCGATGGCGTTTTCAGTGATTTTTAGACGTTGAACAGGAAGTTCAGCACGTCGCCGTCCTTGACCACGTATTCCTTGCCTTCGGCGCGCATCTTGCCAGCATCCTTGGCGCCCTGCTCACCCTTGTAGGCGATGAAATCGTCAAAGGCAATCGTCTGCGCACGGATGAAGCCGCGCTCGAAGTCACCGTGGATCACGCCGGCCGCCTGGGGTGCCGTGTCACCAATGTGGATGGTCCACGCGCGCACCTCCTTCACACCCGCAGTGAAATAGGTCTGCAGGCCCAGCAGCTTGAAGGCGCCGCGGATCAGGCGTGCGAGGCCGGGCTCGGTCTGGCCCATTTCGGCCAGGAACATGTCACGGTCTTCGTCGCTCATTTCAGCCATCTCGGCTTCCATCTTGGCGCAAATGGCCACCACGGGGGCGTTCTGGCTGGCGGCGTAGTCCTTGAGGCGGTCGAGGAAAGGGTTGTTCTCAAAGCCGTCTTCGCTCACGTTGCCCACGAACATCGCGGGCTTGGCGGTGATCAGGCACAGGGACTTGAGCAGCGGCTGCTCTTCCTTGGTGATCTCGACCGAGCGGGCGGGCTTGCCTTCATTGAGCGCAGCCTGGATGCGCGTGAGCAGCGCCACCAGCTTGGCGGCATCCTTGTCGTTGCCCGACTTGGCAGCCTTGGTGTAGCGATTGAGCGCCTTCTCCACAGTGCCCATGTCGGCCAGGCACAGCTCGGTCTGGATGACTTCAATGTCCGAGATCGGGTCCACGCGGCCAGCCACGTGGATCACGTTGTCGTCTTCAAAGCAGCGCACCACGTTCACGATGGCGTCGGTTTCGCGGATGTGGGCCAGGAACTGGTTGCCCAGGCCTTCACCCTGGCTGGCACCAGCCACCAGACCAGCGATGTCCACAAACTCGACAATGGCGGGCACGATGCGCTCGGGCGAGATGATCTGGGCGAGCTGCTGCAGGCGGGGGTCAGGCACTTCCACCACGCCCACATTGGGCTCAATGGTGCAGAACGGATAGTTTTCGGCGGCGATGCCGGCCTTGGTCAGCGCGTTGAAAAGGGTGGACTTGCCGACGTTGGGCAAGCCCACGATGCCGCATTGGAGGCTCATGGCAGGGCTTTCTGGATTTCGGAGACAAACCGCCGATTTTACGGGCCAGCCAGCTATCACCCTTTCACGCCATGTTCACACCGTCAGTCGAAGCGCAGATTGGCCGCCACCCGCTGACCCACGCGCAGCATCTGGTCCGCCCCCTGGCGCACGATGGCATTCATTCCGAACGTGATGGCGCCATCGAGCCGTTGGTCCTTCCGATAGGTCCGCAGGGTGTCCCCCACCGATGGGTTGCTTTCGGCTGTCGCGGGGTCGATGTCAGGAATGGGGCACCGCGAACAGGGTTTGACGGGCTGCAGGTGGATTTCACCCTCTTGCGCATCCACACGCACCAGATCCACTCGGTCCTCGTCGTGTGCGTCCACCCCGGCCAGGACCACATTGGGCCGAAACCGCTCGATCCCAGCGGCGGCATGGCCTGCAGCCTGAAGTCGCACGTTCAGCTCATCCATCGATGCCTGGCTGGCGAGCAACAACGGAAAACCATCGGCAAACTGGTTCGGCGCCTCGACACCGCCCGTCCATTCCATGCTGGACAAGCGGCGGTATTCAGGATCAAAACGGACAAGGCGGCAGGGCTGACCGAGGAAGTCCGTAAACCACTGCGCCGCCACGGCACCCATGTCCCATGCGGGCACCGTGTCGCGCCACACGGTCACTGTGGCGGGCGCCTCGACCGCATCGATGGCCACATGCAAGGCCAGCATGCCAGGCGCACGCAGCACCATCTCATCGCCTTTGAGCTGCGGGCGAATCAGCGCCATGCGCGGCAGCGCGCGCTGGGTTACAAACATGCCCTCAGCGTCTACCACCATCCAGGCACGGTCCAGATCGAGCCCCGTATCGGTGAGCAAGGCCTGCTGCACTTCAATGCCGGCACACGACTTGACGGGATAGACAAACAGGCGCGCGATGGTGCCCGACAGATCGGAATCAGGGTGGAAACTCACGCGAAGGTGCTCCTCAAAAATGACCAGTTGGACAGCGAGCCCGATTTTGCACCGCGCCCAAGGGCCCAGGCCCGCTCCTACAATGCCGCCATGGCCCAAACCTTTGATATCTGTATTCGCGGCACCGGCATTGTGGGCAAGACGCTGGCACTGCTGCTGGCCCGCGAGCGGCTGAAAGTGGCCCTGCTACCTGCACCCGGCCCGAAGGCCCCCGCAACCGCCGATGTGCGGGCCTATGCGCTGAACGCAGCATCGCGCAAACTGCTGGAATCGCTTCGCAGCTGGCCCGATGCAGAGCACGCCACAGCCGTGCGATCCATGCAGGTACAGGGAGACCGGGATGGCGCCGTGCATTTTGATGCGGCCACCCAAGGGGTGGAAGCCCTGGCCTGGATCGTTGACGTGCCCGCCCTGGAGGCCCGCCTCGCCGAAGCTCTGCGCTACCAGCCCCAGGTGGAAATGGTCGATGTCCCCGTGCCAGCGGCCCTGACCGTGGTGTGCGAGGGCCGCGCCAGCAGCACGCGCGAAGAGTTTGGTGTGGGTTTTCAGGTGACGCCGTATGGGCAACACGCCATCGCCACCCGATTGCAGTGTGAACGCGCCCACGAACAGGTAGCACGGCAATGGTTTTTGCCCGACGGCATTCTGGCTTTTTTGCCTTTGGGCGGGCCGCAGGGGAACTCCGTGGCGGTTGTCTGGTCCGTCTTGCAGGAACATGTCGCGCCGCTGATGGCCTTGTCCCCTGAAGAATTCGCGCAGAAGCTCCAGATGGCCAGCCGGGAATCCCTGGGGTCGCTGACGCTCAGTGCGGAACGAGCAGCCTGGCCCCTGCAGCTTGCAAAAGCAGACCGCTGGTGTGGCAGCTTGCCATCCACCGGAAAAAACCCGCGCAGCTGGGTGCTGGCTGGTGACGCGGCGCACAACGTGCATCCGCTCGCAGGCCAGGGGTTGAACCTGGGACTGGCAGACGCCCAAGCCCTGGCCAGCGCACTGCATGGGCGCGACTACTGGCGCAGTGTGGCTGATGTACGTTTGCTGCGGGGCTACGAGCGCGAGCGCAAGGCAGCCCTGCTGCCGATGGGATTGGCGACGGATGGCCTGCAACAACTCTTCTCCCGCCAGGAAGGGCCGCTGCAGGCGCTGCGCAACTGGGGAATGAAGGGCTTTGAACTGAGCGGCCCGCTGAAGCACTTCGTGGCCCGCCAGGCCATGGGAAATTACTGACCACACCGGTGGCCGCCCTCTGGAAGCCACCAGACCGTTTTAACGAGAACACCATGAAACTGATTCCCACCCTGCTCGCTGCCGCCGCGCTGGCCTCCGGCTTTGCCGCCACTGCACAAGAAGCGGACATCCGCAAGGCGCTCGCTGAACGCATTCCCCAAATGGACAAGATTGACGAGGTGCGCCCCACCCCCATGAAGGGCCTCTACGAGGTACGCATCGGGACGGACCTTTTCTATACGGACGCCAAGGGCAACTATGTGATCCAGGGTGAACTGATCGATACGAAAGTGCGCCGGAATCTGACCGAAGACCGCATTGCAAAGCTCACAGCCGTCGAGTTCTCGGCATTGCCCCTCAAAGACGCCTTCACCATTGTGCGCGGCGACGGGAAACGCAAGTTGGCCGTTTTTGAGGACCCCAACTGCGGCTACTGCAAGCGTTTTGAACGCGATCTGCAGAACGTGGACAACGTGACGGTGTACCTGTTCCTGTACCCCATCCTCAGCCCCGACTCTGCGGAAAAATCGCGCAACATCTGGTGCTCCAAAGACCAGGTGACGGCCTGGCAGGATCTCATGGTGCGGGACAAGCCTGTGCCTGCAGCGAGCTGCGATACCAGCGCCTTGCAGCGCAACCTGGCATTTGGCCGCAAGCACAAGATCACAGGAACGCCTACGCTGATTTTTGCCAACGGCGCCCGCGTGCCGGGAGCCATCGGCGCCAAGGAAGTGGAAAAGCGCCTGGCCGAGGCCAGCAGCGAAACCCCTGCCGCCAACTAATACGCGTTTTGCATGCGCGCAGGCCCCGTGCCCACGGGCCGCGCCATCTGACCACAAGGCCCGAACCTGCAGTTGCCCATGCCCTCAACCCGCAAGCCAGAATCCGTCGCCATTCACTACCACGTTGAGCCAGCGGACCTGCACGGTCATCTGTTTCGCATTTCACTGACGATTCCCCACCCTTCGGCGCAGCAAGAGGTCTCGCTGCCGATCTGGATTCCGGGTAGCTATCTGGTGCGGGAGTTCTCCAAAAATCTGCAAGAGCTCAAAGCCCACCAGGGTACGCGGGAAGTGAAGCTCACGCAACTGGACAAGCATCGGTGGCAAGCTGAATGCAGCCCCAACAAGCCCCTTGTGCTGTCCTACGCCGTCTGCGCCTACGACACCTCGGTGCGCACGGCCTGGCTGGACGCTTCGCGCGGGTTTTTCAACGGCACCAGCCTGTGCCTGCGCGTGCAGGGCCAGGAAACGCAGCGCCACACGCTCGATATTGCCAGCACGCCTGCTACGGCCACTTGGTCAGTGGCCACCGGCTTGCACCCCATCAAGACAGACAAGAAGGGTTTTGGCCTCTACGCTGCGGCGAACTACGACGAGCTGGTTGACTGCCCGGTGGAAATGGGCCTGTTCTGGACCGGCCGCTTCACGGCCTGCGGCGTTCCGCACCGCTTTGTGGTGGCTGGTGCAGCGCCCTCTTTTGACGGCAAGCGCCTGCTTGCAGACACCCAGAAGATCTGCGAGACCGCAATCCGCTTCTGGCATGGTGAAGGCAAGGCGCCTTTCAAGAGCTACCTGTTCATGCTCAACGCCGTGGGCGACGGCTACGGAGGGCTGGAGCACCGCAACTCCACCGCGCTCATCTGTGGCCGGCGCGACCTGCCACGGGTCGATGAGGCCCGCACTGGTGATGGATACACCACGCTGCTGGGCCTGATCAGCCACGAGTACTTCCACGCGTGGAACGTCAAGCGGCTGCGCCCCGCCGATTTTGCCCAATACGACTACAACCGCGAAAACTACACGGAGCTGCTGTGGTTTTTCGAGGGCTTTACCAGTTACTACGACGATTTGCTGCTGCGCCGAGCAGGGTTGATTGACGATGCTGCGTACCTGAAGCTCATCACCAAAACCATCAACCAGGTGCTCCAGACACCAGGCAGGGCCGTGCAGACCGTGGCGCAAGCCAGCTTTGACGCCTGGGTCAAGTACTACCGCCAGGACGAAAACACCCCCAACGCGACGGTCAGCTATTACACCAAGGGCTCGCTGGTGGCCCTGTGCCTGGACCTGGCCCTGCGCCGCGACGGCAAGACCAGCTTGGATGAGGTCATGCGCACGCTGTGGCTGCGGTGCCAGGGCGGCCCGATGTCGCAAGACGATTTGCTGGCAGTATTGAAAGAACTGTCCGACCGGCCCTTCGATACAGAACTGGCGCGGTGGGTGCACAGCACCGCAGAACTGCCGCTGGCAGAGTTGCTGGAAGCCAACGGCGTTTTGCTCAAGGCGGAGCCCCCCCAATGGGCGCAGCGGCTGGGGCTGCGGGTGGGAGAAAACCACAGCGTGCAAATCAAGACCGTGCTGCGAGGTGGCCCTGCGGAAAAGGCGGGCATGGCGGCTGGCGATGAGTGGCTGGGCATCGATGTGAAAGGCCAGGGGTGGCGCATCAGCAAGCTGGAAGATGTGGCGTTCTATGCTGGCACCGAGACATCCTTGACGGCCCTAGTGGCGCGGGACGGCCGACTGCTGCGATTGCCGCTCGAACTGTCGGCCCGCAGTGCGTCCACCCCCCCCAAGAAGACCTCCCGCACCACCACCGCCACGGTGCCAGATACGGTGAGCCTGTCGATTGCCAACGCTGGCACCCTGGGGCGCTGGTTGAACTGAGCCAGGGACATGACACCGGATTGGTACGGTGTTCTACCTACCAACGCATAGGTTCGGGCATGCTTGGGTATATTCGTTCGTGCTTTCATAACTACCTATAAACCCAGGAGATTTCATGTCTTACGAAACTATCGAGGTTCGCATTGAGGCGGACAAGGTTGGTATCGTCACGCTCAACCGGCCCAAGCAGCTCAACGCGCTGAACGACCAGCTCATGGATGAGCTGGGCTCGGCACTGAAGGCCTTTGATGCGGACGAAAAAATCGGCTGCATCATCGTCACAGGCAGTGAAAAGGCGTTTGCCGCAGGCGCCGACATTGGCGCCATGGCGAAATACAGTTTCGCAGACACTTACAAGGGCGACTACATCACCCGCAACTGGGAAGCGATCCGCTCCATCCGCAAGCCCGTCATTGCCGCTGTCAGCGGTTTTGCGCTGGGCGGTGGCTGCGAGTTGGCCATGATGTGCGATTTCATCATCGCCGCTGAAAACGCCAAATTCGGCCAACCCGAAATCAAACTGGGCGTGATCCCCGGCGCAGGCGGTACGCAGCGTCTGCCGCGCGCAGTGGGCAAATCCAAGGCGATGGACATGGCCCTGACCGGTCGCATGATGGACGCGGTGGAAGCCGAACGTTCCGGCCTGGTCAGCCGCGTGGTGCCCTACGACAAGCTCATGGACGAAGCGCTGGGTGCCGCCATCATCATTGCAGGCTTCTCCCAGATCGCCGTGATGGCGGCCAAGGAGTCGGTCAACCGCGCCTTCGAAGGCAGCCTGTCGGACGGTGTGATGTTCGAGCGCCGCCTCTTCCACGCCCTGTTCTCCACCCAGGACCAGAAGGAAGGCATGGACGCTTTCATGAACAAGCGCACCGCGAACTTCACACACCAATAATTTTTGTTCTATAATCTTGGACTGCGGTCGTATAGCTCAGTTGGTTAGAGCGCAGCATTCATAATGCTGATGTCGGTGGTTCAAGTCCACCTACGACCACCAAATCCAACCCACAGTGCCTGCGCACTGTGGGTTTTTTATTGGGCAGCCGCACCGAAAAAATCATAGCTGCCGACGCTTGGTACCATTGGTTTTCAATGGGAAACCGCCGGAAATCCTTTAAAACCAAGCGCGAGCAGCTATTATTTTTGAGAACTGCGGGATTGGCCCCGCTTTTAGAATCGCTGTTTCAGCCCCTGGATGTAAACCATGAACCGCTGCACCACGACTTCCTCGCCTGCTTTCTCCCTCACTTCGCCGACGGCACCCGCGCGAAAGCTCATCGCGGCAGTGGCCTGCGCCCTGCTCTGTGGCGCCCTGCCGGTGTCCGCCCAGGTACAGCCCGGGCTTGGCGGCATGCGGACCTTTCCCGATGCGGCCCAGCGCGGCACCCTGACCCTCAACACGGCATCGGAGGCCACGCTCAATGGCCGCACCATCCGCCTGGCGCCCGGCATGCGCCTGCTGAGCCCTCAGAACACGCTGGTCATGATGCACACGGTGCTGGGGCAGAGCTACAAGGTGAACTACGTGATCGAAAACAGCACCGGCATGCTGATCACCGCCTGGATCCTGACCCAGGGCGAAGCCGAGCAGCCACGCAAGGGCAGCGACACGGTCGAGCGCAACTACCGCACCGAGTACGACGCCATCCGCAAGTGATGCGTTGACCCATCAGCCGCGCCCTGTGCCTCGGCGCGGTCCTCGAATGTTTGCGGTGCGCTGCGGTGCTCCGCCCTTTTTCTTTCTGATTGCAAGAGAGCCTGCCATGGCCAAAAAAGTCTTCATCAAAACCTTCGGCTGCCAGATGAACGAGTACGACTCGGACAAGATGGCCGACGTGCTCAATGCCGCCCAGGGCTACGAGCCCACGCAGAACGTGGACGAAGCCGACCTCATCCTCTTCAACACCTGCTCCGTGCGCGAGAAAGCGCAGGAGAAAGTCTTCAGCGACTTGGGCCGCATCAAGCACCTGAAGGCACGCGGCGTGAAGATTGGCGTGGGCGGCTGCGTGGCCAGCCAGGAAGGCGCCGAGATCATCAAGCGCGCCCCCTATGTGGACGTGGTGTTTGGACCCCAAACCCTGCACCGCCTGCCCGAGATGCTGAACCAGCGCGAGCGCCTGGACAAGCCGCAGGTGGACATCAGTTTTCCTGAGATCGAGAAGTTCGACCACCTGCCGCCCGCGCGCGTGGAGGGCGCCTCGGCCTTTGTGTCGATCATGGAAGGCTGCAGCAAATACTGCAGCTACTGCGTGGTTCCGTACACCCGGGGCGAAGAGGTGAGCCGCCCGTTTGACGACGTGCTGGTGGAAGTGGCTGGGCTGGCCGACCAGGGCGTGAAGGAAATCACCCTGCTGGGCCAGAACGTGAACGCCTACCTGGGCAAGATGGGTGGCACGGCCGAGATTGCCGACTTTGCCCTGCTGCTCGAATACGTGTCCGACATTCCGGGAATCGAGCGCATCCGCTACACCACCAGCCACCCCAATGAGTTCACGCCCCGACTGATCGAGGCCTATGCCAAGCTGCCCAAACTGGCCAGCCACTTGCACCTGCCTGTGCAGCACGGCAGCGACCGCATCCTGATGGCCATGAAGCGCGGCTACACCGCCATGGAATACAAGAGCACGGTGCGCAAGCTGCGCGCCATCCGCCCCGACCTGGCCATGAGCAGCGACTTCATCGTGGGCTTCCCCGGCGAGACCGAGGACGACTTCAACAAGATGATGAAGTTGATTGACGACATCCACTTTGACAACAGCTTCAGCTTCATCTTCAGCCCCCGCCCCGGCACCCCAGCGGCTGGCCTGCACGACGACACGCCGCACGACGTAAAGCTGCGCCGCCTGCAGCACCTGCAAGGCGTCATCAACGCCAACATCAAGTCCATCAGCGAGAGCCGCGTGGGCACGGTGCAGCGCATCCTGGTGGAAGGCGCTTCCAAGCGCGATACCACCGAGCTGATGGGCCGTACCGAATGCAACCGCGTGGTGAACTTTGTGGGTCAGTCACGCCTGGTAGGCCAGATGGTGGATGTCACCATCACCGAAGCCAAGGCCTACACGCTGCGCGGCGAAGTGCTCACCCGCGAGGCGGCAGTCGCAGCCTGACGCGCACCCGGCGCCCTTGGCAATGACGGCAGACACCCCGCCAAGCGCGGATCTTCGCAAGGCCGACGGCCCGCTGCACGGCCTCTCGTTCCAGCAGCTTTTGCTGCTGGCCTTTCTGCTCATAGCGGGACTGCTGGGGGTGAGCTCGTTGCGGGCGCTGTACACCCTGGAACAGCTCATGGTGCAAAGCCGGCTTGGTGCCGCCGAGGCCACCACGCTGAGCACAGCGGCCCAGGCATTGAACCAGCGCGGGCAGGCCCTGGAACGCGCGGCGCGCCAGTCCCTGGTGCTGCGGGATGCGCCGCTGCGGCGCAGCTTCAACGAAATGTCCGTAGAGGCACAAGCCGTTCTCGACCAGTTGCACCAGGGCGGCCTTCCCGAAGACCAGGCCAGCCAGTGGCGTGCGCATCTTGACGCCGTGAAGGCACTGCTGGATGCACCGCCGGAACGGGCCCTGGAAAACGAGCAACGGGTAGCGGAAGAATTTGTCACGCTTGAAGCGCTGCATACCACCATCGTGCAATCGGTCCAGGAGATCAATGCACAACGTAACCGCGCGCTGCAGGACCGGGTGGAAGCGAGCCGCCGCAACGTGACGCACCAGGTGGTAGGGGTGATCGTCCTGGCGCTCGTCCTGGCCCTGGCGCTCGGCATCTGGCTTGCCCGTCCTTTCAAGCGGCTGGAAGGCACGATCCGGCGTTTGGGCGAGAACCAGCTTGAAGCGCCCGTGGTGATCTCCGGCCCCGACGATGTACGCCGCGTGGGGCAGCAGCTGGAATGGCTGCGCCTGAGGCTGCTGGAACTGGATTCGGACAAGGCCCGCTTCCTGCGCCATGTCTCGCACGAACTCAAGACGCCGCTGGCCGCGATGCGCGAGGGCGTGGCGCTGCTGCAGGACGGTGTGACCGGTGAACTCAATGCCGACCAGCGCGAAGTTACACAGATCCTTCACCACAATACATTGGTTTTACAAGGTGAGATTGAAGCCTTGCTGCGCTTTAATGCTGCAGCCTTTGAGGCACGCCAGCTGCAGCGGCGCGACACCGATCTGCTCGCGCTGCTGGAAGCCCAGGTGGAAGCCCAGCGGCTGCAATGGCAAGCCCGGGGCCTGCGGGTTCTGGTGGAAGGATCCGCCATCTCTCTGCCCATTGACGCCGACAAAATCGCCTCGGCAATCAGCAACCTGCTGTCCAACGCCATTCGTTTTTCGCCCAAAGGGGGAACGGTGCGGCTGTCCCTCTCGCGCCATGCGGGCTGCGTGCGCGTGGACGTTTCGGACCAGGGCCCCGGTGTGGCCCAGGCAGACCGTGACCGCGTGTTCGAACCTTTTTACCGTGGCATCCGCCAGCCGGACGACGCAGTGCGCGGCACCGGCATCGGGCTTTCCATCGTCCAAGAGTACATCGTCGCCCACGGCGGCCAGGTGCGGCTGGTGGAAGATGGCGTCCACACCTTTTTTCGCATGGAACTACCGCATGCTGCCTAGTTGTCTTCCCGTCCACCCCACCAACATGCGCGCCCTGGACTTTCCGGTATGGGTGATGTTGCTGGCTGCAGCCATCACGTTGGCCGGATGCAATGCGACGGCGCCCCAAGCGGTTGCAGCGCCTGTTCCGCCCATGACCGCCCCCGCGCCAGCCCCGGTGGCTACGGAATCCCCCAGCCCCAACCCGGCCGCCGCCACCAGCGCTCCTTCGGATGCCATCCCGGTCCTGCAGGTGCTGGCGCAAACGGACCGTACCCTGCGCATGGCCCCCGCAGAGCTGGCCAAAGAGATTGCCCGCCTGGGCGAGGCGGAAGATGCCTCGGTGGAGACCCCCCTCCTTCTGGCCGCAGCTTTGGCCCAGACGCGCCAGCCCGTCGATACGGCCCGTGCCCTGGGCCTGGTGCAGCGGGTGATGAGCAACACGACGGCAGCGGCACAAGCCCTCCACCCCCTGGCGCGGCTGATGGAGTCGCGGCTTCTGCAGCAACGCAGGCTGGAAGACCAGCTGGAGCGGCAGGGCCAGCAACTGCGCGAGGCGCAGCGCCGCAACGACCAGCTCAACGAACGGCTGGAGGCCGTGCGCGCCATCGAACGCAGCCTGACCACGCGCCCGGCCCCGCTTCCTGCCGCCCCCGCCTCGCCCCCGGGCAGTAGCCCCCAGCGCCCCACGCCCTGATCGCTCAGGAAGGTGTCAAAGGAAACCGCCATGGCAGCTGCCCCCACCCCATCCCGCACAACGCCCCGCGCCCGCGTCCTTGTGGTGGACGACGATGCCGACATGCTGCGGCTGCTGTCGCTGCGCTTGCAGGCCGCCGGATACGACGTGGTCGCCGTGGGCTCGGCCGAGGCGGCCTTAGCGCAGCTGGACGTGGCACGCCCACAGCTCGTGCTGAGCGATGTGCGCCTACCTGGGCGCGATGGCCTCGCGCTGTTCGACGAAGTGCGTGCGCGACACCCTTCGCTGCCGGTCATCCTGCTCACTGCCCACGGCACCATTCCCGACGCGGTGGAAGCCACTTCGCGCGGGGTGTTCACCTACCTCACCAAGCCCTACGACGGCAAAGAACTGCTGGGAAAGATTGCCCAGGCACTTGCCCTGAGCGCCCCCGCCGTCACACATGCCCACGCCCATGAAGCATGGCGTGCCGACATCGTGAGCCGTTCCAACCGCATGACCGACCTGCTGGCCGAGGCCTACATGGTGGCCCAGTCGGACGCCAGTGTGCTGCTGCTGGGCGATAGCGGCTCGGGCAAGGAGTTGCTGGCCCAGGCCATCCACCGCGCCAGCCCGCGCGCGCGCCACCCCTTTGTGGCGGTCAACTGCGGCGCCATCCCCGAAGCCCTTCTCGAATCCGAACTGTTCGGCCACGTCAAAGGGGCCTTTACCGACGCAGTGAGCAACCATAAGGGGCTGTTCCAGGCGGCGGAAGGCGGCACCTTGTTGCTCGACGAGATTGGCGACATGCCGCCCGCCCTACAAGTCAAGCTGCTGCGGGTGCTGCAGGAACGCGCGGTGCGCCCCGTGGGTGCCAGCCAGTCGATTCCCATCGACGTGCGCATCATCTCAGCCACGCACCGCGACCTGGAAGCCGCCATGGCCACGGCCCAGTTCCGCGAAGACCTTTACTACCGGCTCAATGTGGTCACGCTGGCGCTGCCCACCCTGGGAGACCGGCGCGAAGACATCGCACTGCTGGCCAACCACTTTCTCGACAAGCTGGCGCGCAAGTACGACAAGCGCCTGTCAGGTTTTGCACCCGAGGCGCTCAAGGCACTGACCCTGGCAGCCTGGCCTGGCAACGTGCGCCAGCTCTACAACGTCGTCGAACAGGTGTGTGCCCTGTCCACCACGCCCCTGGTGCCCCTGACGCTGGTGCAGCGCGCGCTGCGCACGCCATCTACCCAGGTGCTGAGCTTTGCCGAGGCCCGGCAAAGGTTTGAGCGCGAGTACCTAGTGGGCCTGCTCAAGATGACGGATGGCAATGTAGCCGACGCGGCGCGCCTGGCACAGCGCAACCGCACGGAGTTCTACCGGCTGCTGCAAAAGCACGCATTGACCCCCGGAAACTTCAAGAACGACGCTGTGGACAACGAAGACGTCGCTGATGAGCGACACGACTAGGTCGTTGATTTGATTCAGTTTTTCTCTAGCGCCTTGCCAAACTGTCGCCATTCGGCGACAAAAACACTGGATTTCCCCCCCAATCCACGAGTCGCACAACTGCTTACATGCAATTGATGACTTAAGCCATTGATTTAAAACAGTTTTTTGAAGCTGGCACAGGGTTTGCCCTAGTCTCAGCATGCAAGCTGTTTTTTCTCACTGTTCACGCTTCACCGGCCGCCTCCCACAGGCCGCGATAGCGCTGGCCGCCACCCTGTTGGCAGGCGCCGCACAGGCCCAGAGCTTCGATTTCGACAGCGTCACCCGCATCGCCCGGGAACGGGCGGAGAAGCCCTATCGCGCATCCAGCGACAAGCTCCCCGCCGACCTCGCCAAACTCAACTACGACCAGGTGCGCGACATCCGCTGGCGCCCCGACCGTGCCCTGTGGCGCGCCGAAAAGCTGCCGTTCGAGGCCATGTTCTTCCACCTGGGCCTGTACCAGAAGGAGCCGGTGCTGATCAACGAGGTGACACCGCAGGGCGCGCGCCACATCGGCTACAGCCGTGCGGACTTCGACTACGGCAAGAACCAGGTGCGGCCTGAGGCCTGGGGCGACCTCGGCTTTGCGGGCTTTCGTCTGCACAACCACCTCAACTCCAGCGCCTACAAGGATGAGCTGGTGGTCTTCCAGGGCGCCAGCTACTTCCGCGCACTGGGCAAGGGTCAGCAGTACGGCCTGTCAGCGCGCGGGCTGGCTATCGACACCGTGGGGGGCAGTGGCGAAGAGTTCCCACGCTTCACCGAGTTCTGGCTGGTGCGGCCCGATCCCTTGTCCACGCAGGTCACCGTGTATGCGCTGCTGGATTCGCCCCGCGCCACCGGCGCTTACCGCTTCGACATCCAGCCGGGCACGCAGACCACCACCACCGTGCGCAGCCGCATTTTTGTGCGGCCCAGCACGGGCAGCAAGCCCATCGCCACGCTGGGCATTGCGCCGTTGACCAGCATGTTTTTCTTTGGCGAGAACCAGCCCCGCAAAGAAGACTTTCGGCCCGAGGTCCATGACTCCGATGGGCTGATGATTGCCACGGGCGAAGGCGAATGGCTCTGGCGTCCGCTGCAAAACCCCAAGCAGACGCTGGTCACATCGTTTGCCACCAAAAATCCCAAAGGCTTTGGCCTGATGCAGCGCGACCGCCAATGGTCGAACTATGAGGACTTGGAGGCCCGCTATGAGCGCCGCCCAAGTGCCTGGGTGCGCCCCCTGCACGACTGGGGCGCTGGCCGCGTCGAACTGGTGCAGCTCAACACCCCCGACGAAACGCACGACAACATCGTGGCGTATTGGGTGCCTGCCCAGATGCCCGCCCCCGGCCAGCCCCTGGAATTTGCCTACGAGCTGAGCTGGCAAGGCGATGAACAACAGCGGCCGCCCGGGGCCTGGGCCACGCAATCGCGCCGGGGCGTGGGCTACACCAAAGAGACCGCTGCCGCCTTGCGCCAGCAGGCGCAGTACGTGGTCGATTTCGACGGCCCCGCCCTCAAGGCTTTGCCCGCTGACGCGACCGTAAAAGCCGTGGTGACCAGCGATGCCAACGGCAAGGTGCTGGAAAACATCGTCTACCGCAATCCCGCCACCGAGCAGTGGCGCATGACCGTTCGCGTACAGCGCCAAAAGGCCGATCGCCCGATCGAGCTGCGCGCTTTTCTTCAACACGACAACAACGCTGTGAGTGAAACATGGACGCACATCATTCTTCCCGAGTAAGCCCCCCGGTGCCCCATCACCCCCAACGCAGCACGCTGCGCGAGGAACGGCATCCCAATGCCGTCACCGCGCCGCCCGTCCACCGGGGGTCCATGGCACCCGTGCCCTGGCGCGGCTTCTGGAACAGCATGGGCACAGCCCTGCTTCTCAAGCTGACCGGTCGCACCGAAACCAGCCCTCCCGCATCGCCCGAAAACCGGCCAGCCCAGGAATGGGAGGGCGCTGCGCAGCGCCGCCGCTGGACCTTTGCGGTGCTGACGGTGCTGACCACGGCCCTGGCGGGTTTCCTGTTTGCCGGCGTGCAGCCTGAGTATGAGAACCCTTGGCTGGGCTATGGGCAGATCGCGCTGTTCGCCCTGCTGTCGGCCTGGGTGGTCACCGGCTTTCTCACCGGCTTGATGGGCTTTTGGGTCATGCTGCGCGGCGACAGGCATGCGCTATCCGTGCGCAGTGTGGTGGAGCATGAACTGGCACCCGACGCGCGCACGGCCATCATCATGCCGATCTGCAACGAGGACGTGGCCACCGTGTTTGCGGGGTTGCGGGCAACCTGCGAGTCGGTGGCATCGACCGGCCACGGGGCCACCTTCGACGTGTTTGTGCTGTCCGACAGCTATGACCCCGCCATCGCCCAGGCTGAACGCGCCGCCTGGGAGGAACTGCGCAGCGCCCTGGCGCAGCACAGTCAGCAACCCCAGGTGCAGGTGTACTACCGCCTGCGCGCACGCCGCACGCACCGCAAGGCCGGCAATGTGGCCGACTTCTGCCGCCGCTGGGGCAAGGACTACCGCTACATGGTGGTGCTGGACGCCGACAGCGTGATGAGCGGTGACTGCATCGTCTCGATGGCCAAGCTCATGGAAGCCAACCCCACGGCGGGCATCATCCAGACGGCAACCCAGGCCATCGGCCACGTCACGCTGCACGCCCGCGCGCAGCAGTTCGCCTCACGCGTCACCGGTCGCCTGTTTACGCTGGGCATGCAGTACTGGCAGCTGGGTGAATCCCACTACTGGGGCCACAACGCGATCATTCGCGTGGCACCCTTCATGGAACACTGCGCCCTCGCGACCATCAAGGGCAATGGTGGCCTGGCGGGCGGCATCATGTCGCACGACTTTGTCGAAGCCGCGCTGATGCGCCGCGCTGGCTACCACGTGTGGCTGGTGTCGGACCTGATTGGCAGCTATGAACAGCAACCCCCCGACCTGCTGGCCGAACTGCAGCGCGACCGCCGCTGGTGCCAGGGCAACCTGCAAAACGCACGCTTGATGGCCGAGCCCGGCATCCACGCGGTGCACCGCTCGATGTTCATCACGGGTGCCATGGCCTACCTGTCGGCGCCGCTGTGGCTCGCCTTCCTGACACTGGGCACGGCGCTGTGGCTGTCGGGCGCCAAGCTCGTGGCCGACTGGCACATCCTGCCGGCCGAATTGCTGTCGCTGTGGGCCTGGACGCTGTGCATGCTGTTCCTGCCCCGCATCCTGGGTGTGGCCGCCGTGTTCATGCGCCGCGAGCAAAAGGAATACGGCGGTGCCGTCAGCCTGCTCAAGAGCGCCGCGCTGGAGAGCGTGCTGGCCATCCTGCAGGCCCCCATCCGCATGCTGGCGCATTCGCTGTTCGTGCTGATTGCGCTCACCGGCCTGAAGCTGGAATGGAAATCGCCTCCGCGCGAAGCCCATGCCGTGCCCTGGCGCCACGCCGTGCGCCAGCTGGCACCCATGAGCCTGGTGATTGCCCTGCTGGCAGTGGGTGTCGCCGTGATCGATAGCAGCGCCCTGCTGTGGCTCATGCCTGTGGGCCTGCCCCTGGCGCTGGCCATACCGCTGGCCGTGTTCACCAGCCAGATCGCGTTGGGCAAGGCCATGCGCGCACAACGCCTGTTGCTGATCCCCGAGGAGTCCTGGTCACCGCCGGTGCTGCGCCGAGCCTGGCTGCATGCAAGCCGGCTGGCACGGCCAGCGCCGCTGGCAGCGTTGTAGGCATGTGACAATTGCCCCACAAGCCACAAGCCGGTGCATGCACCGGCTTTTTTGCGATTGCTATTTTATTTATAGCAATAAAATGTTTACCAATAAGCGCTAGCACCGAAAACAGCAAATTAACCAGCAGCGGGGTGGCGCCCCCCGTTGTTGGGGCACCGTTACGATACGCATCCCTTCCAACCGGCCCCTGTGCGTGAAACCGATTCATCGCGGTTTCTGCGGTGAGCGGCCCTGTTATCGATGCAATCGTCTCTGTTTTTCACTGCCGCCCGTCGGCGGTTGCGCCATGCCAGCGCACTCGCCCTGACCCTTGTCATCACTGGCTGCGCCGTGCCCACGGCACAGGCTCCTGTGGCAGCACCGGCCCCGGTCGTTGCCCCAGCGCCACCGGCTCCACCACCCGAGCCCCCTGGGCGCATCATTTTTGCGGGATTTGCGATGCATTCGCAATCCAAGGTTTTCCGCAACGACGTGCTTCTGGCCGAAAAGCTGGTCAAAGACATCGATCCGAATGCGCTGATGCTCAAGCTGGCCAACCCGGCACGCGATCAGAGCGCCGACTGGCCGCAGGCCACCCCCGAGAACTTCGCGCTGGTGATGTCCAAAATGGCCGAAGTGGCGCGCCCGCGAGATCGCGTTCTGCTGCTCATTTCGACCCACAGCAACCCCGGTCTGCTCAACATCAACGCGGGCGGCAAACACCTGCCGCCGCTCACCCCCCAAATCCTTAGCAATGCGCTGGCCCCGCTCAACGATGTGCCAACGCTGGTGGTGCTTTCCGCCTGCTACAGCGGCGCGTTCATCGAGCCCCTGAAAGCTCCGAACCGCGTGCTGCTCACTGCCACGGACGCCCGCCGCACCACTTTCAATTGCCAGTACAAAGGCGACCACACACCGTTTGCCGAAGCGCTGTTTGGCCAGACGGGCGCAGAAAACCGTTCTGTGACCGACTGGATGGGCGAGGCGCAGAAATCCATCGCAGCGCAGGAAAGGCGCCGCAAGGTCCCCGCATCCCAGCCGCGCATCTTTGTCGGTGACGAGGCCAAGGCCTGGGCGAATCAACCTCTGAAGAACTGGTTGCAAGCACCGAAAGCGCCATAAGCCGGCCGCCACAAGCCCGTCTCCCCCGCATGCAAAAAACCCTGAAGAAGCCGTGCCTCTTCAGGGTTTTTGCATTTCAGCGCCGGGGGCTCAGAAAGGCATCTTGGGCATGCCGCCCCCGCCCATACCCTTCATCCCGCCCATCTTCTTCATCATCTTCATCAGGCCGCCGCCCTTCATCTTCTTCATCATGCCCTGCATCTGCTCAAACTCCTTGAGCAAGCGGTTGACCTCTTGCACCTGCACACCCGCCCCGTTGGCGATGCGCTTCTTGCGCGTAGCCTTGATGAGTTCGGGCTTGCGGCGCTCCAGCGGCGTCATGCTCTGGATGATGCCCTCCTTGCGTTTGATGTCCTTCTCGGCCTTGTCCATGTCCAGTGCGCCTGCCTTGGCAGTCAGCTGAGACGGCAGCTTGTCCATCAGGCTGGAGAGCCCCCCCATCTGCTTCATCTGCTGGATCTGCGACAGGAAGTCGTTCAGATCGAACCCGTCGCCACTCTTGACCTTGGCCGCCAGCTTTTGCGCGGCCTCCATGTCCACCCCGGCGGTGACCTGCTCCACCAGGGCCACGATGTCGCCCATGCCCAGAATGCGGCCCGCGTGGCGCTCGGCATCGAACACCTCCAGGCCGTCGAGCTTTTCGGACACACCCGCAAACTTGATGGGCGCGCCCGTGATCTGGCGCACAGACAGCGCAGCACCTCCGCGCGAATCGCCGTCGAGCTTGGTGAGCACGATGCCGGTGAGCGGCAACGCTTCCTTGAAGGCCTTGGCGGTGTTGATGGCATCCTGACCCTGCATGGCATCAACCACGAACAACGTTTCGACCGGGTTCAGCGCGGCGTGCAGGTCCTTGATTTCCTTCATCAAGGCTTCATCGATGGCCAGGCGACCCGCCGTATCGACCAGCAGCACGTCAAAGTAGTGCTTCTTGGCGTAGTCCAATGCTGCGTGGGCGATGTCGAGCGGCTTCTGGTCGGGCGTGCTGGGAAACCACTCGGCACCGGCCTGCTTGGTCACCGTCTTGAGCTGCTCGATAGCGGCCGGGCGGTACACGTCGCCCGACACGGTCAGCACCTTCTTCTTGCGCCTTTCGATCAGGTGCTTGGCCAGCTTGGCCGTGGTGGTGGTCTTGCCCGCGCCTTGCAGACCAGCCATCAGGATCACGGCGGGCGGCTGGGCGGCCAGGTTGATGTCAGCCACGCCTTCGCCCATGGTGGCGGCCAGTTCACGATTGACGATGCTGACCAGCGTCTGACCGGGCTTGAGCGAGCCCAGCACTTCCTGGCCCAGGGCCTTCTCTTTGACACGGGCGATGAAATCGCGCACCACCGGCAGGGCCACATCGGCTTCGAGCAGGGCCATGCGCACCTCGCGCAGCATGTCCTGCACATTGGTTTCGGTGATGCGGGCCTGGCCACGCATCTCCTTGACGAGGCGCGTGAGTTTGTCGGTAAGGGCGGAGGCCATAGGGGAGATGTCCGGTGTTGCCTGCGCGCCAGGGTGCTGGCGGTGGGGCGAAAGGCTAAACTGCGATCCATGATTTTACCCAGTGCTTCCCCTGCCAGCTGGCTCCTGGCCCTGGCCGCTGCCGTGGCATACGCCGTTCCGGCTGCCGCATCCTCGCGGCTGGGCGCTACAGCGGCGCGCAATGCACTGCTGGTGGCCTGGTTGCTGCATGGCGCCGTGCTGGTATGGGGCCTGTGGGGCGATTCCCCCCGATTTGGTTTTGCACCCGCCTTGTCGATGACCGCCTGGCTGGTGCTGACGGTGTACGCGGTAGAGCGGCAGCTGTTTCCGCAGATGCAGTCACGCTGGATACTGGCAGCGCTGGGGGCGGTTGCCATTGTGCTGGCGATGCTCTTTCCGGGCCAGCCGCTGCATGTGACGGCTTCCGCCTGGCTGCCGCTGCACCTGGCGCTGGGCATTGCCTGCTACGGCTTGTTTGCCGCCGCCGTGGTGCACGCCTGGCTGATGACACGGGCAGAGCAACGCATCCGGCAGGCCGAAGATCCCCACAGCGGCATCCCCCTGCTCACGCTGGAGCGCCTGACCTTCCGGTTTGTGACGGCGGGCTTCATCCTGCTGACTGCCACGCTGCTGGCGGGCTGGCTGTTTGGTGACACGTTGTACGGCAGGGCCTGGCGGTGGGACCACAAGGCCGTGTTCTCGCTGCTGTCCTGGATCACGTTTGCCACGTTGCTGGTGGGCCGAGCACGCTTCGGGTGGCGGGGACGCAATGCCGTGCGCGTGCTCTACGCCGGATCAGCGCTGCTGTTGCTGGCCTATGTGGGCTCCCGCTTTGTCATGGAAGTCGTCCTGGGCCGCAGCGCATGAAATACCTGGTCTTGCTGGTGGTTCTGGCCATCGCCATCGGTATCTGGCGCAGCCGACGCGCGCCAGATGCAAACGCTTCCAAAACGCCTGCACCTCCGCTGGCCCTCCCGCAGAACATGCTGGCCTGCGCCCACTGCGGCGTTCACATTCCGCAGGCAGACGCTCTGATGGTGGGCGAACAAGCCTACTGCTGCACAGAACACCGGCGCCTGGGCCCGGTCTGAAGCCGACCATGCCACCGCTGTCCGCAAGTACCTTTGCGTCCACCATGGATGCGCCATTTGTGCGCCTGTGGCGCGGTTTTCTGACAGGCCGCGTCATGGTCGCACTGGCCCTGCTGGTACTGCAAGGGGCCGGGCAGGCCATCAACCAGACCACCGAACCCGCCGTGCTGGCAGTGTGTGTGGCCTATCTGGTGGCCGCCGTCATGCTGCGCGTGCTCGGCAGGCACAGCCCGCCATCACCCAAGACCGGCCCCCAATGGCTCCCCTCCATTGGTGTTGACCTTGCAGCGATTGTCGCCCTGCAACTGCTGAACGCGGGCACCATGAACTACACCCCCCTGTTTGGCTTGCCCATCCTGATGGCAGCCGTGCTGGGAACGCTGACCTTGGCACTGGGCACCACAGCAGGCGTCACGCTGCTGCTGCTGGGCTGGGCCTGGTGGCTCGGCTCGGGCACTGCGGGCGACGACGCACCGCGCTACCTGCAAAGCGCGCTGACTGGCACAGGCTATTTCATCGTGAGCTACCTTGTGCACCAACTGGCAACACGCCTGGCGCGCGAGCAGGAAGTGGCGCAGCAAAGCCAGGTTGCTGCCCGCGTGCAGACGCAGGTCAGCGCACTGGTCATCCAGAACCTGACCGATGGGGTGTTGGTCGTGGACGAAAGCGATGTTGTGCGCATTGCAAACCCCGCAGGGCTGCAGTTGCTCGGGGGTACCTCGCTGCCCGAGCTGCCATTCATCCTGGCATCCGAGACCCCCTGGAATCCGCTCATGATCCTGGCTCGGCGCACCTTCCGCCAGGAACAGCCCCAGACCGCCGACGTAGACCTCCTGCACCCGGGACAAAGCCCCACCGGGTTGCATGTACGCACGTGGTTGACTTCGACGCGCGAGGCAGCGCGGCAGACGCAGACCGAGCGCCTGTGCGTGATGTTCCTGCACGACCTGCGCGAGATGGAGGCCCGCTTGCGCACGGAAAAGCTGGCGGCCATGGGCCGCATGTCCGCCGCCGTGGCCCATGAGATCCGCAACCCGCTGGCCGCCATCGTGCAGGCCAATGCCTTGCTCGAAGAAGACCTGCACGACCCGGCACACAAGCGCCTGGCCCACATGGTGCAGCAGAACGCCGACCGCCTCGCGCGCATTGCCGAGGAGGTACTGGACATCGCCCGCGTGCAGCACCAGATCAGCCATGCGCCCGCGTCCACCTTGCCTCTGGACGAAACGGTGTCGCAAATATGGAATGACTGGCAGGCCCAGGACCCCGTGCAGCGCCGGGCGGTGGTGATGCTGGAAGCGGGCAATCCGCAGGTGGAATTCGACACCGAACACCTGCGCCGCGTGCTCGTGAACCTGCTGGACAATGCCCTGCGCTATGTGGGACAGGAGCCTGACTCCCTCACGGTGACCACCCGCACCTTGCCCTCCGGCCAGACCAGCCTGCAAGTCTGGAGCGACGGTGCCCCCATGGACAAGTCCGTGGAGCGTCACCTGTTCGAACCGTTTTTTTCCTCCGAAAGCCGCTCCAGCGGCCTGGGCCTCTATATTTGCCGCGAGTTGTGTCAGCGCCATGGAGCGTCCATCAGCTACCAGCGGCTGACCCGCACCACCTTGCGGGGCGAGGTGGGCGGCAACGCCTTTACCGTCGGCTTTCGCCGCACCACACGCCCTGCCGATGCCGCCACGCTGTTTGACACCATCGTGGTCTGAAACGCCCTGCCATGAACGCACCTACCGCTTCCATCCTCGTCGTGGACGACGAACCCGACCTGCGCACCTTGTACGAACTGACCTTGCTGCGCGAAGGCTACCGGGTGGAGACCGCATCCAGCGTCCAGGAGGCGCGCGAACAGCTCAAGGCCCACCGCTTTGACGCCGTCATCACCGACATGCGCCTGCCCGACGGTTTCGGCATGGAACTGCTGCAGGATCTGCGCGACCAGCAGCGCCGCGAGCGCTGCGTGGTCATGACAGCGTATGGCTCCGCCGAGAACGCCGTGGAAGCCCTGCGCTCTGGTGCCTTCGACTATCTGACCAAACCCGTGGATCTGAAGCAGTTCCGCTCGGTCGTCGCATCGGCCGTGCAAGGCACCGGGGGTGTCCCCGCGCCCCGGGCCGCACGCACCGGCGGCGTACAGGGTCGGCAGGGGGCGTTCAGCGCAGACCCCTTGGCGGCGGGCACCGCACTGGACCGGCTGGTGGGCACCTCAGAGGCCATTCGCAACGTCAAGCAGCGCGTGGCCAAGGTGGCACGAGGCATGGCGCCCGTGCTGATTCATGGGGAATCCGGCACGGGCAAGGAACTGGTTGCGCAAGCGCTGCATGCCAGCAGCCAGCGTGCCGATGGTCCCCTGGTTGCCGTGAACTGCGGCGCCATCCCAGAAAACCTGCTGGAGGCAGAATTTTTTGGTGCCCGGAAAGGCTCTTACACCGGTGCCACCCAGGATCGGGACGGCTACTTTCAGGCAGCCCGTGGCGGCACGCTGTTTCTGGACGAAATCGGTGACCTTCCCTTGGCCATGCAGTCCAAATTGCTGCGCGCCATCCAGGAGCGCAGCGTACGGCCTCTTGGCTCCACCCAGGAGGAGACCGTGGATGTGCGCATCGTGAGCGCCACACACCGCGACCTGGCCGCCGACGTGCAATCGGGCCGCTTCCGCCAGGATCTCTATTACCGGCTCAACGTGATCGAAATCGTGATCCCCCCGTTGCGCGAGCGGCGCGAAGATCTGCCTGTGCTGTGTGCCGCACTTCTGGCGCGCATCGCCCAGGAATCCGGCATGCCAGTGCCTTCTCTGACAGAGCATGCGCTCCAAGCCATTTCCGCACATCCCCTGACCGGCAACGTCCGCGAACTGGAAAACCTGTTGCACCGGGCCGTGGCACTCAGCGACGGGGACGCGCTGCATGTGGACTGGCCCTCTGGCACCCCCGACCCACTAAGAGCGCGAACGCCACCAGCCCCCCCCTTCTCCGCCCACACCGAGGCGCAGCCTCCCTACCAACCACCACCGCCTGCCGCTAGCACGGGCGGCTCAGTTCCTTTGCCCAATGACCTTCAGGCTTGGCTGGACCAGCAGGAGCGCGATATCCTGATCCGAGCCCTGCGCGAAGCGGGCTTCAACAGAACGGCCACCGCAGCCCGTCTGGGCATCAGCCTGCGCCAGATACGCTACCGCATCGCTCGTCTGAACATCGCCGTCCCCAATGACCAGGACCCGCATGACGAGATCGGCTGAAGCAGCACCAGGCGGATCAAAGCCTTGGGACGGGGGATGGCACAGTGCAGCGACGAGGCTGGAATCCCCCAACCATGGCGTGCGCCCAGCCCCAGCAAGTTCCTCCGTCGACCTGATCGTGGTGCACTCCATCAGCTTGCCGCCAGGCAAATATGGCGGAAACGCAGTGCAACAGCTGTTCACCAACTCGCTGGACTGGGACGCACACCCCTACTACCAGAGCATCCGTGGTTTGGCCGTTTCGTCGCATTTCTTCATTGACCGCACCGGCGCCCTTTGGCAGTTTGTGGACTGTGATCTTCGGGCCTGGCATGCTGGCCAGTCGGCCTACCGTGGCCGCAGCCAGTGCAACGATGACTCGATTGGCATTGAACTGGAAGGCCTTGAAGGGCTTGCGTTCGAACCCGCGCAGTACCAGACCCTGACAACGCTCTGCCAGGACATCGAACAGCGCTACCCCATTGAACACATCGCAGGGCATGAGCACATCGCGCCCGGGCGCAAGCAGGACCCAGGCTCCGGCTTCGATTGGGCGCAGGTACAAAAAGCACTGAACTGGCCCGTGCAACGTTTTCCGGCAGCCACCTGGCCTGACATTCAAGCCGCCCGCTGAGGGCGCTGTGGCAGCGCCACATTCAGCGACTTTTTTCTATGTGCATTTGCACATCGTCGCGTCCCCAGACACCACGCGGCCTCGCGCAGAAAATCCGCTCGAAACGCTTGTCTTTGCGAGGTTTTCGTCCTGCTTTTCCGCAGGGGCAACGGGTTCCGGCGGGGTCAGCAGAAGGCCCTGCGGCGCCGCTGACATGCTGTTTCGTTTTTCTGAGGGCAATACGACGGTACACTACCGGTAGTGTCTTGAATGCATGTGACACACCATATATAGTGTGCGCCAGACAGTAGTCCGCCGCACCACTCACACGCTGCGACGGCATCCAGGCCGCGCACCACACCCCAGACAGCCCACAGAAGAGGACCCCCCATGCAAGCTGCTTTGAACACGCCTTCCACGCCCCATGCCGCCTCCCCCGAGGCCCCAAACACCCAGTCCGCACCAGCAGGGGCGGGTAACTCGCTGGCGCACTATCAGATCATTCGCCGCAACGGAGCAGTCGTGCCCTTTGAGCCGCAAAAAATTGCGGTGGCGATGATGAAGGCATTTCTGGCAGTGCACGGCACGCAGGGCGCCGCCTCCGCCAGCGTGCGCGAGGTGGTGGACACGCTCACCCAGAATGTGGTCCGCGCCCTCATGCGCTCGCGTCCCGGCGGCGGCACCTTCCATATTGAAGACGTGCAGGATCAGGTTGAACTGGGCCTGATGCGCGGCGAACACCACGAAGTCGCCCGGGCCTATGTTCTGTACCGCGAGCGCCGCACACAAGAGCGTGCCCACCACCAGGAACAGCTCGCGCCCGCAACCCCCATGTTGAACGTGATCGACAACGGCCAACGCGTGCAGCTGGACATCCTGCGCCTGCACGGGCTCATCGAATCGGCCTGCGCCAACCTCGGCGCCGACATCCAGGCCGCGCCCATCGTCGCCGAGACCATGCGCAACCTGTATGACGGCGTTCCCATGGACGAGGTCTACAAGGCGTCCATCCTCGCTGCCCGCACCCTGATCGAAAAAGACCCCGACTACACCTATGCCACGGCCCGCCTGCTGCTGCATACCATCGTGCGCGAAGTGCTGGGACGCGAGGTCGCCCAGAGCGATATGGGCCAGGCCTACAGGGACTATTTCCCCGCCTTCATCCAGAAGGGGGTGGACAACGAGCTGTTGGACGAGCGCCTGCTCAAGCAATACGACCTGAACCGCCTGGGCGCCGCGCTCAAGGCCGAGCGCGACCTGCAGTTCGACTACCTCGGCCTGCAGACCCTGTATGACCGCTACTTCCTGCACGTCAAGAAAACCCGCATCGAACTGCCCCAGGCGTTCTTCATGCGCGTGGCCATGGGCCTGGCACTCAATGAAACCGACCGCGAGGCCCGCGCCATCGAGTTCTACGAAGTGCTGTCGTCCTTCGACTTCATGTCGTCCACCCCCACGCTGTTCAACAGCGGTACCCTGCGCTCGCAGCTGTCCAGCTGCTACCTGACCACGGTGCCCGACGACCTGGATGGCATTTACGAATCGATCAAGGAAAACGCCCTGCTGTCCAAGTTTGCTGGCGGCCTGGGCAATGACTGGACCCGCGTACGCGCCCTGGGCTCCCACATCAAGGGCACGAACGGCGAATCGCAAGGCGTGGTGCCCTTCCTCAAGGTGGTCAACGACACTGCCGTGGCTGTGAACCAGGGCGGCAAGCGCAAAGGCGCCGTCTGCACCTACCTGGAAACCTGGCATCTGGATATCGAAGAGTTCCTGGAACTGCGCAAGAACACCGGCGACGACCGCCGCCGCACGCACGACATGAACACGGCCAACTGGATCCCTGACCTGTTCATGCGCCGCGTAATGGAAAAGGGCACCTGGACATTGTTCTCGCCCTCCAACGTGCCCGACCTGCACGATCTGTTCGGCGCCGACTTCGAGAAGGCCTATGTGGCCTACGAAGAGAAGGCCGCGCGCGGCGAGATCAAACCCGCCAAGACGGTGCAGGCCACCGACATGTGGCGCAAGATGCTGACCATGCTGTTCGAGACCGGCCATCCTTGGATCACCTTCAAGGATGCCTGCAACGTGCGTTCGCCCCAGCAGCACGCTGGTGTGGTGCACTCGTCCAACCTGTGCACTGAGATCACACTCAACACCAGCGACACCGAAACCGCCGTCTGCAATCTCGGTTCGGTCAACCTGCTGCAGCACATCAAGGACGGCCAGATCGACCACGAGAAGCTCAAGAAGACCATCACGGTTGCCATGCGCATGCTCGACAACGTGATCGACATCAACTATTACGCCGTCAAGAAGGCCCGCGACTCCAATCTGCGCCACCGCCCCGTGGGCCTGGGCGTCATGGCGTTCCAAGACAGCCTGTACGAACTGCGCATTCCCTACGCCTCGCAGGAGGCCGTGGAATTCGCCGACAAGTCGATGGAGGCCATCTGCTACTACGCCTACTGGGCCTCCACCGAATTGGCCCGGGAACGCGGCCAGTACTCCAGCTACAAGGGCTCGCTGTGGGATCGCGGCATCCTGCCTTTCGACACGCTGGACATGCTCTCGCAGGCCCGTGGCGGATATGTGGAAGTGGATCGCTCGTCCACCCTGGACTGGGATGCCCTGCGCAAGAAAATTGCGCAGGACGGCATGCGCAACTCCAACTGCGTCGCCATTGCCCCCACGGCCACCATCTCCAACATCATCGGCGTTGATGCCTCGATCGAGCCTTCGTTCGGCAACCTGTCGGTCAAGTCCAACCTGTCGGGTGAATTCACGGTCATCAACGGTGGGCTGGTGCGCGACCTCAAGCGCCTGGGCCTGTGGGATGACGTGATGATCATGGACCTCAAGCACTTCAAGGGTTCGCTGCACCCCATCGACCGGGTGCCACAGGACATCAAGGCGCTGTACTCCACAGCGTTTGAAGTCGAGCCGCAGTGGCTGGTGGAAGCCGCATCGCGTCGCCAGAAATGGATTGATCAGGCGCAGAGCCTGAACATCTACATGGCCGGCGCATCGGGCAAGAAGCTCGACGACACCTACAAGCTGGCCTGGATCCGTGGCCTCAAGACCACGTATTACCTGCGCACACAAAGCGCTACACACGTCGAGATGAGCACCGTGAATACACGCCAGCTCAATGCCGTTTCGTCGGGCAATGACAGTGGCGCATCGGCAGCGTCGGTGCCCGTTGCAGCGAAACCCAGCGCACTCGATGCGGCGGCCGCTGAAGCCACCCATCAAGCATCAGCAGTGCCTGCTACGGACGTCAAGTTCTGCGCTATCGATGATCCCGGCTGCGAAGCCTGCCAATAAGAACTTCACACGCGACACCTTGGGCTCTTCCGAGGTGTCGCGCATGTGCTGTGAAGCAACAAATCCTTGCTGCACAACGCTTCAGTGCTTTTCTTTTCGCAGCACTGCTTTCATAATCCGAACACTGGAAAATCTATGTTGACCTGGGACGAAGAAGTCAAGCCCTCATCGCAAAATCAACTGGACGGTGGACTGAACCAAAGCCACCCGGCGGGACAGCCGCCTTTGCCTTTCCAAACCCCCTCACTGCAGGAAGTGCACGCATCGATGACTGCCTCTGCAGCACCGCACGCAACACCTGCCGCAGCCACGCAACGCCGCGTGAACGCTGCCGACAAACGCATCATCAACGGGCAGACGGATGTCAATCAGCTGGTCCCGTTCAAATACAAGTGGGCCTGGGAAAAATACCTGGCCACCTGCGCCAACCATTGGATGCCTCAGGAAGTGAACATGACGCGCGACATCGCGTTGTGGAAGGACCCCAATGGCCTGACCGATGACGAACGCCGCATCATCAAGCGCAACCTGGGCTTCTTTGTCACGGCAGACTCGCTGGCTGCCAACAACATCGTGCTGGGCACCTATCGCCACATCACGGCGCCAGAGTGCCGCCAGTTCCTGCTGCGCCAGGCCTTTGAAGAAGCTATCCACACGCACGCCTATCAGTACATCGTGGAATCGCTGGGGCTGGATGAGAGCGAGATTTTCAACGCGTACAACGAAGTCCAGTCCATCCGCGACAAAGACCAGTTCCTGATCCCCTTCATCGAGGCGATCATGGATCCGAACTTCCACACTGGCACGCCCGAAACCGACCAGACGCTCCTCAAGTCGCTGATCGTGTTTGCCTGCCTGATGGAAGGCCTGTTCTTCTACGTCGGCTTCACACAGATCCTTGCACTGGGCCGCCAGAACAAGATGACTGGCGCCGCCGAGCAGTACCAGTACATCTTGCGCGACGAGTCGATGCACTGCAACTTTGGCATTGACCTGATCAACCAGCTCAAGCTGGAAAATCCCCATCTGTGGACCGCTGAATTCAAGGCCGAGATCAAGGCGCTGTTCCTCAAGGCGGTTGAACTCGAGTACCGCTACGCGGAAGACACCATGCCGCGCGGCGTGCTGGGCATGAATGCATCGATGTTCAAGGGATACCTGCGTTACATCGCCAACCGCCGTGCCACACAAATCGGGCTGGAGACGCTGTTTCCCAATGAAGAAAACCCGTTCCCGTGGATGAGCGAGATGATTGACCTCAAGAAGGAACGCAACTTCTTCGAGACCCGGGTTATTGAATACCAGTCCGGTGGTGCGCTGTCCTGGGACTAGCGCCTTTTCGCAACACACCACCATGGATTTTTACACCACGCCCACCACCACAAGCAGCGCTGCAGTGCGTTGCGGTGCAGGGCGTTCCCGTGTTCATGGCGATGGGGATTTCTCCATCGCCATGGATCGCTTCGTGTCCACTGCAGACAGGAAGTGCTCTTTGCAAATTGACCCAAGGAGAACATGATGGCAACTGCGAAAAAACCAGCCGCTAAGAAGGCGACCCCAGCGAAAAAAGCTGCACCTGCAAAACCAGTAGCAGCGAAGAAGGCTGCACCTGCCAAGAAGGCAGCAGCACCGGCAAAGAAAGCCGCTCCCGCCAAGAAGGCAGTAGCAGCGAAGAAGGCTGCACCTGCCAAGAAGGCAGCAGCACCGGCAAAGAAAGCCGCTCCCGCCAAAAAGGCAGTAGCAGCGAAGAAGGCCGCACCCGCCAAGAAGGCAGCAGCACCGGCAAAGAAAGCCGCTCCCGCCAAGAAGGCAGTAGCAGCGAAGAAGGCCGCACCTGCCAAGAAGGCAGCAGCACCGGCAAAGAAAGCCGCTCCCGCCAAGAAGGCAGTAGCAGCGAAGAAGCCTGCCGCCCCAGCCAAGAAGGCGGCTCCCGCCAAGAAGGCAACGGCTGCCAAGAAGGCCGCTCCCGCCAAGGCGCCTGCAAAAAAAGCTGCACCGGCCAAGAAGGCCCCCAAGGCGCCTGCCCCTGCGGCAGCTGCTCCAGCAGCACAGACCACCCTGAATCCTCAGGCAGCCTGGCCCTTCCCTACGGGCAACAAGCCTTAATCCTGGCGTATCACACGCTCAACCCGGTGCCTGCGCACCGGGTTTTTTTGTGCCTGTTCGTGTTGCACACCACACGCCGTGCAACACAAGAAGCCGGCAGCAATGGCGCCCCGTGACTTCATGGAAAGCTGGCCCAATTACGCGGGGATGAAATCCAGTGTGTAGTTTTGCGGGCCCCGCTGCGCAATCTTGAGGGCTCCCACCCGGTTGCCCAGCTCGGCGCAACGCACCAGCGGCCAGCCCTTTTCCAGGCCGAACAACAACGCGCCCCGCCAAGCATCACCACACCCCGTAGGATCCACCACTTGGGCTGGCACCACGGCGGGTACATGGGTTTTCTGACCATCCACCCAGACCTCGCAACCCTCCGCCCCCAGCGTCACCACAAGCCCCTTTACCTTGTTCGAAATCTCTGCAAGCGTCCAGCCCGTGCGGTCGCAAAGCATTTTCCCCTCGTAGTCATTGACCGTCACCCAGGAAGCCTGGTCCACGAACCGCGCCAGCTCTTCGCCATTGAACATGGGCAAGCCCTGGCCCGGGTCAAATACAAAAGGAATACCGGCCGCCGCAAACTGGGCCGCGTGTTCAAGCATGGCGTCACGACCATCCGGCGCGATGATCCCCACGCTCACCCCCACATCTGCCTCGATGCGGTTCACATGTGCCTGCATCATCGCCCCAGGGTGGAAGGCGGTGATCTGGTTGTTGTCACGGTCCGTCATGATCATGGCTTGTGCGGTGTAGGTGTCCTGGACCTGCCCCACATGGCGCGCACTGATACCCAGCAATTCCAGGCGCTGCAGATAGTCTGCGCCATCGCTGCCCAGCATGGCCATTGGCAATGGCTCACCGCCCAGCAACTTGAGGCTATACGCAATGTTGCCCGCACAACCACCAAAGTCGCGCCGCAACGAAGGCACCAGGAAAGAGACGTTCAGGATGTGCAGCTGGTCGGGCAGTATCTGCTCGGCAAAACGGCCCTCGAAGGTCATGATGGTGTCGAACGCCAGAGAACCACAAATGAGGGCAGCCATATCAAAGAAGTAGGTTGGTAAAAAATCAGGGATAAAACGCCAGCAACCGATAGCCAGCAACACGCGCTCCGCCGGTGGTCACAATCACTGACACGGACGCACTCCACTCGCCCCCTGCAGTCAACTCCATGGGAGCCCCCATGTCGGTGGGCAAAAGCACACGCCGAAGCACTGGCTGGTCCTGCGCATCGGTCAACGTCAACTCGACGGCGGGCATGGCCAGAGGTATCGAGGCCTTGCTCTTCATGGTCAGCGCGAGTTGATAGCTATCACCTCGGGCCTTGTTGAACGAAGAACTGTCGATGACCACATCCGCAATCTGGCGCGGCGGCGCGATCTCGCAGTGCAAGGGAGCGCACAACGCCATCAACCATGGCCTGGCACGCGCATCCATCGCGGCAAGGCGGTCACGCTCCTGAACAGCGAACTGCAGCGCAAGCCCCGCCACAGACATCAAAAGCAGCATTCCAAGCACCGTGCGCACCATCGGCCTGCGCCAGAACGCCTTGCGCCGCGCAGCGACTACAAAGCTGACTTCCTGTCCGGCCTCAGGGTCATCGTCCTCGTCAACGGCATCCGACGCCTTTCGGACCGAGGATCGCTTGCGAGTCGATGCCTGCAACACGGCTGCGGGCGAATGGTCTTCCACCAGCGCAAGTGCCTCCGGCTCGGGTTCAGGCGTCGCGGGCTGCGCAAAACCCACCGGCGGCACGGTCTCTTCAGCCCGCTCTTCCGGCTCCGCACCTTCCACCGGCAACGCCGTCTTGGTAGGCAACTCCAGTGCAGGGTATCCCATCGGGGTCAACGCCACGGCTGCAGCTGGATCGGCAGCCACCTCTTCGCCGTCTCGAAGAGCAGCAGCAGGTAACTCATACCCTGCAGGGAGTGATGTTCCATCGCCTGCACCGGGCAAGACGGCTGACAACGAGGCAGTGGGGTGATCCCCCTTGGGCAAAGAGGATGGCCTATCAGCAGCCACCTCGGGAAAGGCCAAAGGAGGCAAGGCGACGGCATCGCTCCGCATCCCTGCAACATCCCCGCCCGTTGTTGGCACATTGCGCACGGAGTCCGGGCGCCAGGCAAAAGGAGTGAGGGGGCCGATTCCCGCATCGGCACCGGGTGCCACCGCCCCGGCCGCCGCAGAGAGAAACGCGGGCACCGCAGGCTGAGGAACCTCCAGAACCGGAGCCACCACCTGGGCCTGTGCATCCGGTAACCCCGCCATTACGTCGGAAGCACCTGTGGGGAACAGCGAAAACGCTGGTTTTTCGGAGGCTGGCGATAGCGTCTCCGCAGATGGGGCAACCGGTGGCGAAGAAGGCGGCTCACCCCATGACCGCCCCGTCTCTGCCTTGCGCGCCACCGGCATGGATGGCGGACGTATGTCGGTCAACGAGACATCGGGCAACAACGCTGGTGGAGCCGCTGGAAGCAGGTGCGCCGAAGCATCAAACACCTCTTTGCATTGACCACAACGCACCCACCCTTGCGAGATGCGCAATTGGTCCGCCACCACCTTGAATGAGGTAGAGCAGGACGGGCAGCGAGTGATCTGGCTCATCAGCGATGGATTGTAGAGGCGCGTGCGACCCCGGCGAAGCGGGCTTCGGCCCCGTCTTAGCGTCGGGCGGTCATCAATATCCAGCCATCTTCTGTATCCGCCACATCGAGCTGAAGCCAGGGAGCATATGCCTCTTTCAACTCCTCAGCCTGGCGTTCCAAAATGCCTGCCAGCACCAGATTCCCGCCGGGCGCGACGTGGCTGCACAAGAGGGGCGCCAGCACGCGCAAGGGGGTGGCAAGAATGTTTGCCAGCACCGTCTGGTATTCACCCCGTGCCTTGTCGGGCAGTCCCGCGTGGAGCCGCATGTCATTGGCCTGTGCATTCAGCGCGGTGGACTCGACCGCCGCAGGATCAATATCGACCGCATCGATGTCCGTGGCACCAAACTTGGCCGCACCAATGGCGAGGATGCCAGAGCCACAGCCATAGTCCAGAACCCGGCCCAGCGGGTTGCCCATGGACGACTCGGTGGCACCGTTACGGGCAATCCAGCGCAGACACATGCGCGTCGTGGGGTGGGTGCCGGTGCCAAACGCCAGGCCCGGATCCAGCCGGATGCTGCGCTTTGCCTCGGCCGGCAGTTCGTGCCAGGTAGGAACAATCCAAAAATCCGGTGTGATGTCCACGGGCGCAAATTGCGATTGCGTGAGCCGCACCCAGTCCTGCTCGGGCACGTGGGCAACCCCCAGCACCTGGCAGCCCGCAAAAAAGTCCTGCACCACCAGCAGTTGCTGGGCCTCCCGGGCTGCCACCTCCGAAGGAAAGAGCGCCACCACCCTGCTGCGCTGCCAGCCGTCCTTGGGCGGCGGCATGCCAGGCTCACCAAACAAGGCCTGCTCGGCGTCGGTCTGGGCATCAGCATCCTCCACCGAAACGCTCAGCGCATCCAGCGCATCCAGCGCATCGCTGACCGCCTCGATCCGGTCCTCGGGACACATCAGACTCAGCTCAAACATAGAAGCCTCTCAGAAAAAGTGAAATGCTGGCACCCGTTGCCAGGAGCCAGCATGTGAATGACTGCGCAATACGATGTCAGCGCTTGTGCTGCGACAGCCACTCTTCCAGGTAATGGATGTTGGTGCCACCGGCCATGAACTTGGCGTCCACCATCAGCTCGCGGTGCAGCGGCACGTTGGTGTTGATGCCTTCGATCACCGTCTCGGACAGCGCCGTGCGCATGCGGGCCAGGGCCTGCTCGCGCGTGTCGCCGTGCACGATGATCTTGCCGATCATCGAGTCGTAGTTGGGCGGCACAAAGTAGTTGGTGTACGCATGCGAATCCACACGCACGCCGGGGCCGCCTGGTGGATGCCACGTGGTGATACGCCCGGGCGACGGAATAAACTTGTAAGGGTCTTCCGCATTGATCCGGCACTCGATGGCATGGCCCCGGATCTCAATCTGGCGCTGGGTGAACGGCAGCTTCTCGCCCGCCGCGACCATGATCTGCGTCTTCACGATGTCCACGCCGGTGATCCACTCGGTGACGGGGTGTTCCACCTGCACACGGGTGTTCATCTCGATGAAGTAGAACTCGCCGTTTTCGTACAGGAACTCGAACGTGCCCGCGCCACGGTAGCCGATCTTCTTGCACGCGGCCACGCAGCGCTCGCCGATCTTCTCGATCAGTTTGCGGGGGATGCCGGGGGCTGGAGCCTCTTCGATGACCTTCTGATGGCGACGCTGCATGGAGCAATCGCGCTCGCCCAAATACACCGCATTGCGGTGCTTGTCGGCCAGGATCTGGATTTCGATGTGGCGCGGGTTCTGGAGGAACTTCTCCATGTACACCGCAGGATTGCCAAACGCAGCGCCCGCTTCGGCCTTGGTCATCTGCACCGCATTGACCAAGGCAGCTTCGGTGTGCACCACGCGCATGCCACGGCCACCACCGCCGCCTGCGGCCTTGATGATCACCGGATAGCCCACGGCCTTGGCGATGCGGCGGATCTGCACCGGGTCATCGGGCAGTTCGCCCTCGGAGCCCGGCACGCAGGGCACGCCTGCGCGGATCATGGCCTGCTTGGCCGACACCTTGTCGCCCATGATGCGGATCGACTCGGGGGTGGGGCCGATGAACTGGAAGCCACTCTTTTCCACGCGCTCGGCGAAATCTGCGTTCTCAGACAGGAAGCCATAGCCGGGGTGAATGGCCTCGGCGTCGGTCACCTCGGCGGCCGAGATGATGGCTGGCATGTTCAGGTAGGACAACGGCGAGGGCGCTGGGCCGATGCACACCGCTTCTTCGGCGAGCTTGACGTATTTGGCGTCGCGGTCGGCCTCGGAGTAGACCATCACGGCCTTGACACCCAGTTCATGGCAGGCGCGTTGGATACGAAGGGCGATCTCCCCTCTGTTTGCGACCAGGATTTTCTTGAACATGCGCGCCTTATTCGATGACGAACAAAGGTTGGCCGTATTCCACGGCCTGACCGTTTTCACCCAGGATGCGGGTGACGGTGCCCGACTTGTCAGCCTCGATTTCGTTGAGGATCTTCATCGCTTCGATGATGCAGATGGTTTCGCCTTCCTTGACCTGGCTGCCGACTTCAACAAAAGCCTTGGCGCCAGGGCTGGACGAACGGTAGAACGTGCCCACCATGGGTGACTTGACGATGTGGCCAGCAGGGACTGCAGGGGCCGAGGGCGCAGGCAACTCGGCAACTTGGGCGGCGGCAGACGCAGGGGGCGCAGGCGCTTGCATCGGGGCGGGGACGTACTGCTGAACGACACCACCCACGCTCTTGACGATGCGGACTTTGCCCTCGGCTTCCGTGATTTCGAGTTCAGATACGTTCGACTCGGACACGAGATCGATGAGGGTTTTGAGTTTTCGCAGATCCATGGGAGCTCCAACGGCTATAAAACTGATAGGACTTACGCCAATCGGGACGCAGTAGCCGCCTCGCGTTGGGCGAGCCGCCTGCCTGAGCCCTGCTTTGCGCAAGTCATGACTGAATAGGGCGCGAATTTACTCCAATTTCAGCCTATCTCCGTCTTCCACAGGTATTTTTGATGAACTACATCATGTCGATACCCAGCCGGGGCCTACAAAAATGCCGAACAGAAGGTTTGGTCGATCAGCGCAGAGGCGCCCACAGCTGGAGGTCTTGCGGGGTGATTTGCCCCATTTTACGGTGCAGGACACGTCCATTGCCCCCGAGCACCACGGTAAACGGCAGGCCACCGGTAAGGTTGCCCAGTGATCGCCCCAGGTCGGTACCGCCCAGTCCGGCAAGGCCCACGGGGAACTCCAGCGGAATACGCTGCAGAAACTTGCGCACGGCAGAGGGCTGGTCGATGGCCAATCCCAGAACTTGCCATCCGTTCGGCGCCTGTTGGCGATAGAAAGCATTGAGCATGGGCAGCTCTTCCACACAGGGCGGGCACCAGGTGGCCCAGAAGTTCAGCAGCAGCGGCTTGCCAGCCAGAGACTTCAGCGCCACCACGCCCCCTTCAGGCTTTTCAAACTCCATCGCCCAGAGCGCTTCTTCCACCCCATGCTCCATGGCATGGGGCTGGAACTTCCACCATGCCAGGCCGGCACCACCCAACGCTGCAGCGCCTGCCACCCCGGCGTACAGCAGTCGCCTACGTGCGGCCGACGGTTGCGCATCGCTGGTGGCAGGGATGGACTCAGGGCGATCGGAAGGGCTTGTCATGGGGCAGGGGTTTCCTGGAGCAGGCGCCGAACGGCGGTCATGTCACCGCGCGGCACACGCCCTTGGGCATCCGGGCGCAATGCGCCGCGCAGGTCATCGAGGTCATAGATCATCAAGTGCACCCCGATCATCTCATTGAGTTCGGGCGACTTGCTGCCCAGGCTCAGCGCTTCGACCGACTCACCATGAAAACCGGTGACCGTGCGTGGCTCGTAGTCCACATGGTGATCGATGAGCGCTATTTCTGCAGATTTGGAGTCATCGCAGAACAACTGCAGGTAAATGTCGGACAGGCGCGTGGCTGTACCATGCCATACAGCCCCCGCCAGATGGGGACGGAAGGCCGCCATGCGCTCCATCCACACGAGGGCCAGCTGGCGCAGCGCCCGCAGCTCATGCGGCTGCGTATCGGCACAAAAGAGCTGGATGTACTCCCGCACGGCGGCCTCGACTTGGTCGTTGCTCGGCAGGGGCGTGCGGGCAGGCAGGCCCATCTGGCGCAGCGCACGGCGCTTGGCCGGGCCCCATTCCAGGCCCTCTTCCACCACCAGCCGGGCCGTGGTGTGGGCGATTTCGTCGCTCAAAGGTGTGTGCATGGCGGTAGGGGATGGTGGTGGCAGGGAAAGAAACCGCATTGTGGCCCGAAGCACCTGCCTGGACTACGGGTTACCCCTAGATATGCCCAGGGTCACTATATTTTTCATAGCTTCTCGCGCTTATCCACCAAGCGCTGGGGGCCTGTTATTTATTGAACCTTAGAATCTGCGCCCATGCATATACACATACTGGGCATCTGCGGCACGTTCATGGGCGGCCTGGCCGCGCTCGCGCGCGAGGCAGGCCACAAGGTGACGGGTTGCGACGCTGGCGTTTACCCGCCGATGAGCGACCAATTGCGGGCCCTGGGCATCGATCTGATCGAAGGTTTTGGCGCCGACCAACTGGCCCTGCAGCCCGACATGTTTGTCATCGGCAACGTGGTCAGCCGCGTCCGCCTGCCTGACGGCTCGCCCAAGTTTCCGTTGATGGAAGCCATCCTGGACGCAGGCCTGCCCTACACCAGCGGCCCGCAGTGGCTGGCCGAGCATGTACTACAAGGCCGCCATGTGCTGGCGGTTGCTGGCACCCATGGCAAGACAACCACCACCTCAATGCTGGCCTGGATTCTGGAAAGCGCCGGGCAGCAGCCAGGTTTTCTGATTGGCGGAGTACCGCTGAATTTCGGCGTGTCCGCCCGCCTGGGGGCGCCCCGGCGACCATCACCCGGCAGTGCGCCGCTGGGGGCCGCGCCGCTGTTCGTGATCGAGGCTGACGAATACGACACCGCCTTCTTCGACAAGCGCAGCAAGTTTGTGCACTACCGCCCTCGCACTGCGGTGCTGAACAACCTGGAGTTCGACCACGCAGACATCTTTGACAACCTGGCCGCCATCGAGCGGCAGTTTCACCACCTCGTGCGCACGGTGCCGCCATCGGGCCGTGTGGTGGTCAACGGTCTCGAAGAAAGCCTCACCCGCGTGTTGCACACGGGCTGCTGGAGCGAAGTGGCCAGCTTCGGCGAAGCCGTCAGCGACTTTTCCGCCGAAGGCGATCCCCAGGCATTCGACGTGCTGCACCAGGGGCGCAAGGCCGCCCGGGTGGAGTGGGCGCTGACCGGCGTGCACAACCAGCTCAACGCACTGGCGGCCATTGCCGCCGCTCACCATGTGGGCGTGAGCCCCGAGCAGGCCGCTACGGCACTGGCCACCTTTCAGAACGTGAAGCGGCGCATGGAACTGCGCGGCACCGTGAATGGCGTTGCGGTGTATGACGACTTTGCCCACCACCCCACCGCCCTGAGAACCACGCTGGACGGCCTGCGCCGCAGCCTGGGCCAGGGTGCGCGCATCCTGGCGGTGTTCGAGCCCCGCAGCAACACCATGAAACTGGGCGCCATGAAGGCCCAACTGCCGTGGGCGCTGGAGCCTGCCGACCTCGCGTTCTGCCACACGGCCGGGCTGGACTGGGACGCAGCGCAGGCCCTCGCCCCCCTGGGCGTGGGCCCAGGCCTGCGGGCGCAAACCGCTGCCGACATCAACACCCTGGTACAACAGGTCACAGCGGCAGCCCGCCCGGGGGATCACATCGTATGCATGAGCAACGGGGGATTTGGCGGCATCCACGCCAAACTGCTGGAATCGCTACAAAATAAATAGCTGCCAACACTTACCAGGCAAGCGCCAGGGCCTGATTTTCTTCAAAAATCAGAACGATACCGCCATGCCCGGGACGTCCACGCGCACCACGGGCTTGGCGAGCGCCGCGCTGGCAGCGCGAGCAAAGTCACGGGACCATGCCGGGTCGGCCAGCAACGAAGCCCCCGCAGCGCGGGCCACTGTGAGCACCTTGTCCGCCAGCAGCACCTTGCCGCTGGCGCGCAGGGGTTCGCAATCGAGCGCGGTGAACTGATCATCCAGCCAGCGCCTGCCAGCCTCGTGGCCCATGGGCTCGGCGCCCTCCAGATCAAAACGGAATTCCTGGTTTCCGGCCAGACGGACCGACACTTCGCTGTGCATGATGGTTTGCCTTTCTATCTACTGAAACCGTGGCAGCGACTGCAGTGCTCCCTTGCACGGCCCGCCACGGGCTTCCAGTTTAGGGCCTTCGGCCAGCGGCGCGGATCACCGCGCGCGGCGCGCCTTCACGGCGTCAGACAGCTCAGCCAGCGCCGTCAGCGAATCGTCCCAGCCCAAGCAGGCGTCCGTGATGCTCTTGCCATACTCCAGCGCGCCGGGCTGGTCCTTGCCCGGTGAGAACTTCTGGGCACCGGCGGTGAGGTGGCTCTCGATCATGAGGCCGAACACACTGCGCGAGCCACCGGCGAGCTGAGCGGCGATGTCGCGCGCCACGTCGAGCTGCTTTTCATGTTGCTTGCTGCTGTTGGCATGGCTGCAGTCCACCATCAGGGTGGCGGGCAGCTTGGCGGCTTCGAGGTCCTTGCAGGCAGCGGCCACGCTGGCAGCGTCGTAGTTGGGCGTCTTGCCGCCGCGCAGGATCACGTGGCAATCCTTGTTGCCCTTGGTGTTGACGATGGCCACCTGGCCGTTTTTATGCACCGACAGGAAGTGGTGGCCCCGGCTGGCCGACTGGATCGCGTCGGTGGCAATGCGGATGTTGCCATCCGTGCCGTTCTTGAAGCCGATGGGCGCCGAGATGCCGGAGGCCAGCTCGCGGTGCACTTGGCTTTCTGTGGTGCGGGCGCCAATGGCGCCCCAGCTGATGAGGTCGCCGATGTACTGGGGCGAAATCACATCCAGGAACTCGCTGCCGGCGGGCATGCCCAGGCGGTTAATTTCGATCAGCAGCTGGCGCGCAATGCGCAGGCCTTCGTCGATGCGGTAGCTTTCGTCGAGGTACGGGTCGTTGATGAGGCCCTTCCAGCCCACCGTGGTGCGTGGCTTCTCAAAGTACACCCGCATCACGATTTCCAGGGTGTCGGCGTACTGCGTGCGCGCGGCCATGAGGCGGCGCGCGTACTCCACAGCGGCAGCCGGATCGTGGATGGAGCATGGGCCGATCACCACCAGCAGGCGGTCATCCTTGCCGGCCATGATGTTGTGGATGTTCTTGCGGGTCTGGGTGATCAGCGTCTCGACCGGCGTTCCACGGATCGGGAAAAAGCGGATCAGATGCTCGGGAGGAGGCAACACGGTAATGTCCTTGATACGTTCGTCGTCGGTCTGGCTGGTTTTCTCGACGCTGCGGTACCAGGCATCGCTGGTCGGGGTGGTGGCGGCCGTCATGGTTGCTTCCTCGTGGAGTAAAAGTAGTGGGAGGGATGAAAAAACGAGAGGGCAGAAAAACAAAAACCGCCGGGCTTTGCAGCGTCGGCGGTTGGTATGGGAAGGTTGTGTTTGCTTGCGCGTTTTCCTCTCATCCGCCGGGGACCGAGATAAAAAACCAAAAATAAAACGTGCTGCGAACTTGCATGGCAGCCAATGTAGCACAGGAGTGCGGCAGTGCAGCACCCCCGGATTGTTGCGATTGCGCGACAGCAATGGTAATCCGGATGCCTACCAGGCCCCACTTCCAACCCCCTGATTCAACGCCTCCAGCGACGAAACCAAGCGCTCGCACGCTGCAGGACGGACAGCTTGCGCGGCGGCGCCCGATCCTGCAGGTCACTGGGTGGATCGCTCTGGTGCTCGTACATGTCGATGAGCAGCAGCGCCTCGCCCAGCGTGCGCCAGGCCAGAAGCTCGAACTGGTCGAAGCTTGCACTTTCCTTCGGGCTGCGCCGCTCCAGCATCTGCTGCCAGTCCGCGATCGCATTGCGCAACTCCCTCAGCGCACGCTCATAGGCCCCGAACTCGTACAACGCGTGCCAGGCCGATCCCAGGCCCGTCAGGAACAACTGGTGCTCGCGGGCGCAATGCGACAAAGTCAACACACGCCGGGTGATGGCTGTGGTATCGGTGCTGGTGCGGCGGATCCGCACTGCCTCGTCGATCTGCGTTGAGAGCGCGCTCAAGCTATCGCGCAGTTGGCGAGATTCCTCATCGGCCACGCCTTCACGCAGAAAGCGGCTGATGTCGCCAAATGACTGAAGGGTCTGCTGGCTCGGAAGCGTGGCGGGCATGGCACATATTGTGCGCTCCGTAGCTCTACGCCACACCCTCTTCAGCCCTTAGCGCGCGCGGAAGCAGCAAGACATGGAGCCACAGCAGCCGCTTCCATACGCAAATATCACAACTCAAGGCTAAGGCTTGCGCAGACTGCCTTCTATTTGCGGAGTCAATGAGGTGAGGATGGCGTGAGCAATGACAGCATTGCCCTTATCCCCAAAATGAAACTGATCCAGGAACATGTCGTCCTCTGCCCCGTAGCGGTCGAAGACGCCAGACAGATCGATAAACTTGAAGTTCTTCAAGCTGACGCCCGACAGACTGGCTTTAATTGCCTGATAGCACTGCACATAATATTCTTTAGAATTGGAGAGAAAATCTTTTTCACGTGAACTCAAAGACTTTTTAGACACAGAAAGAGTAGGCTGCAGGAAAAATACCCAAGCTACACCCTGAAGAGCATGTGCTCCTAATCGAATATTCTTTTCGAGTCGATAAGCGACAGTCTGCGAGGGTACAGGCTGAGGCAGAGGACGGGCCTGCGGCAAGTCCTGCAATTCCTTTCTGCCAGCTATCTTCAAACCCGTATTCGCCAGTGTTTTAAAATAATCATCTGAAAATGCACTGAACCACAGGACATTTCGACCCGCATCCCCCCAAAAAACATCATTATTTCCAGACAGTGAAATCACCAGATCCGGCTGAAGCTCAGAAAGATAGTTTTCAATGGCAATACGCTCTTGTGTGGACGCCCAAGCTGGATTGGCAAAAGTAAACACCTCGTAACGCAGGCCAGGTTTTGACAGGTTCTTGTTGAGCAGATCGTTCAGCAGGCTGCCAATCGTCTGCTCCTGACTCGGAGCACCAGATCCATATGCGGTGGAGCCACCGGTGAGAAAAATGCGATAAACCCCAGCCGGCTTCGGCATCTGGAGCTCCTCGCTGTTGCGCATCTGCCAAGAGTTGATATGTGCATTTTGGTGTTGCCCTGGTGATGGGGCAGTACCTACAAAAGGAGTTGGCTGATTAGGGACAGACCAACTAATGGAGCCGATATCCAACGCAGAACTGGTGTAAGCGCGTGCGTAATGATTGCGCTGCTCATCCTTCAAAGGAGTCACTGCCAGCACTCCAGCCAAAGTCTCCCCTTGCTCCACCCACCGGATGACTTTATCGAACCGGCCAGCCACCGTATACAGCCCAGCCCAGTACCCCAAAGCCACAAGTGCGCACAGTACTAGTGAAGGAAGAAGAATGTAAATGAGCTTCTTCATCGATCTAGAACAGCGTATAGATAAAGGGGGCAAACACCGAGCCATGCCCAAACACAATGAGGGCTCCCAGCAGCAGCAAGACCAAGAGCACAGGAATCAGTGCGTAGCGTTTATGCTCCTGGAAGAAAAGAATAAGCTCTTTGATCAGCTCCAACATCAGAATTGCCGCTCCATGTGATTATTTTTTCTAGATACCTTGTTGACTCTGTAGGTAGCCACCTGCTTATCCCATTTTTTTTTCAGCGTATCCTTTCCAAGCAGCCGCATGATCATTCCCAACGGCATAAAAACCAGAAAGAAGACAACACCCAGAACAATCCGGACATTGACCCATTCAAGCACTCGACCCAGTCGCATCCAGCATTTGTAAACAATACCTAAAGCCAAGGGCTTCAAAAGGGCCAACGCAAGAAAGACCACAGCGACGCCCCATGGCCAATAAGCCCATTTTAGAGACCACCACCAAGGCACAAAAAGGCCAAAAACCAGGGCAAAAAACCCTGCCATGACATAGCCGAATTTACGCAGTTCACGTGCATCGACTACGGCTTCAGTGTTATTTTTCATCATTTTCGTCAGTCCAGTGCCAAGGCACCTTTGCGATGGGCAATATTGACGTTCTTTTGTGCGTCCTTCGACAGCAGTACGTTACCCAATACCAAGCAATCCATATCCGTTCCCATGAAACAACGGAATGCGTCTTCCGGCGTACAGACAATAGGCTCGCCGCGCACATTGAACGATGTATTCACCAGTACCGAACAGCCGGTTTTTCGTTCGAAGGCACTCAATAGCTGATAAAACTCTGGGTTACTTTGTTCACTCACGGTTTGTACGCGCGCAGAATAATCCACATGTGTCACGGCAGGGATCGACGAACGCACCTGATGCAACTGCGCCAAACCGTGCAAGGACTCATCCGGCTGGGTCTGAATGTCCTCGTGGACCTGTGCCACCAAGAGCATATAGGGGCTGGGCCTATCCAAGTGGAAGTACCGAGCAGCGGCCTCTTCTTTGACGGCCGGGGCAAAAGGCCTGAACGACTCGCGGAATTTTATTTTCAAGTTCAGCTGGGACTGCATGGCACTCGAACGCGGATCCGCAATGATCGACCGCGCACCCAGCGCCCGGGGACCGAACTCCATCCGATTTTGAAACCAGCCTACAACCTTTTCATTGGCCAACAGATCTGCAACGGTATCAGACAGCCTACTAGGCTCAACCACTGTGTAGTGCGCCCCCAGTTGATCAAGCTTCGCAACGATATCAGCTTGTTCATAGCGCGGCCCCAGCAAGGAGCCTTGCATCTGGTCAACGCCCGGCACATACACCCTGGGTTGCTTGCGATAGGTATGGTAGGCAGCGTAAGCGGCCCCCAATGCACCACCTGCATCTCCAGCGGCGGGTTGAATCCAGATGTCTTTGAAAATTCCCTCTCGCAAAAGGCGCCCATTCGCTACACAATTCAGAGCCACCCCCCCGGCCAAACACAAATAATCGGCGCCGGTATCTTTTTTGAGCTGCCGAGCCAATTTTATAATTATTTCTTCCGTCACCACCTGGATGGACGCTGCCAGATCCATATCGCGCTGGGTCGGTACGCTCTCTGGATCTCGGGGCGCCCCCCCGAATAGATCGGAGAACTTCTGGTTGGTCATCCGCAATCCAGCGCAATAATCAAAATAATCCAGATTCAGGCGAAAACTCCCGTCCTCCTTGACGTCGATAAGATGATCCCAGATCAATTGGGTATGAACAGGCTTTCCATAGGGCGCAAGGCCCATGAGCTTGTACTCTCCCGAGTTCACCTTGAAACCTAGATAATAGGTAAACGCCGAATACAACAACCCCAGTGAGTGCGGAAAATCGATTTGCCATAAAGGGGTCAATTCTGAACCCTGCCCCAGCCATGCCGATGTGGTTGCCCACTCTCCTACGCCATCCAGACATAAAACGGCGGCAGTTTCATAGGGACTCGGATAGAAGGCAGACGCCGCATGCGACTCATGATGCTCGGCAAACAAAATTGGAGGAAGTTCCGACTCCTTGCAGGAAAGCAAGCTGGCAAGCTCTTGCCTGAGTGTCCTCTTCAGATACAGCTTCTCCTTGAGCCAAACGGGTACAGCCATTACAAAAGAATGAAAGCCGCGGGGCGCATAACTCAAATAGGTATCGAGCAAGCGCTCGAACTTGAGGATGGGCTTGTCATAAAAAACAATCGAGTCCAGTTCATGGACACGAACATTTGCCTCCGCTAGGCAGTAATGGATTGCATTTCTTGGGAATCGTTCATCATGCTTTTTCCGCGTGAAACGCTCTTCCTGTGCCGCAGCGATGATTCTGCCTGATCGCAATAGCGCCGCCGCGCTGTCATGATAGTACGCAGATATTCCCAATATATTCATTGCAATCCACAAAAATAATCTTATTTAATCGTAAAAACGAAAATATCGCTCACATCCGAAAATTTTCGAAGTTTCCGTTTTGCTCAAAGTTTTACGAAGGAGGAAAAAAGGCTTGATAAACCCTCTTACCCAACTGGGCCTGACCATACTCGTTGAAGTGCAAACCACTCTTGTCAAGCCACCCCGAAAGATCATCCGTATTCACAATACTGACGTGCGGGACGTCGCGAGCCACCTTTTTCTGAGCAAGTCGCACGATTTTTGCATGCACCCACGCAGAATTATTTTGAATTCTTCCAAGGACGACTGGGACATTTTTTGCCTCTGCACAGTTCATACTTTGAACATCCTCTCGGAAGCGTTGTACGAATTCCTTGAGATTTTTTTCGTAATTTCTTGCCCATTCTTTATGCATTGCGTCGGTTTCGCCCTGCATAAAAAAAATGCCAGCCACCTTCAAATTCACTTCCGTTCGCTTGGTATTGTGAGCTTCAGCAATCATTTTCATAAGCTCTTTATACAATCGTCCCCCAGGGGACCAGCTATCAGCATTGGTCGTGGTATTCAGCGAAGTATTTGAAACAGCCAGTTTTACAATGTAATGGTCTTTCGGCGGCCGATCATTCAAGTAGCGGGCAAAGTACAGTTCAGGTCCAAACATGTCTTGTGCACCCGAGCCCTGTGGGAAATACTGCGGGTAATGGGTCACATTTTTGTAGCCGAAACCAGGCCGTGCCACCTGCCATGATGCAAAACGACTCCAGCTTACTGTGCTGGAATGTGTTGCATCATCCTTTCCGGCAATTTCAGGTCCAGCGTTAAAGACGCCATAGATCTTCACGTTCGGAAAAACGGTATCTTTCTCAACATAATTATTGGGACCACTGGTAATGTCCCTGACGGACGCCAAGCCCACCGCGTTGGATTGTCCTGCGATGACAAAAAGCTTGCGAACTGGAGCCGATGGGTTGGCATCTACCGCCAGACAGTGCTGAGCGAAGCTGCTGCCGCTCCCACATGCCAGCCCCCACAAGCAGACTATGCTGCACAGCAGGCGGAGAGTGGGTTGCCGGAATGCCACACCAACTTTTCGCATCCGCCTTCTTCAGGCCGTCCCACCCACCGTCAACCCCTCGATACGCAGCGTAGGCTGGCCCACGCCCACGGGGACGCTCTGGCCTTCTTTGCCGCAGGTGCCTACGCCGCTGTCAAGGCGCATGTCGTTGCCGATCATGGTGACCTTCTTGAGCGACTCGGGGCCGCTGCCGATGATGGTCGCGCCTTTCACGGGGTATTGGATCTTGCCGTTTTCCACCCAGTAGGCTTCGCTGGCCGAGAACACGAACTTGCCCGAGGTAATGTCCACCTGTCCGCCGCCGAAGTTGCTGGCATACAGGCCCTTCTTGATGCTGGCGATGATTTCCTGCGGGTCCTTGTCGCCGCCCAGCATGTACGTGTTGGTCATGCGCGGCATGGGAATGTGGGCATAGCTCTCACGCCGACCGTTGCCAGTGGGTGCCACACCCATCAGGCGCGCGTTGAGCGAATCCTGGATGTAGCCCTTCAAGATGCCGTCCTCGATCAGCACATTGCGCTGGCTGGCGTGGCCCTCGTCGTCCACGTTGAGCGATCCACGGCGGTCGGCGATGGTGCCGTCGTCCAGCACCGTCACGCCCTTGGCCGCCACGCGCTGGCCGATGCGGCCGCTGAATGCGCTCGAGCCCTTGCGATTGAAGTCGCCTTCCAGCCCGTGGCCAATGGCTTCGTGCAGCAGGATGCCGGGCCAGCCCGACCCCAGCACCACCGTCATCTCGCCCGCAGGGGCGGGGCGCGATTCGAGGTTGACCAGGGCCGCATTCACGGCCTCGTCCACGTACTTACCCATCTGCTCGTCGTCAAAATAGGCCAGGCCGAAACGACCACCGCCGCCCGCCGAACCCATTTCGCGGCGGCCATTCTGCTCGGCGATCACCGTGACCGACAGGCGCACCAGCGGGCGCACATCGGCCGCCAGGGTGCCGTCGGCACGGGCCACCAGCACCACGTCGTATTCGCTCGCCAGCCCGGCCATGACCTGCGCCACGCGCGGGTCCTTGGCGCGGGCGCGCTGCTCCAGCTTTTCCAGCAAGGCCACCTTGGCGGTGCTGTCGAGCGAGGCAATGGGGTCCACGCCGGGGTACAGGCTGCGGCCTGCCGCTACTTTTTTAGGAGCTACTCGCGCTTTACCCGCCTGCGCTGCGGCCGAAATAGACCTTACAGTTCGGGCTGCGTCCAGCAAGGACGCCTCGGAGATGTCGTCCGAATAGGCAAACGCCGTCTTCTCGCCGCTCACCGCGCGCACACCCACACCCTGGTCGATGCTGAAGGAACCAGTCTTGACGATGCCCTCTTCGAGGCTCCAGCCCTCGCTGCGGGTGTACTGGAAGTACAGGTCGGCATCGTCCACCTTGTGGGTGCGGATCTCGGCCAGTGCCCGTGCCAGATGGCTTTCGTCAAGCCCGAAAGGGGTCAGCAACAATTCGCGAGCGACATCGATGCGCTGGCTGGTGGCCGCACGCTGGGGCGCGGCAGTGGTGGAGCGGAAAGTCATCGGGGCATTTTAGGCGCGCAGCCCCACCCTGCCGGACAAGGGGGCACATGGCCCTATGCCACAACGCGCCCACGCAAAGCGTCAGGCCGTCGTCTGGTCGTCCAGCGCGGCCTGGGGTGCATGGGTCTGCACCGACTCGATACCGGCATCGCGCGCCTTGGCACCGGAATACATCTGGCTTTGGCCGATCACCTGGCCATTGCCCGCCTTGAGCGTGAAATAGGGCGATCCATCCTTGGCGCTCAAGCGACCGAACCGGCCATCATCGGGAGCGTTCTTGCGCACGGATTCGATGCCGTTCAGTGCACTGGCCCGTGATTCGTACATCTCGCTGGTGAGGATGATCTGGCCATTGGAGGCCAACAGGTTGAAGACAAATTTATCGTTCTTCGACTTCTTCAGCTCGAACTTCGCCGCCATAGGGAATCCCTCCGGTTGCATGGGCCAAGGCACAGTTGGCCTGCCGGTTTGTACCCTCTTGCCGCCCTGCACGCAACGCCTGGGTAAAGACCCTGGAAGGTGTTCCTGATCTCCCAGCGGAGCCTATGGCTATAGGGCAGGCCGAGCGTCCTTGGGGTCCTGCTTCTGGGCCCGGGCCACCGACATCAGGATGCCCAGCGCCAGGCCCAGGGTGACCATGGCGGTGCCGCCATAGCTGATGAAAGGCAGCGGCACGCCCACCACGGGCAGGATGCCGCTGACCATGCCCATGTTCACAAAGGCATAGGTGAAAAAGATCATCGAGACCGCCCCGGCCATCAGGCGCCCGAACAGGCTGGTGGCCCCTGCGGCGATGGCCAGGCCGCGCCAGACCAGCATCAAAAAGCAGACCAGCAGAAACAGGTTGCCTGCCAGCCCGAACTCCTCGGAGAACGCGGCAAAGATGAAGTCAGTGGTGCGCTCGGGGATGAACTCCAGATGCGTCTGCGTACCCGCCATGAAACCCTTGCCCCACATGCCCCCCGAGCCGATGGCGATCATGCCCTGGATGATGTGGAACCCCTTGCCCAGCGGGTCGCGTGTGGGATCCAGCAGGGTGCAGATGCGCTGCTGCTGGTAGTCGTGCAGCACCGACCAGCGCACGCCGTCCGCGCACAACTGGTCCCCCAGCAACACCAGCGCCAGGATGCCCACGCCCCCCAGCACCACCGGTGGCAGCACCAGCTTCCAGGAGAGCCCGGCAAAGAAGATCACGGACAGGCCAGCTGCCAGAACCAGTAGCGACGTACCCAGATCGGGCTGCTTCATGATCAGCCCCACCGGAACGGCCAGCAGCAGCCCTGCCGCCGCAAAGTCGAGCGGGCGCAAGGTGCCCTCGCGTTTCTGGAACCACCAGGCCAGCATCAGGGGCATGGCAATTTTCAGGATCTCGCTGGGCTGGATGACGATGCCCACATTGATCCAGCGCGTCGCCCCTTTTTTGGTGATGCCAAACAGCGCCACCGCCAAGAGCAGCGCCACGCCAGCCGCGTACAGCGGCACAGCGAACAGCATGATTTTCTGGGGCGGCACCTGGGCCACCATGAACAAAATGGCACCCGCAATGAGCATGTTGCGCCCATGGTCCGAAAACCGTGTGCCGTGGTCGTAGCCCGATGAATACATGGCCACCAGCCCGGCGCAGGCGAGCAACGCCACCACCAGCATGAGCGGCAGGTCAAACCCGCGAAACAGGGGAAGAAAACGCTGGGCGAGCGAGGGCTTTTCAAAAACAACGGCCATCGCGGGATTATCGCGGCCCTTGGGGCCGCGCCACCGTCACCCCGCCTGGCGGAAGGCCATCACCGCCTGGTTGCGCAGGGTGCGCAGCAGGCCCAGGGCCTTGTCGTCCACCACGATGCCCCCTGCCGCGGACTGGTCGGCATAGATAAGCGCAAACGTCTGCCCCTTGATCTGCAGCGGAAGCAGCAGGAACGAGGGGGCATTGAGCCCCGCGCGGTACCACTCGGGCAGGCGGGCCTGCATCTTGGGCTCCGTCGCGTCGTTGATGAGCGTATCGGCGCCGCGCAGGCAGACGGCGGCAAACAGGTCGCCCGGCGCCTTGAGCGGGACTTTCATGGCACGCACGGCGGCCTCGCTGCCCTCGCCCAGGCCAAAGCGGCCGGTCAGCAAATCGGTGCGTGCCTCACGCAGGCAAAACACCATGCGCCGAAACCCCAGCGCGCGGAACATGGTCTCCAGGATCATGCGCAACACGTCGTTGAGCTGAAAACTCTCGACCATGGCATTGGTGATGTCCTGGATGCCCGCTGCCAGCACTTCGTTGACCTGCGCGACCGACACGGCGCCGCTGGCCTGCGACTCCAGCACCGCTGGCAAGGGCTGGGTTTCGCTGGCCCGCAGCTCGTGCGAGCCCAGGGCGTCATCCTGCGCGGGCCCGGCACCGGCCGCCGGGGGCAGCTGCAGCAGCCGCGCCGCAGGCGTGCCGGGGGCTACGCGCAGGTCCAGCGCCTCGGCCAGCGCCACGAGCTTGTGGCGGGCGCGCAAAGTGCCCTCCGAAATCGCTGCGGGAGACAGCGCCAGCGTACGGGAATAGCGGGTGCCGATCTGGCCCAGGCGGGCTTCCAGCGACGCGGCATCGCTCGCCAGCAAGGTGCTGGCCACCTCATTGGCAGCCATCGCCACCCAGCGCAGGCGCTCCACCCCCTGCTCCGGCGCGCGTTGCATGGGCGAGCCCAGGGGCTTGCGCATGCAGCGCTGCAGGCTCTCGGGCAGCCCCCAGACGCGGGCCACGCCCACCCCCAGGTCCTCGAAGCCCAGGCCCAGCACCTGCAGCGCGGCCGACTCTTCGCCCCCCTCCACGCGGCCAGTCTCCATCAGGGCGCGCACCTGGCGCGCCTCTTCCGGAAAATAGAACTCGCACAACATGCGGCCCAGGTTCTGGAACATCGCGCCAATGAAGGCCTCTTCAGCCGCCTGGCCGGGCTCGCACAGCTCCGCCGCCACCGAGCCAGCCATCATGGCGCGCAAAAACTCCTCGCGCATCTGGCTTGCATGGGCCTTGTCCTGCATGTGGTCCAGCAGCACCAGGCTGAGTGCCATGTTGCGCACGGCGTTGAAGCCCACCAAGCTCACGGCCCGCGACACGGTACTGATGGTGCCCCGGCCCGCATGCGCGAAATGCACGCTGTTGACCAGGCGCAGCAACTTGTTGGTGAGCGCCACATCCTTGAGGATCTCGTGTGTGAGATCGCTGATGCTGTCGTCCTCGGAGTTGGCCACGCGCTGGATGCGCGCCACCGAGTCCGACAGCGCCGGAAAGTCGCTCTTGTGGCGCATGCGCCGCAGCAGGAAGTCGAGCGTGGCATTGCTGGCGGCCGTGGGCGCGCTGGCCGGAGCTGCCCAGGCACGCAAGGCATCGCGAAACTCCGCCGCCGACGGATAGCGCTGGCCCGGCTCGCGCGCCATCGCACGTTGCAAAATGGCCCGCAGGGCGTCGTCCACGCCCGGCCCCAGGTCTTCCGGCAGCACCAGGGTTTCGTTGGCAACGCGGTACAGCGCCTGCCAGGCGTCCTTCTGGTGGATCAGTGGCCGGCCCGTGAGAAGCTCCACCAGCACCAGGGCGGCCGAATACACATCCATGGCCGCTGCAGGGGCCGCCCCGTCCGCCGCCTCGGGCGCGAGGTACGCCGGGGTGCCACTGGCCAGTTGCGAATCCGGCACAGCCTGCACCGGTGCCGCCATGCCAAAGTCCATCACCCGCGCGTGGCGCTGGGTGTCGATCATGATGTTGGAAGGCTTGAGGTCGCGGTGCACGATGCCGGCCTGGTGTGCGGCCTGCAGGCCATCCAGCACATCCACCATCAGCGCCACTGCGTCGTGCGGCGTGCAGCGCCCCTGCTGCGCCAGATGCTCGGCCAGCGTCTTGCCTGGAACGTACTCGAACACGATGTAGGGCTGGCGGCCCTGCACATCGGCCTCAAACACCGGAACGATGAAGGGGTGCGCCAGGCGCCCCACATGCCGGGCTTCGCGCAGCCAGTGCTCCAGCACCGACGGGTCCTGGTCCTCCACGGGGCGCATGAGCTTGATGGCCACCTCGCGCTGCAGGCGCGGGTCCAGCGCCAGCCACACGGTGGCCTGGGCGCCCCGGCCCAGCAGCTTTTTCAGTTCAAAGCGGCCCAGCGACGTGGGAGGCTTGTCGGTGGATCCCAAAGCCCAGCGTTTGGCGGTGGAAAGCGGGGCAAAATCAGTCATGGTGGGGATCAAGGCAGCGGGCCCACCGCGTGGTGCCCATGCCATGCATCTTATGTCTCGGCCACCCCTTTCGCAGCAGTGATTCCCCTGCCCTGTCGTTTTCCCCCTCCATGACCACCACCCACCTTCTGTACCTGCACGGCTTTCGCTCTTCGCCCCAGTCTGCCAAGGCGCGGCAGATGGCCGCGCATGTGGCGCAGCACCACCCGGGTGTCACCTTCTGGTGCCCCCAGCTGCCGCCCTCCCCCAAAGCGGCGATGGAACTGGTCGCGCAGGGCATTGCCCCGTGGCGCGGAGCAGCAATGGCGGTGATCGGCTCCTCGCTCGGTGGCTTTTACGCCAGCTGGGTGGCGCAGCACAAGGGCTGCCCCAGCGTGATGCTCAATCCGGCCGTGCACCCGGCGCGTGACCTTGCGCGGTACATCGGCGAGCAGACCACCTGGCACGACCCAGCGGAGCGGTTTTACTTCCAGCCTGAATACATTGACGAGCTGCGCGCGCTGGACACCACAGGCCAGCCGCCCGCAGCGCCCGAGATGGCCATCATTGCCAAGGGCGACGAGGTGCTGGACTGGCGTGAAATGGTGGCGCGCTACCCGCAGGCACGGTTGGTGGTGCAGGAGGGGGGAGAACACGCCCTCGCCAATTTCAGCGACTACCTGCCCCAGGTCACGGAATTCCTGGCTCTGGCCTGATATCACCCGGGCGCCAGGGGCGCCAGGGGCACCAGCGCATCAGAACCTCTTCAACGTGCCTGGGATCCCCGGGTGCCGCCCGCCCCCATCCAGCGGGCATAGTCGTCCGGGTAGGCTGCACGGTAGCGCTTCATGTGGAAAGCCGCTTCGTCGTCTTTGCCCAGCATCACGGCACTTTCAACCAGCACTTCGATGACGCGGGGCTCGGGGGAGTAATGCAGCAGCTCCTGGGCCAGGGCGTTCATGCGCGTTGCGTTGTCGCGGGTCAGCCCCGTGGTGGTCAGGCGCGCAAAGTCCAGCGGGCCCGAAAACAGCAGCGAATGGGACACCTTGGCCTGCGTGTCCTCACGGTACGCGGCAGCCCGCTGCGCACCGGGCTTGTAAAGCTGGCTCACGCGGTGGTAGTCCCAGGCGGCAAGGCCGCAGGCACCCAGGACTGCCAGGGCGGCCACCAGCGCAGCAGCCCCCGCAGGCCACGCGCGCCCATCCGATGCTTCGTCGCGCCGGGGCAAGACCAGGATCGCCACCGAGAGCAAGGCCACCACCTGGAACGGCCCGTACCACAGCGGGTATTCCAGCATGCTGTGCAGTCCGATGATCGCCAGCACGCCCCAGGCCAGTTGGCGCACGGGCTCGGTTTCGCGCCAAGGCCGGGCCCACAGGCACCCTGCCACGACGACCCCGCACAACGCCACGGCAGCGGGCAGGCCCAGCTCTACGGCCAGGTGCAGGGGCAGGTTGTGCGCGTTGTCCAGCAGCACACAAAAGCGCTCGCCCGGGAACAGCGTGATGTAGTGTGCGTAGTCCAGTTCGCCCCAGCCCCAGCCCAGCCACGGTTTCTGCGCAATCAGGGTGAGCACGTTGGACCACAGCACCCGCCGACTGGTGCAGGTGTGCGATCCGTCCGTAAAACGGTGGAACAAGGCATCTGCGCGCACGCCCTGAAACTTCCAGAGCGCCTCCGGCAGCACCCAGGCGGCCACCAGAAAAACCGCAAACCCTGCGATACCCAGGCGCAGCGCCTCCCCACGGCCAGCGCCACGCCACATGGCCAGAAGCACCAGGACAAGCAGCCACTGCACCACCACGGTCCGCGACGCTGTGGCGGCCCCGCCCACGGCGATCCACATCAGCGCCACGGCGGTCAGCACGCCCCACACGCCGGAGGAAGGTGGGCAGCCTGGGCTGGCCGCCCCGGCCAAGTCCGCGTTGCCTTGTGGACGGGCATGCAGCGTCCACCACAGCCAGGCCCACGCGCCCAGGCTGAGCAGGGTGGCCTGCTGGTTGCGCTGGCGCAGGTTGCCCACCGCCTGGCCCGGCACCGAGGCATGAATCCAGGGCCTCAGGCCGACATCGCCAGCAAGGTACTGCACCAGCCCGATGACGCTGGCCACCAGCGCGGCCAGCCCCAGCCCACCCGCCAGCAGCCAACCCCAGCCCGCAGGCCCCCTGCGCTGCGCGACCCCGGCGCGTGCCCACCCGGCTGCCAGCAGCAAAAGCACCGCCCCACACACCCAGGACGCGATCAGCGGCCAGAAGTTGGCGATTGGGGAGTCAGTGACGGCAAACAGAAACGGCAAAGCCACTGCGAGCATGGCCAGCGGAACGGCAATGGCATCAAAAAACATGTCGAAAGAACCGGGCCATCGTGCAAAGCCCTGGATCATAGGGGCAGGCCCGGGGCCGTCGGACCGGCGCGGCACCCATGGGACAATGCCGCCCATGCACGCATTGTTTGAAGAAGCCGGCAAGTTCATGGCCGGTCGTATCCTGTCCGAAGCCGATACATCCGCCCAGGTTGAGCTCGACTCGGGCAAGCGGGTCAAGGTCAAGGCCGCCAACATCCTCCTGAAATTCGAGAAACCCTCGCCTGCCGACTTGATCGCCCAGGCCCAGGCCGTGGCCGAAACCATTGAGCTGGACCTGGCCTGGGAATTCGCGCCCGAAGACGAGTTCGGCTTTGCCGACCTGGCGCGGGACTATTTCTCTGAAAACGCCACCCTGGCCCAGCAGGCCGGTGCGCTGTTCCGCCTGTACGACGCCCCGCACTACTTCCGCCGTGCGGGCAAGGGCCGGTTCAAGAAGGCATCGGCCGAGATCCTGCAGCAGGCGCTGGCCGCCATCGAGAAGAAAAAGGCCATCCTCGCGCAGATCGACGAATGGGCCGCCGCGCTGGGACGGGGCGAATGCCCGCAGCCCATCCGCGACCAGCTCTACAAGATCCTGTTCAAGCCCGACAAGAACGCGCCCGAGTACAAGGCCGTGGTGGACGCCAGCCGCGCCACGCACACCGCGCCGCTCGACCTGCTGCAAAAGGCGGGCGCCATCGATTCGGCCTACCAGTTCCACTGGAAGCGCTTCTTGTTCGAGAACTTCCCCAAGGGCACAGGCTTTCCCGCCGTCACCGCACCCGCCATTGCGGACGAGCTGCCGCTGTCCACCGCGCAGGCGTATTCCATCGACGATTCGCAGACCACCGAAATCGACGATGCGCTGTCGGTGCAGGGCCTGGGCACGGGCACCGTGGTGCTGGGCATCCACATCGCCGCGCCGGGTCTGGCCATCCAGCCGGGCAGCGCCATCGACCAATTGGGCCGTGCGCGCCTGTCCACGGTGTACATGCCGGGCTACAAGATCACCATGCTGCCGGATGACGTGGTGCAGACCTACACGCTGGACGAAGGCCGCGCCAACCCGGCCGTGTCGCTGTACGTCACCATCGACGAAGCCACGCTGGAATTCAAGAGTTCCGAAACCAAACTGGAGCGCGTGCACGTGGTCGCCAACCTGCGCCACGACCAGCTCGACAGCGTGGTGACCGAAGAATGGCTCTCCAACCCGGCGTTCGAGCATCAAAACGACCCCCAGCGCTTGTCTGACCTGCGCCCCCAGCTATCATTTTTGCACCGCCTTGCCAAGGACCTCAAAGCCCGCCGCGAAGTGGTGCGTGGCAAGCCCGAGAACTTCAACCGACCGGACTACAACTTCCGCCTGGTCGGCAACAACGGTGCCGAGCCCACGGGCGATGAACAAGTGCAGATCAGCGTACGCCAGCGCGGCGCGCCACTCGATCTCATCGTGGCGGAGGCCATGATCGTGGCCAACAGCACCTGGGGCAGCTGGATGGCCGAGCTGGGAGTGCCCGGCATCTACCGCAGCCAGGCCAGCATGGCGCCGGGCGTGAAGGTGCGGATGGGCACCAAGGCGCTGCCGCATGCGGGCATCGGCGTCAAAGCGTATTCGTGGGCCACGTCGCCCCTGCGCCGCTACACCGACCTGGTCAACCAGTGGCAAATCATTGCCTGCGCCCGCCACGGCAAGACCGCTGCGCTGGCCGCGCCTTTCAAGCCCAAGGATGCCGACCTGTTCTCCATCATCAGCAGCTTTGACGGCGCCTACAGCGCCTACAACGGCTACCAGGCGGGCATGGAACGGTTCTGGACGCTCAAATATGTAGAGCAGAACGGCATCACCGAGCTCAACGTCACCGTCTTCAAGGAAGGCCCGGGCGGCAGCTTCCTCGTTCGTGCAGACGATATTCCGCTTGTCTTCCCCGTGCTGGGCGCGCAGAACCTGCCGCGCGGCGCGCGCCTGAAGGTCAAGCTGGGCGAGGTGGACGAGATCACCCTCGATATCCATGGCACCGTGATCGAGCGCTTGGATGACCCGGCCGACACCAGCGACGACGGCCCGGTGGACGATGCCGAGGACGACGATACCGTGGCCGGACCGATTGCCATTGCAGTGGACGTGAACGAGGCACCCGCCGAAGCCGCTGCAGCAGCACCGGCCGCCTGATTCCCTCTGACAGCCCCTGATAATTGCTGGCGATGAAACTCCCTGCCTTCCTCCGCACCTTCAGCACGCTGCAGCTCGCGTTGGGCATCTCGGTGGCCGTGCATGCCGCGCTCATCTCGGTGCGTTTCATCGACCCCGAGGGCTTCAACCGCGTGTTCCAGGACACGCCGCTCGAAGTCATCCTGGTCAACGCCAAGTCCAACGAACGCCCCGACAAGGCCCAGGCGATTGCCCAGGCCAACCTGGCTGGCGGCGGCGATGCCGAGAAGGGCCGCGCCACCAGCCCCCTGCCCTACACCGCGCTGACCACGGTGGGCGACGACTACGAAGAAGCCCAGCGCAAGATGGATGCGATGCAGGAGCAGCAGGCGCAATTGCTGGCCCAGTTGCGCAAGCAGCTGGCCACCATGCCCGAGCCCGATCCGCGCCAGGCCAGCCAGAGCGCCGAGCAGGCCAACGAGCAGGAAAAGCGCCGCCAGCTCGTCAAGCTGCTCGCCGAGATCGAAAAGCGCATCAATGAAGAAAACTCGCGCCCCAAGAAGCGCTACATCAGCCCCGCCACGCGCGAAGAGGCCTACGCCATCTATTACGACGGCCTGCGCCGCAAGGTGGAAGACAAGGGCACCGAAAACTTCCCCGAACAGGGCGGCAAGAAGCTGTATGGCGAGCTGACCATGATCGTCACCGTCAACCACGACGGCCGCGTGCTCGACACCGAGGTGGTGCAAGGCTCGGGCAACCCCACGCTGGACCGGCGCGCCGAGGCGATTGCCCGGGCTGCCGGCCCGTTTGGCGCGTTTGGCGCCGACATGCGCAAGAAGGCCGACCAGATCGCCATGGTGGCGCGCTTCAAGTTCACGCGCGATCAGACGCTGGAGACCAGCGTCCGCTAGTCGCCACCAGCCCCTGCCCGCGGCGGCCCTGCCAACCCGCCTTTTTTCATACCGCACGATTTTTTACCCATGAGCCAAGCCGCCGACCTGTACTGCGTGATGGGCAATCCGGTGGCGCACAGCCGCTCCCCCGCCATCCACGCCCGCTTTGCCGAACTGACGGGTGAGCACATCGCCTACGAACGCCGCCTGGTGCCCATGGATGGTTTTGCCCAGGGCGTGCGGGACTTTGTGGCCCAGGGTGGGCGCGGTTGCAACGTGACGGTGCCGTTCAAAACCGACGCACCACTTCTCGCCACCGAATGCAGCGAGCGCGTGCAGCTGGCCGGTGCGGCCAACACCCTCACCTTCCGCGCCGACGGCAGCATCTATGCCGACAACACCGACGGCCTGGGCCTGGTGGCCGACATCACGCGCAACGCGGGTGTGTCGCTGGCGGGGCGCGATGTGCTGCTGGTAGGCGCCGGTGGCGCCGCTGCGGGCGTGCTGGGCCCGTTGTTGCTGGCAGGAGCCCGCCACATCACGGTGGCCAACCGCACGCTGGCCAAGGCGCAGGCCCTGGTGCAGTCGCACAGTGCGCTTGCACTGCTACAAAAATCAGAGCTTATTGCGCTTACTCCACAAGCGCTAGAGGCCAATTTTGATGTCATTATCAATGCCACAGCCAGCAGCCTGGCCGGTGCCGAAGTGCCGGTGTCCGCCAGCGTGCTGCGCCCCGGCTGCCTGGCCTACGACATGATGTATGGCCCCGCCGCGCAGGGTTTTCTGGATTGGGCCCGCCAGCACGGCGCCGTTCCGCGTGACGGCCTGGGCATGCTGGTCGAGCAAGCCGCCGAAGCCTTCTTGCAGTGGCGCGGCGTGCGCCCGCCGTCGGCCCAGGTGCTGCAGGAAATGCAGCAGGCCAACTCATCCAAATAACAACACCCCACACGAGGAGACACACCGCGATGAAAGCCGTGCTGCGCTGGCTGGGACTGGTGGTGCTCGCCTTCGTGGCGCTGCAGCTGTTCTTTGTGGTCCGTATCGCTGCCATGGTGGTCATCGACCCCGAATCCACCAGCTTTCAGCGCTCCGAGGCCTGGACGCTGCTCACCACCAAAGGCAACGTCCCCTGGCGCCAGCAGTGGATGCCCTACGCCAGCATCTCCGACCAGCTCAAGCGCGCCGTGATCGCCTCGGAAGACGATGGCTTTGTGAGCCACGACGGCGTGGACTGGAATGCCATCGAAAAAGCCTGGGAGCGCAACGCCAAGGCCGAGGCCCTGGCCAACAAAGCCCAGGCCCGTGCCCCCGACCGCCCCGTGCGCGCCCCCAAGATCCGGGGTGGCTCCACCATCACGCAGCAACTGGCCAAGAACCTGCTGCTATCCGGCGAACGCACGCTGCTGCGCAAGGGGCAGGAATTTGTACTCACGCTGCTGCTGGAGCAGCTGCTGAGCAAGCAGCGCATCCTGGAGGTTTATCTGAACAGCGTGGAATGGGGCGAAGGCGTGTTCGGTGCCGAGGCGGCCGCGCAGCACTACTTCCGCAAAAGCGCCTCGCGCCTGAGCGCCACGGAAGCCGCGCGGCTGGCGGTAATGCTGCCTGCACCGAAGCGGTTTGAGAAGACACCGGGGTCGGCGTATCTGGCGGGAAGGACGCGGACCATCCTGGCGCGGATGGGGAGTGCCGAACTGCCCTGACAGGGCCTGTCAGCGTTCGGAGACCGGCACGGCTGGCGCCATGCCAAGCCTGCCAAGCGGAATACTTGCGCGCATTCAGAAGGTGCTGATCAGCGCCGCTGCAGCCGCAGCACCACGGGGGCATCGGGCCGCAAGGTCACCCGCAGCTTCGGCACACACACCGCCGCCCCCTCCGGCAACCGCAGCCGGTACCGCTGCAACAACATCGCCGCCAGCAGCGTCATCTCCAGCATCGCAAAGTGCTGCCCGATGCAGACGCGTGGCCCCACCCCAAACGGTATCCACGCGCCTTTGGGGATGGCCGGGGCGTCATCCAGAAAACGCTCCGGCACAAAGCGGTCGGCCTGGGCAAACCAGCGTTCATCCCGGTGCAGCACCCAGGGCGTGATGCGCAGCATGGCGCCCTGGGGCACCTCCACGCCGCCCAGCGTGATGGGTGCGGTGGTGCGCCGGGTCATCAGCGCGGCAATGGGTGGGTACAGGCGCAGCGCCTCCTTGAGCGTGGCGGACAGAAAGGGTAGCTGCGCCAAGTGCTCGGGGCCGGGCGTCTGGCCTGGGGGGAGCACGCTGTCCACCTCGGCCTGTGCGCGTTGCGCGGCCTCGGGGTGTTCGGCCATCAGGCGGCTCCACCACAGCAGCGTGGTGGCGCTGGTCTCGTGCCCGGCCTGGAAGCTGACCATGCACTGGTCGAACACTTCCTGCGGCGACAGCGGCTCGCCGGTGGATTCGTCGCGCAGCGCCAGCAGCATGTGCAGCAGGTCAGTGCGTGGCGGGGCGCCTGCTGAATCTGCCGCATCCCGGCTGCGCGCACCGATGTGGCGCTGCACCAGCCCCTTGAGTGCCTTGAGCGCGCGCCGCTTGGCGGCCTTGCCGGGCAGGGGCAGCCAGTCGGGCAGCGTGAAGGGCATGAACATTTCGCGGAAGGCTGTCTCCGACAGCGTCTGCGTGGCCCAGGCGGCATCGCGCGCGTCGGCCTGGGCCGATTCGCTGAACAGCGTGCGCAGGATCACGTCCATGGCCACATCGGTCCAGAGCGTGTCCATGGCCACCAGCGCTTCGGACTGGCCTGCGGGCACGGCAGCATCGAGCGCGCTGCGGGCGGCATCGGTCATGAGCTGCGCGTAGCCCGCCACGCGTTTGGGGGTAAAAGCAGGCATCAACATGCGGCGCTGGCGCTGCCAGGTGTCGCCCTCGGTCACCAGCACGCTCTGGCCGAACACCTGCTCGAACACGGCGATGCCGCGCTCCCAGCGGATCAGGTGGTCTGCGTGGGTAACCAGCGCCTCGCGCACGAGGTCGGGCGACAGGAGGTCCCAGGCATCTTCATTACCCAGGCGCATGCGAGTCAGGTCGCCATGGTCACGCTGCAGACGGGTGACGAAACCGAGGTAATCGGCCCGCATCTCCCACAGCAAGGGCAGGCCCCACCAGCGGCTGGGCGGGCCACCGGGCTCGGGGAGCCGGGCTGGCGCAAGCTGCGCAGAGGGGGAAGGTGTTGCGGGCTTCGATGGGGCAGTGGTGATGGCGTGGTTCATGGTGCGGATGGTGCGGTGCAGCAGCGGGCAGGTATTGAACGAATTCGACATCGCCCCTGGCCTACACTCGCGCCCCATGGCAACCCTGGTCCCACCTTCCGCACGGCATCCGCAGGGGCTGATCCCCTCGGGCCAGCTGTGGCTGCCGCGCGCCAGCCTGTCGGCCTGCCTGCGCGGCACAATGGTGCGCAGCACACTCGGCTACACGCTCACGGATGCGCAACGCATCAACCGCTTTCCGGCCACGCCCCTTTGCAGCCTGAGCTGGTGGTTTGAAGGCCGCAGCGAAGCCCTGGTGGCAGACCGCCCCGACACCCTGCCCGGCCTGCACAGCCCGCGCGAGGCGTATCCCGGCCGCTGGGTGCTGGCGGGCCCCCAGACCCGGCCCAGCGCCAGCTATTGCGCAGCGCCCACCCACGCCATGATGGTGATGTTCATGCCCGACGCGCTGCACCAGCTCACCGGCCTGGAGCCTGAGGCGCTGACTGACCGTTTCGTGGATGCGCAAACCGTGCTGCCACCCGACTGGATTGCGATGTGCGAAGCCGTGCAGCACCAGCCGGGCGATGCCGCCCGCATGGACTGCCTGGAGGCGTTTCTGGAACCCCGCTGGCAAGCCTGCCGTCCCGCGCAGGCGCTGCAGGTGCAGCGCTACGGCGACTGGGCCATGCACCTGGCACAACGCGCCGCCGTGTCGGCTCCAGGCCGCAGCCTGCGCCAGCTGGAGCGCCGCATCAAGCGCTGGGCCGGGCTGCCGCTGCGCGAGCTGCGCGGCTTTGGCAAGGCCGAGCAGGCGTTTTTCGACACCATCGCTTCGGACGCCGCGAAGGGTACCGTGAAATGGGCCGACGTGGCGGCAGGCGCGGGCTTCTCGGACCAGTCGCACCTGTGCCGCGTCACGCGGCGCATCACCGGCTATGCCCCACAGGCGCTGTATGACGGCATCTACGGCGACGAGGCGTTTTGGGCATATCGCATCTGGGTGTAGTGGCCAGGGTAGCTGCAGCCGCCCGGCTGCGGCCCGCCACAGTACACGCCCGACAGGGCACACCCGCCACGTATCATCCCCGCCATGCTTGCCAAGTTGATGAGTTTCCTTCTGCTGGGGATCGTGCGGTTTCTGACCGGTTCCCAGGCCCGCTGGTACGGCTGCCCGCCCAAGGCCGAGCAGCGCATTTATTTCGCCAACCACCAGAGCCACGCCGACATGGTGCTGATCTGGGCGGCGCTGCCCGAGGAGCTGCGCAGCATCACGCGGCCCATTGCCGCCAAGGACTACTGGACCAAGACGCCGTTCCGCCAGTGGATCACCACCGCCGTGTTCAACGCCGTGTATGTGGACCGTCAGGCCACGCCTGCGCGGCCCCCGGCTCCCCTGGCGGCTGAGCCCGTGGGCGTGCTGGAGGCCCTGGCCACCGCCGCCAGCGACGCGGACACCGCCATGGCGGGCGGCCCCGATCCGTCGCCCGAAGCCCCGCCCCGCGCGCCCACCCCCGAGGAGCTGCGCGCAGCCCTGCCCGAGTCCGACCCGCTGGCCCCGCTGGTGCGTGCGCTGGAAAGCGGCGACTCCATCGTGATCTTTCCCGAAGGTACGCGCGGCCATGGCGACGAGCCGCAGCCGTTCAAGTCAGGCCTGTTCAAGCTGGCGCAAATGTTCCCGCAGGTGGTGCTGGTGCCCGCCTGGATCAACAACGTGCAGCGCGTGATGCCCAAGGGCGAAGTGGTGCCGGTGCCCATCCTGTGTTCGGTGACCTTTGGGGCGCCTGTACAGCTGGAAGCGGGTGAAGAGCGTCGCCCGTTCCTCGACCGGGCACGCCGTGCAGTCATCGCGCTCAGGGAAGTCTGAACATGAACAACTTCCTCCGCAATTTGACTGCCACTCAGCAGGTCGGTGCCCTGTTCCTGGTGATGTTTGGCATCCTGTCCGTCGTCACCATCTGGGCCTTCGTACGCAATCTGCGCGAACACGCCAGCGACGACCCTGAGTCCGAAGCCCGCATTCTCGAAGCCAAGCGTTTCTGGGGGCTGCTCAAAACATCTTGGATGATGGCTTCCGTCTTCTGGATTGGCTGGGTGCTGGGCGACACGGTAGCCACCGTGCTCTTTGCCATCGTGGGGTTTTTTGCGCTGCGCGAGTTCATCACGCTCTCGCCCACACGGCGTGGCGACCACCGCAGCCTGGTGCTGGCGTTTTTTGTGGTGCTGCCGCTGCAGTTCTGGATCGTGGGCAGCAAGCACTTTGACCTGTTCACGGTGTTCATCCCCGTCTACGTGTTCCTCGCCCTGCCCGTGGTGAGTGCGCTGGCCAACGACCCGCAGCGTTTTCTGGAGCGCAACGCCAAGCTGCAGTGGGGCATCATGGTCTGCGTGTACGGCATGAGCCACGTGCCCGCGCTGCTGCTGCTGGACTTTCCGGGCTACCGCGACAAGGGCGCGTTTCTGGTGTTTTTCCTGGTGTTTGTGGTGCAGACCTGCATGCTGGTGCAGCATCTGCTGGGGCGGCGCTTTCCGCACAAGCCCGTGGCGCCGCAGGTGAGCCAGAGTTTTCAGTGGACGAGCTGGCTGGCCGGTGTGGCGGCCGGGGGGCTGGCCGGCGGGCTGCTCACGTTCATCACCCCGTTCAAGCCCGGCCAGGCGCTCGGTATGGCGCTGCTGGCTTGCGTGGCGGGCAGCCTGGGGCACCTGGTGATGAAGGCCCTGAAGCGCGACCGCGGGATCACCAGCTGGGGCATGCAGGGCATGTCGGTCACCGGCGCGGGCGGCCTGCTCGACCGCGTGGACGCGCTGTGTTTTGCGGCGCCGGTGTTTTTCCATTCGGTGCGCTGGTACTTCGGTCTGTAAATGAACCGACCCAGAAGTTTTCAATAAAATTGGCACCTAGCGCTTTACCAACAAGCGATGGCAGCTATCAAATAGTGAGCAAATGCGCATCTTAGGCATCGACCCCGGCCTGCAGACCACCGGATTTGGCGTGGTAGACATGGACGGCCACAAGCTCAGCTACGTGGCCAGCGGCACCATCCGCACCACCACGCTGGCGCTGGGCGATCTGCCCGGGCGCCTGAAGATCCTGTTCGACGGCATCACCGAAGTGGCGGCCCGCTATGAACCCGATGTGGCCTCAGTCGAGATCGTGTTCGTCAACGTCAACCCCCAGTCCACCCTGCTGCTGGGCCAGGCACGGGGCGCCTGCATCACGGCCCTGGTGGCGAGCAATTTGCCGGTGGCCGAATACACCGCGCTGCAGATGAAAAAAGCCGTGGTCGGCCACGGCCGCGCCGCCAAGAGCCAGGTGCAGGAGATGGTGCGGCGCCTGCTCAGCCTGCCCGGCGTGCCAGGCACCGACGCGGCCGATGGCCTGGGCATGGCCATCACGCATGCGCATGCGGGTGCTGCCATGGGGCGGCTGGGCGAAGCCGCCACGCTGAACCGGCGCCAGCATGCGATGTACAAGGGTGGGCGGAGTTACTGAGCCATTGGCCTTATGAGCCGCCACAACGCAAGGAGCCTGCGCATGAATTTCGGCATCGTTCTGTTCCCCGACGTCGAGGAACTCGATTTCGTCGGCCCCTGGGAAATGCTCACGATGTGGAGCCGCTACGCCGATGGCCCCCAAAACTGCATGACTGTCGCGCAGACGGCAGCGCCCATCACCTGCGCCAAGGGGCTCTCGGTCAACCCCCACCACGCTTTCGACAACTGCCCACCGCTGGACTACCTGCTCGTCCCCGGTGGCCAGGGCACGCGGCGTGAAGTGGACAACCCGGCCATGCGCGATTTTGTGGCGCGGCAGGCGCAAACCTGCCAGGCCGTGTTGTCCGTCTGCACGGGTGCTTTTGTGCTGCACGCGGCTGGTCTGCTGGGCGGCAAGCGCGCCACCACACATTGGGGGTCCCTGGACCGCCTGCGCGCACTGGGCGATGTGGAGGTTGTGGAGCAGCGCTGGGTACGCGATGGGTCGGTGTGGACGTCCGCCGGGGTATCAGCAGGCATTGACCTGATGCTGGCGTTCATCGCCCATGTAGGCGGCGAAGAAGCCGCAGGCAAGGTGCAGTTTGGGGCGGAGTACTACCCTGACGCAAAGGTGTATGGTGATTTCCGAGGTCATCCGCAAGCACCGAGGTACATCCGCAACGGTCCCACGTAAAAAAACCGCGCCCGAAGGCGCGGCCCCACCAGGTATCAAGCTAAAGCCGCAGGCCCACCTTCAGGCCTTCGGGCCTTCAGGTCAGGCAACCTGCGTCTTCATCCGGTCCGCCCGCTCCTTGGGTGACGGATGGGTAGACAAAAAGCTGGTCGAATCCCCGCCCGACATGGCGGCGAGTTTTTCCAGCGCAGTGACGCAAGCGGCGGGCTGGTATCGCTTGGCCTTCATGAAGCCCATGGCGTAGTCGTCAGCCTCGCGCTCGTTGCTTTGCGAATGCTGTGCGCGCACCACTTTCTCGAACAGGTCACCCAGCTGCGAGCTGGCAATGGCACCGGCCTTGCCGTTGCTCGACGCCACGGCATTGCGCAGCGCGCTGGTGCGCAGGGCGGTCTGGATGCGGGCCTTGGTGTGGCCGGCCTTGACGTGGCCGATCTCGTGGCCGATCACATAGCGCACTTCATCGTCGGTGAACTTGTCCATCAAACCCGAATACACCCGGATGGTGCCGTTGGCCATGGCAAAGGCGTTGATCTCGGGCGTGAGGTAGACCTTGAAGTTCATCTTGAGGCCGTCGTGGGTGCCCAGGCCCGAGGTGAGCTTCGTGAGGCGCTTGGCATAGGGGTTGCCTGCCGGGGCCACCTGGTTCTGGCTGTCCATCTCGGCGGACATCTGGTCGAACGTGCTCTTGAGTTCCTCGTCCGACAGGCTCTCGGACTTGGCCAGGTCCTTGCCTGCATCCAGCATCTTGCCCAGGTCAAACTGCGCCCACACGGGCGATACGGCGCTCACGCCGGAAGCCAGGGTTACGAGCGTCAACAATTTACGGCGGTCCATGGGGTTCCCTCTCTGACGTGGTCAGCTTCTTGATTGGTCTTGAATCGATGGGTCGATTGTGTTTTTGCGCAACCAACTGCAAGCAATGGTTGGCGCGCGCCGAAGGATAGCCACGCCAACGGCGTTTCTCGCTGGCGGCCGTGTCTTCAGATGTAAGAACTGTGTGCCGATGCTGGCGGGCGGGCCGAAACGGTGGGGACTGGGCGAGGTTGCGGCGCCGGAAATCTTCGCAGAATTCAGAAAAAAATGGCCTTAGCGCTTGTGCATAAAGCGTTTTAAGCTATCAAAAACAGAGCAACCATTCACACAGCGCCGACTGGCCCTGGCCGTGCCTGTGTACACCGCGCCCCAAGGTATCAGCGCCCCAGGCCCCGCTTGAGTTCCTTGAGCAGCAACAGCACCTGGTTGGACGCATGGCGGCAGCTGCTGTTGAGCAGTTGCACGGCCTTTTGCTGCTCGCCCGCCTGGAACGCAGTCACCACATCGGCCGCCTGCTGGTGAAAGTATTTGTGCCGGGCCACCAGCATGTCGAACGCGGGGTAATGCCCCAGCCGCACGCGCCCCGTGCCATAGAGCCATCGGCCCAGGTCGCAGCGGTCGTCCTGGCAGATGCGTTCGGGCCGCATCACTTCCTGCGAGCGGCCATTGACCATGTCCTGCAGCTGCAGGCGCCAGCGCTCATGGCTGGCAATGGCCGCGTCGATATCGATTTCGGTCATGAGCATGGAGGCGTACTCGGCGTCCAGCACCAATTCGCTGCCGTTGTCTTCCATGGCCCAGGTGGTGTCAGGGCTGGTGGGATCTTGCTCCCGGATCTTGAACAGACGACTGAAAAAACCCATGCTTGGTCCCTGTGGAGGCACCCCGTCCGCCAGCACCAGGAATGGTCCTGCCGGAAATGCCTTGAAACATTCTGTGGGGCGCGCGCGCTTTTGGCTACCAAAAAATGACCTCTTGGTAAAAACCGTGCGCGTCAACCCTTCTGGCCCTGCCAGCTCTGCCCCGGTAGCCAGCAGCAATGTGGCCAGGGCCAGACAATGCACGGATGACTTCCACTGCTCAACGCCCCGCCCTGTCCATGCTCGACCTCGTCGCCGTCCGGGAGGGCGGCACCGTAGCCGATGCGCTGCAGATTGCCCTGCGCACCGCGCAACATGCTGAAAAGCTGGGTTTTGCCCGTTACTGGCTGGCAGAGCACCACAACATGGCGGGCATTGCCAGCTCAGCCACCGCCGTGCTGGTGGGCCACATTGCCGGCGGTACCTCGCGCATCCGTGTGGGTTCTGGCGGCGTGATGCTGCCCAACCACGCGCCTCTGGTGGTGGCCGAGGCCTTTGGCACCCTGGCCGAGCTGTACCCGGGCCGCATCGACCTGGGACTGGGGCGCGCGCCGGGCACGGACCCCACCACCATGCGCGCACTGCGCCGCAGCCGGGTAGAGACAGCCGATGATTTTCCGCAGGACGTCGCAGAGTTGCAGCGCCTGCTGGCCCCGGCCGAACCAGGCCAGCGCCTGATCGCCATGCCCGGTGCGGGCACCAACGTGCCGATCTGGCTGCTGGGCTCCAGCCTGTTTTCGGCGCAACTGGCGGCGGAGCGCGGGCTGCCATATGCCTTTGCCTCGCACTTTGCCCCGCGCCTCCTGCACCAGGCCATTGACCTGTACCGCAACCTGTACCGGCCGTCCGCCGCCTGGCCCCAGCCCTATGTGGTGATCGGGGTGCCGCTGATTGCAGCGCCCACGGATGAAGAAGCGGAGTTTCTGGCCAGCAGCACCTACCAGCGGGTGCTGGGCATTCTGACCGGCGACCGGCGCCGCCTGCTGCCGCCCGTTGAGAACTACGCCGCGCAGCTGCAGCCCCAGGAGCGCGCCGCGATTGGCGACTTTCTGGCCGCTGCCGTGATCGGCGGGCCGGACACGGTGCGCGCGGGCCTTGCACAGCTCACCGAAGCCACCGGGGCCAATGAGCTGATGCTGGTGAGCGATGTCTACGACCCAGCACTGCGCCTGCGCTCGCTGGATGTTGCGGCACAGGCCCACGCCGAAGCGTGGGAAAGCCGCTGAGTGCCTTGATAAAAGAGCTTAGGTCTTCTGTCCGGTGTAGACGAAAGTTTCTGCCTTGCTCGCACTCTGCCCCATGATCACGATCGCTTGGGTGGTGTCGTTGTACAGAACAACGTGTTGAACAACCACGCCATCGCCCACAGGGCAGGCGGCCCCGCTGAAGGTGAGCGGCAGATCAAACACGTTCCGGCCGCTGGCGCGGGGCACCACGGTGCCGCGAATGGAGCAACCCGGGTAGGAGGGAATCGACACCAATCCACCGGTGGAAATGGAAACCGACACCAGGGGCTCCCGCACCTGGTTGCCAATGCCGGTGCCGGAATATGTACCCAGCAACTCGCTCACGACAGCAGGCTGCTCGTAGAGCACGCCATAGGTACCGGTGAACTTCACGCCCTTGGAATCCGTGACCTGCACCGAATCCCGCACCGCGTACTTGCCGCTATAGCTGACCGCCACCGTCGTCCGGCTGGCAAGGTTTGCCTCATCCACCACATTGAGATAGCGCCCGGTGCCAGAGACAACATCTGGGCCCGATGTCTGAACGGCGCCTTGCGATATGCCCACCACGGCACCCACTGCATCGGTCAGGATGCTCCAGGATTCGCCGTTCTCCAGCACCACACCCTGCACATTCAGAGGGTCGGTGGTCGCCCCGGTCCACAGGCCTTCCACGCCGGTGACCACGGTCGCAGGAGGCTTTGGCGCAGGTGGCGCCACATCATCCCCGCCTCCGCCGCAAGCAGATAACACCAAAGCGGCAACCAGTCCTCCCAGGGCAGTCGTCTTATTCACTTTCTTCTCCTTTGTGAGTCAAATCTGGGGGGCTGCGCCATGGCGCGGCCCCAACTGCCGCATCTTAAGCGCAGGCACCGCAAGCGGCACAGGGCAAAATGGCATGCGGTGGCGGGCCGTCTCACCCACGCCACATCGGGTTCGAGGAGAACTTCATCAGAGGCAGCCACCCTTTCCAGCCATCCAGTTTCCATGGCTCTAACGCCGCGCCGGTGTTTTATCGCGCCAGGTAGCCGCCATCCACCGGGTAATACGCCCCGGTCACAAACGACGCCTTGCTGGACGCCAGCCAGGTCACCAGCTCGGCCACCTCTTCAGGTTGCCCCAGGCGACCGATGGGGTGGGCGCCCACCAGCATCGCGTTGATGCCAGCATCCTGCTCCAGCCCGCTGATCATGGGCGTATGGATAAAGGCAGGCCCGACGGCATTGATGCGCACGCCATGGGCGCTGTATTCAATCGCAGCCGCCTTGGTCAGCCCCACCACACCATGTTTGGCCGCGGTGTAGGCCGGGGCGGTGGCAAAACCCACCGATCCCAGGATGGATGCCATGTTGATGATGGAGCCGCCGCCATTCTTGAGCATGGCTGCGATCTGGTATTTCATGCCGTAAAACACGCCGGAGAGGTTGATGTTGATGACCTGGGCCCAGCCATCCAGGGGGTAATCGGCCGTGGCCGCCTGCGGGCCGCCGATGCCCGCGTTGTTGCAGGCGATGTCCAGCCGGCCGTAGTGGGCCACGGTGCGGTTCACCAGCGCTTCGCAGTCCTCAGGCTTGCCCACATCGGCAGCCACAAAAATGGCATCGCCCCCGGCTGCGCGTACCAGCGCCGCCGTTTCCTCACCTGCCTGCACATTCACATCCGACACCACCACATTGGCGCCTTCGCGCGCCCACACCAGCGCAATGGCACGCCCAATGCCCGACGATGCCCCGGTGACCAACGCAACCTTGTTCTTCAGCATGAAAGACTCCTTGTTCATTCAGAACACCTGCAACCCGATGCCACAGATCGCTTTTCATTCTGCGCGCCCAATGCGTCAGCGCCTTGACCTGGGTCATCCCGCTGGCAAGGGTACTGGCCCACAGCCATGGGCCTTGGGTACCGGCTACCATCAGGGGCTGCAAGGTTTTCGCCCGCATCAGCCTGTTGTGTGACCGCCTGATTTCCACGCCACCGCCATACCGCCCGCACCCGCATGCCTGCTTTTTCCTTTGAAGCCCTGGACGCCCAGGGCCAGACCCGCAAGGGCCTCATGGAGGCCGACACCGCCAAGGCCGCGCGCAGCCTGCTGCGAGCCCAGGCCCTGGTGCCCCTGGCGGTAGAGCTGGTGCAGACCGGCCAGTCGCTGGATGGCAGCTCGGCCAGCCTCAGCCAGCGCCTGTTCACGCGGCCCGTGTTCAGCGCCACGGGCCTGTCGATCTGGACGCGGCAGATTGCCGGGCTCGTGTCTTCCGGCCTGCCGCTGGAGCGCGCCCTCACGGCACTGTCTGAAGAAGCCGACGACGAACGCCAGCGCCACCTGGTGGCCGCACTGCGCGCTGAGGTCAATGCCGGGGCCACGTTTGCGCGCGCCCTGTCGCAGCACCCGCGCGAGTTTTCCGATATCTACTGCGCGGTGATCGGCGCGGGCGAGCACAGCGGCAACCTGGGCCTGGTGCTGGAGCGCCTGGCCGACGACCTGGAAGAACGCCAGGCGCTCAAGGCCAAGCTGGTGGGCGCTGCGCTGTACCCCGCCATCGTGACCGTCGTCGCTATCGTGATCGTGCTCTTCCTCGTGGGCTACGTGGTGCCCCAGGTGGCCAGCGTGTTTGCGGGCACCAAGCGGGCGCTGCCGTTTCTGACCGTGGCCATGCTGGGCATCAGCGCTTTTGTGCGCAGCTATGGCTGGATGATGCTGATTGCTTCTGTTTTGATCGCTTTTGGCACACGCTGGGCGCTGACCATCGGGCATATTCGCGAAAAATTCGATGCCGCCTGGCTCAACCTGCCGCTGGTGGGCAAGCTGGCGCGCGGCTACAACGCAGCGCGTTTTGCGGGCACCTTGGCCATGCTGGCGGGTGCGGGCGTACCCATCCTCAAGGCGCTGCAGGCCGCCGCCGAAACGCTGAACAACCGCGCCCTGCGCGCCGATGCACTCGAAGCGCTGGTGCTGGTGCGCGAAGGTGCGCCCCTGGCCTCGGCGCTGGCGCAGAAAAAGCGCTTCCCCGGCCTGCTGTCGATGTTTGCGCGCCTGGGCGAGCAGACGGGGCAACTGCCGGTGATGCTGCAGCGCGCCGCCAGGCAGCTTTCCACCGAGGTCCAGCGCCGCGCCATGGCGCTGGCAACCATCCTGGAGCCTTTGCTCATCGTGGGCATGGGCCTGATCGTGATGCTGATCGTGCTGGCCGTGCTGCTGCCCATCATCCAGCTCAACCAGTTCGTGAAGTGACTCTATGGCCGTGACCCTGGACGACAAGCTGGTGGTGGCGATCTCATCGCGGGCGCTGTTCAACTTTGAGGAGGAAAACCGCGTCTTCGAGCACGAGAGGGATGACCGCGCCTATGTGGACCTGCAGCGCCAGCGCCTGGACGTGCCCGCCGCACCCGGCGTGGCGTTCTCTCTGGTGCGCAAGCTGCTCGCCTTCAACACCTCGGAGCACCAGCGGGTGGAGGTGGTGCTGCTCTCGCGCAATGACCCGGTCAGTGGGATGCGCGTCTTCCGCTCCTGCAACGCCCATGGCCTGCCCACCATCCAGCGCGGCGTGTTCACCCAGGGGCGTGACCCTTTTCGCTACCTGCGACCGCTGGGCGCACACCTGTTCCTGTCTGCCAACGAGGCCGATGTGCGCGAGGCGCTGCACCTGGGCTACCCGGCCGCGCGGGTGATCACCGAATCGGTACAGGCAGGCGACGCCAACCCGCAGGAAGTGCGCATTGCCTTTGACGGCGACGCCGTGCTGTTCTCCGATGAGGCCGAGCGTGTGTACCAGGCCGAAGGCCTGGCCGCCTTCCAGCAGCACGAAACCGACAAGGCCGCCCTGCCCCTGCCCGATGGCCCGTTCAAGCCCCTGTTGGCGGCGCTGCACCGACTGCAATCCGCCGGAGAGGCCGGCGGCACCACCGGCATGCGCATCCGCACCGCACTGGTCACGGCGCGCAGCGCCCCGGCGCACGAACGCGCGATCCGCACGCTGATGGACTGGAACATCGATGTGGACGAAGCCATGTTCCTGGGTGGCCTTCCCAAGGGCGAATTCCTGCGCGAATTCGAACCCGACTTTTTCTTCGACGACCAGACAGGCCATGTGACCTCAGCCGCCCGTCATGTGCCAGCCGGCCATGTGAACAGCGGTATCTCCAACCCCCTGCGCCCTGCCGGCGATTAACCCGGGGCCGGGCACGGACCCGCGTTCCTTCGAAAAGTTTTGCAATCCCCTGCAACTCCCGGTGAAAACTGCAAGCCTTGGGTTGCATTCCGCCCACGCACGCCCAGCTGTGCCAACATCGTTGCCAGTCCACAGAAGGAGCCTGTTTTGCGCATCAGATTTTCCCTGGCCGCCTGCGTGATGAGCACCCTGGGGGCAGCCTTGGGCACCACTGCACTGGCCATGCCCCCTGCAACTGCGCCAGCGCCACCAGCCCCCGCCGCCAGCGCCCCCACTGAATCCCAGGCAGCCCTGACCAAAGGCGAGATCAAGGCCATGCGCGAGTTCAAGATGCTGGACTTCAATGGGGACGGCAAGCTCAGCCGCACCGAGGTCAAGCTCTTTCCCCGGCTGGCCGCCGCATTCGACGATGCGGATACAGACAAGGATGGCTATGTGTCGTACGAGGAAGTGCGGGCCTTTGCCGCCAAGTACCGCGCGGAGCGGGATCAACAGCGGGCTGCCCAGGCGGCTCCCGCTTCATCACCCCGGCCTTGAGGCCAGAATGGGGGGGAAATTGAATGAAATAAGGCTCCAGCGCTTATCAGTTATGCGCAAACAGCTATAATTTTAGGAGCAAAACCCTCACAAGCCGCCAGTGCGCTTGATCTTGGGGTCGGAGTAGGTCAGCGGCTCGTTCTTGACCTGCTGGGCCATGCGCTCCTGCAGGGTCATCTTGTTGATGTCCTGCGCCACCTCCACCGCACTGCCACTGGCCCGCCACATCGACTGGATCAGCTCCAGCAGTTGTTTGTAGATCGGCTCCTTGGGGGGCTCGGGCGGTTCTTCCACGGTGTCTTTTTTCTTGACCTCGGTCCAGTCCCGGTTTGATACATCGGGCGCTGAGGGCTTGTCGGGCTCGCGCACGATGGCGCCCTCGCCCAGCCGGTCCATGGATTCGACGGGATTGGATGCATTGATGGGCCGCACCGGCGGCGCGCCAGAGGCGCCAGTGGAATACAAATCAGCGCCCTGAGGACGCCAACTCGGCGATCGGTCGACAGGTGGCATTTGCATGGCAGTGGCCCCAATGGTTGATGAATAGATATGCTCGAAGTGCAGAGGATTTTTCGCCGTCTTCGTAATCTATTACGGCAAAAAGAAGGGGAAATTTAGGTCTTTTTCACCGATTGGCTCAAATTTAGGGTTTTCCCTAATCTTTGTCACCCTTTTGGGTGCATGCGGGGGCCGGATCGGCTCACAGCCGACCGATTGCACTCATTCCCGCACCGGGTCTGGAGCTACTGGCTTGTGGGGGGAGCGGGCACGGCAGGGCTTGGCACTGCCGTTGTGCCTTGCCGGTGGAGACACCGGGAGGACCCCGTACAGGGTCAGATCAGAGAAAGCGTTCCAGCAACCGGCGCGAATGCCGGTCCAGCGCCGTGGTGTCTTTGACGCGGAACTGCACGCCGTCGCCCCCGGCAATCAGCAGGCGGGTGCGTCCGCCCAAGCGGCGGATGTCTTCCTCGGCCTTGAGGACGAGGCTGGCAGGGCCCCGGTCCGTCTCCACCTGCCAGGTGCTGGGGGTGGAGAAGCTCGATACTGCAATGATTTTTTCGATAGTGGGCACAAACTCTCGCACTTCCAACTCTTCTTCGATGAGCTGGCGGGCGGGGGCTGGCAGCTGGTCCAGCCGGTCGATCCACAGCAGTTCGTGGCCGTCAGATCCGATCAGCGAGAGCCCTTCGGCGGGTGCCGCGATGGGGAAGGCCCGCACAGGCGTGACGCCCTCGTGGGCCGTGCCGTCGGCCAGGGTCAGAACCAGCCGACTGTGTGGATTGCGCGCCAAGGTGAACGTGGCGGAGGCGGTGGACGGCGATTGCGGGAAGGAAGGGGTGTTCATGGCGTTTTCCTGCAGTGCAGTCATCACGGGTTGCCCGCAGGGTGGGCGGGGTGCAGCAGGCTGCTGTCGATGATGACGCCGGCCGCCTGGGCGTCTTCTTCGGCACGGCGCGCCTGGGCTTCGTAGAGCCGCCAGTAGGCGCCCTGCTTCTCCATGAGTTCGTCGTGCGGCCCGACCTCCACCACTTCGCCCCGGTCCATCACTACCAAGCGGTCGGCTTTGCGCAGGGTGGACAGGCGGTGGGCGATGGCAATCGTGGTACGGCCCTGCACCAGGTTGTCGAGCGCCTTCTGGATTTCCTTCTCGGTCTCGGTGTCCACGGCCGAGGTGGCCTCGTCCAGGATCAGGATGCGCGGGTCGATCAGCAATGCGCGGGCAATGGAAATGCGCTGGCGCTCGCCGCCCGAGAGGCCCTGGCCACGCTCACCCACGAGTGAGTCGTAGCCATGGGGCAAGCGCAGGATGAATTCATGGGCGTGCGCAGCGCGGGCCGCCGCCACGATCTCCTCGCGCGTGGCCTCGGGCTTGCCGTAGGCGATGTTCTCGGCAATGGTGCCGAAGAACAGGAAGGGCTCCTGCAGCACAAGACCGATGTGGCGGCGGTAGTCGGCCACAGCGAAACGGCGGATGTCGATGCCGTCGACCTGGATGGAGCCATCGCTCACGTCATAAAAACGGCTGATCAGGTTGACCAGCGTGCTCTTGCCTGAGCCGCTGTGGCCCACCAGGCCGATCATCTCGCCGGGGCGGATATCCAGATCCAGCCCCTTGATGACTGCGCGGCTGCCGTAGCGAAAGCCCACGCCCTGCATGGTGATCGCGCCCTGAACCTTGTCCACCTTCACGGGTTGGGCCGGGTCGGGCACGTTGCTCACATGGTCCAGGATGTCGAAGATGCGCTTGGCGCCAGCGGCGGCCTTTTGCGTGACCGAGACAATGCGGCTCATTGAATCCAGCCGCCCGTAGAAACGGCCGATGTAGGCGATGAAGGCCGTGAGCACACCCACCGTGATCTGGTTGCGCGACACCAGCCAGATGCCGAAGCCCCACACCACCAGCAAGCCAATTTCAGTGAGCAGCGACACGGTGGGCGTGAACAGGCTCCAGGTCTTGTTGAGCTTGTCGTTGACTTCCAGGTTGTGTTGGTTGGCGTCTCGAAAACGCTGGGCTTCGCGCTTTTCTTGCGCAAAGGCTTTCACGACCCGGATGCCCGGGATGGTGTCGGCCAGCACGTTGGTCACTTCGGACCACACGCGGTCGATCTTTTCAAACCCGGTGCGCAGGCGGTCGCGCACGGTGTGGATCATCCAGCCAATGAAGGGCAGCGGCACCAGCGTGACCAGCGCCAGCCATGGGTTGATTGAGAACAGAATGGCCGCCGTCATCATGATCATGAGCACGTCGGTCACAAAATCCAGGGCGTGGAGGGACAGGAAGACGTTGATGCGGTCCGTCTCCGAGCCAATCCGCGCCATGAGGTCACCCGTGCGCTTGCCGCCAAAGTAGTCCAGCGACAGGCGCAGCAGGTGCTCGTAGGTGGTGGTGCGCAGGTCGGCGCCGATGCGCTCGGACACCAGCGCCAATATGTAAGTGCGCGCCCAGGAGAGGCCCCAGGCCGCCAGCGCCGACAGCAGCAGGCCGCTCAGGTACAGCAGCACCAGGCCGGGTTCGATCTGCTTGCCGTTCTGGAACGGGATCAGGATGTCATCCATCAGCGGGATGGTCAGATACGGCGGCACCAGTGTGGCGGCGGTGGACGCCAGCGTCAGCGCAAAACCGGCGGCCAGTTGCTTGCGGTAAGGCCGGGCAAAGCGCCACAGGCGCAGCAGCACCCAGGTGGAAGTTTGGGGCGGCTGGGCGCGGGCGCAGGCCGGACATTCATCGGTGTCGGGCGGCAGGGGCGTGTGGCAGGTGGGACAGGCGGGTTCGTCGGCCTCGTCCTCGGCGCCGTTGTCACCCCGGGCGCTTTGCTGCTCAAAACGCTGCAGCAGACGCAGGGCCTGGGCGTGGTGCGCAAGGGTAAAGCGCCACAGCGCCAAGCGCTCGGAAGGGCTGTGCAGCTCCAGCGAGCCCACACCGCCATGGTCCTGCAGCTTGAGCGCCAGGCCATCGCCCAGGGGCCAGCTGCGCCAGGCCGTGGTGCCCGCATCACAGGCCAGCAGCCGTTCAGACGTCACCACCACCCAGCCTGCCGCAAAGCGCAGCGCCGTGCTCAGGTCAACCTGAAGCGCTGCCAGTACGTTTTCCTTGGAAGCGAGCATGGCCCGCAAATCGGCCCCCAAAGGGCCAGAAAAGACACCCGAGGCGTCCACAGAATGGTGATGTTGCATTTTTGGTTGGGTTTTCCGCCCCCGGCTGCCTGCGGTGACCGATCTCGCGAAAGCGCGAATTCTCCCCGATACTGCATGCCACGGTGCGACGGCATCCTCATTTAACGCCTCTGACGCTCATTTGGCTGACACTGCGCACAGCCCCAGGACTGGAGCACAATCCTCGTCCACAAAAGTTTCCTTTCACAGTTTCTTCCTCTCCCGCATAGCCCATAGCCCTTACCCGGCCGGACCAACTCACCCGCTGCAATCCATGGCGAAACTCAACGACATCCAACTGCTTCGCATCAACTACCTGCGCGGCCCCAATATCTGGACCTACCGGCCTGTACTGGAAGTCTGGCTGGACCTGGGCGAGCTGGAGGACTACCCCTCCAACCTGCTGCCCGGTTTCAACGACCGACTTACCGCCTGGCTGCCCGCACTGATCGAACACCACTGCGGCGTGGGCGAACGCGGTGGTTTCCTGCAGCGCCTGCAGGAAGGCACCTGGTGCGGCCATGTGCTGGAGCACATCGTGATCGAGTTGCTCAACCTGTCGGGCATGCCCACCGGTTTTGGCCAGACCCGCAGCACCAGCCAGCGTGGCGTATACCGCATGGTGTTCCGGGCGCGCGACGAAAGCGTGGCGCGCGTGGCGCTGGCCCAGGGCCACGCGCTCATCATGGCCGCCATCAACGATGAGCCGTTTGACGTGGCTGCCGCCGTGGCCCGTGTGCGCACCGAGGTGGACGACCAGTACCTTGGCCCCAGCACCGCCTGCATCGTCACAGCCGCCACCGACCGGGACATCCCGCACATCCGCCTGAACGACGGCAATCTGGTGCAACTGGGCTATGGCGCCAGCCAGCGCCGCATCTGGACGGCTGAGACCGAGTTCACCAGCGCCATCGCCGAAGGCATCGCCAGCGACAAGGACCTGACCAAGAGCCTGCTCAAGTCCTGCGGCGTGCCCATCCCCGAGGGCCAGGTGGTCAACAGCCCCGAGGAAGCCTGGGAAGCCGCCCAGGACATTGGCCTGCCTGTGGTGGTCAAGCCCTCTGACGGCAACCACGGCCGGGGTGTGACGCTGGATCTGCACAAGCAGGCAGACATCGAGGCCGCCTACCACGTGGCCTACCCCGAGGGCAGCGACGTCATGGTCGAGAGCTTCATCCCCGGCGACGAGCACCGCCTGCTGGTGGTGGGCGGCAAAGTGGTCGCAGCGGCACGTGGTGAAGTGGTCACCATCACCGGCAACGGCCGCTCCACCGTCAAGGAGCTGATCGACACCCAGCTCAACTCCGACCCGCGCCGTGGCTACGAAGAAGAGTACCCGCTCGAAATCATCGACCTGGCCACTGACACCAAGGTGCAGCTCGAACTCAAGCGCCAGGACCTCGGCGCCGACTCGGTGCCCGCCGCTGGCCGCCAGGTGGTGGTGCAGCGCAACGGCAACGTGGCCGTGGACTGCACGGACGACGTGCACCCCGAGGTGGCCTACATCGCCCAGTTGGCGGCCAAGGTGGTGGGGCTGGACATCGCCGGCATCGACTTGGTGGCCAAGGACATCTCCAAACCCCTGCACGCCCAGGGCGGTGCCATTGTCGAAGTGAACGCAGGCCCTGGCCTGCTGATGCACCTGAAGCCCGCCGTGGGTGCACCGCGCCCTGTGGGCCAGGCCATTGCAGAGCATCTGTTCCCGTCGGAAGACGATGCGGGCCAGGCAGGCCGCATTCCGCTGGTGGGCGTGGCGGGCACGCGTGGCACGTCAACCATCGCACGGGTCGTGGCCTGGCTGCTGCACCTGAGCGGCCACCACACGGGCCTGGCCTGTCGCGAAGGGCTGTTCCTGGACCGCCGCTGCGTCGAATCGACCGATTGCGCGCACTGGGAAGCCGCCCACCGCCTGCTGATGAACAAGACCGTGCAGGCCGCCGTGATCGAAAGCGACGCGCGCACCATCCTGCGCGACGGCCTGGCCTACGACCGCTGCCAGGTGGGTGTGGTCACCGACATGGACGGCGTGGAAACGCTGGCCGAATTCGACGTGCACGAACAGGACCAGATGACCAAGGTGATGCGCACCCAGGTGGACGTGGTGCTGTCGGAAGGAGCAGCGGTGCTCAACGCTGCCATCCCGCAAGTGGCCGACCTGGCGCCGCTGTCGGACGGTGCCGTGGTGCTGTATGCCCAGGACGCCACCCTGCCCGTCATCGTGGAACACCGCGCCAAGGACAACGGCCGCGCCGTGGTCGTGAAGAACGGCCGCGTGGTGCTGGCCACGGGCAGTGCAGAACATGTGCTCGGTTCGCTGGCAGACCTGACCTTTGGCCGCAATGCCGTGGCGCCCGACACCGACGCCCTGCTGGCTGCCATCGGCACGGCCTGGGCGCTGAACATTGCCCCCGACCTCATCGGCGCTGGCATCAAGACCTTTGAGCCCGAACTGGTCCCCACCGCTGCACTGCGGTCGTGATGGCACCTCGCGCATTAGCTTTAGTTTGTTGTTTGACCTCGCATCCCACGACCTGAACAGGGCCTCAGCGCCCTGATGGACCACTGAAAGAGACTTCCATGGATGTATCCCGCACCCGGGCCCTGCGTGGCCCCAACCTCTGGAGCCGCCACATGGCCATCGAGGCCGTGGTGACCTGCGCCGAAAACGAGCGCGCCGTGGGCCAGATGGCCGGGTTCGAAGCCCGCCTGCGGGCCCTGTTTCCCGCCATCGGCGCGCTGCACCCCGAAACCGGGGGCGGCGATGTCTCGCTGGCCCATGTGCTGCAGACTGCCGCCCTGGCATTGCAGGCTCAGGCAGGTTGCCCTGTCACATTTGCGCGCACCACCGCCACCACCGATGCGGGTGTGTACCAGGTGGTCGTGGAATACAGCGAAGAGGCCGTGGGCCGCAAAGCCTTTGAGTATGCGCAGCAACTCATCAAGGCAGCGCAAGGCGAAGGCAGTTTTGATGCCGACACCGTGATTGCCGAGCTGCGCGAACTCGATGAAGACGAGCGCCTGGGCCCCAGCACCGGCTCCATCGTGGACGCCGCCGTGGCGCGCGGCATCCCCTACCGCCGCCTCACGCGTGGCAGTCTGGTGCAGTTTGGCTGGGGCTCCAAGCAGCGCCGTATCCAGGCGGCCGAGGTCGATTCGACCAGCGCCGTGGCCGAATCCATCGGCCAGGACAAGGACCTGACCAAACGCCTGCTGCATGCGGCCGGTGTGCCCGTGCCGCTGGGCAAGCCGGTCGAAAGCGTGGACGAAGCCTGGGAAGTGGCCTTGAAGGTGGGCCTGCCCGTGGTGGTCAAGCCACAGGATGGCAACCAGGGCAAGGGTGTGACGGTCAACATCACTGACCGCGCCCAGCTCGAAGAAGCCTACAAAAACGCCGCCGAATACGGCACCGTGATGGTCGAGCGCTTTTTGCCGGGCCATGACTTCCGCCTGCTGGTGGTCGGCGACCAACTGGTGGCCGCTGCACGCCGCGAGCCGCCCCAGGTGCTGGGCGACGGCCAGCACACGGTGCGTGAGCTGGTCAACCAGGTCAACCTCGACCCACGCCGGGGCGAGGGGCATGCCACCTCGCTCACCAAGATCCGGCTCGACGACATTGCCGTGGCCCGCCTGGCCATGCAAGACCTGACGCCCGACTCGGTGCCCGCCAAGGGCCAGCGCGTCGTCCTGCGCAACAACGCCAACCTCTCTACGGGTGGCACCGCCACCGACGTGACTGATGATGTGCACCCCGAGGTTGCCGCACGCGCTGTGGCCGCCGCCCAGATGGTGGGCCTGCACATCTGCGGCGTGGACATGGTGGCCGAGACCGTGCTGCGCCCGCTCGAAGAGCAAGGCGGCGGCTTTGTGGAAGTGAACGCCGCCCCCGGCCTGCGCATGCACCTGGCGCCCAGCTACGGCAAGCCCCGCAACGTGGGTCAGGCCATGGTGGACAAGCTCTACGCCCATGGCGACGATGGGCGCATCCCGGTGGTGGCCGTCACTGGCACCAACGGCAAGACCACCACGGCCCGCCTCATCGCCCACCTGTTCACCGCCCAGGGCCTGCGCGTGGGCATGACCAACACCGACGGCGTGTACGTGAACGGCCGCCAGATCGACAGTGGCGACTGCAGCGGCCCCAAGAGCGCCCGCAACGTGCTGCTGCACCCCGAGGTGGATGCAGCCGTGTTTGAAACCGCACGCGGCGGCATCCTGCGCGAAGGCCTGGGTTTTGACCGCTGCCAGGTGGCCGTGGTGACCAACATCGGCGCGGGCGACCACCTGGGCCTGAACTACATCACCACGGTGGAAGACCTGGCGGTGCTCAAGCGCGTGATCGTGCAGAACGTGGCCACCACAGGCTACGGCGTGCTCAACGCGGCCGACCCCATCGTGGCCGCCATGGCGCCCGCCTGCCCTGGCAAGATCATCTTCTTTGCGAGCGACCGCCACCATCCCGTGATGGCCACGCACCGCGCGCAGGGCCACCGCACCGTGTATGTGGATGGCGACTCCATCGTGGCTTCGGAAGGCTCGTGGCGCGAGACCATCCACCTGCGCGACGTACCTATCACACGCAACGGCAAGATCGGTTTTCAGGTCGAGAACGTCATGGCGGCCGTGGCCGCCGCCTGGGGTGTGGGCATGCCCTGGCAGACCATCCGCCGGGGCCTGTCAGGCTTTGTGAACGACAGCGACAACGCGCCCGGCCGCTTCAACATCATGGACTACCGGGGCGCCACCGTGATTGCCGACTACGGCCACAATCCCGACGCCATGCGCGCCCTGGTGGGTGCCGTGGACGCCCTGCCCGCCAAGCGCCGCAGCGTGGTGATCAGCGGCGCGGGCGACCGCCGCGACGAAGATATCCGCGACCAGACCGTGATCCTGGGCGCCGCATTTGACGACGTGATCCTGTACCAGGACGCTGCCCAGCGCGGCCGCGCCGATGGCGAGGTGATGGCCCTGCTGCGTGAGGGCCTGGCGGGCGCATCGCGCACCACACACGTCGAAGAGATTCGTGGTGAGTTCATCGCCATCGACGCCGCCCTGGCGCGCCTGCAGCCCGGCGACCTGTGCCTGGTACTGGTGGACCAGGTCGAAGAAGCCCTCGCCCACCTGTCCCAGCGCTGCACCGAAGCCAGGGCCGCTGCGTGATGGCCCTCAAGCAAGCGGCCACCTCGGCGCTGCTGGCCCTGGCCGCAGCCACCGCCTGGATGGGCGTGGCTGGCAGTGCGCAGGCAGCGCCCGGCGAAAAAATCGGCACGGTGGACACCGCCTTCCAGTGGATCGGCCGCGACCACGACATCCTCGTGGAAGCCTATGACGACCCCGGCGTTTTGGGCGTGACCTGCTACGTCTCGCGCGCACGCACGGGCGGCATCAAGGGCACACTGGGCCTGGCCGAAGACCGCGCCGAAGCCTCCATCGCCTGCCGCCAGGTGGGGCCTATCAGCTTCCCCGAGCCGCTCAAGAAGCAGGAAGAGGTGTTCAGCGAACGCATGTCCATCCTGTTCAAGCGCCTGCGCATCGTGCGCATGGTCGACCCGGCCCGCAACACGCTGGTCTACCTCACCTACTCCGAAAAACTCATCGACGGCTCGCCGCAGAACAGCGTGACCGCCGTGCCGGTGGACCGGGCCATGGCCATCCCTCTGCGCAAATAAGCGGGCAAGGCCGTACACAAC
>NZ_CAXUPT020000011.1:0-175263 GCF_964252975.1 Acidovorax sp. LjRoot38 | reverse complement strand
TCGCCCTTCTGCTCAATCGAGTAGAGGGGCGTTTTGCTTTGTGACTCAAGAATTCTTTTTCCTGCCCCTTTCTATGCAGCTCCAGGATATTTTGTATTCCCAAGGTTTTGGCACCCGCCGTGTCTGTGCGGGGCTGGTTCAGCAGGGCTGGGTTTCTATACGCGGGTCATCATCTGATACTCAGGATTACGAGCCGTGCGTCGATGCGACTGCTAAGCTGGACCCAGAAGGCCTGCAGTTGCAGGTCCAAGGCATCAATTGGCCCTACCACGCTAAAGCCTATGTGCTGCTGCACAAGCCGGCGGGGACAGAGTGCTCTCAAAAACCCTCAACCTATCCCAGCATCTATACCTTGTTGCCAGCCCCTTTGCGGCAGCGGCCAACAAAAAGCGCGGTGCAAGGGGTGCAGGCCGTAGGACGACTGGACCAAGACACCACCGGGTTGCTGTTGTTGAGCGATGATGGGCAATTCATTCACCGCATGAGTTCGCCCAAGAAACATGTGCCCAAGGTTTATCAGGTCACTACCAAACATCCAGTCGATGAAAAACAGATATCGAGCTTGTTGGCGGGGGTGGTTCTGGACGATGACCCCAAGCCCGTAAAAGCGGCGGCTTGTGAGCAGACTGCGAGCCATCGGCTGGACCTCACCCTGACCGAGGGCAAGTACCATCAGGTCAAGCGTATGCTTGCTGCCGTCGGTAATCGTGTAGAGGGATTGCATCGGTCGCAGATCGGTGCTCTGGTGTTGCCCACTGACCTGCCTCCTGGGGCATGGAAATGGCTCAGTCAGGAGGATCTGTCCTTGCTGGCTCAGTCGTCCTGAGGGGCTTGGACCACAGATGGTGAAGCGCTACTTGGTGTGCGATCTGACTAAGCGAAGCGACCGCTACATCTCTGGAAGGATTCGATGATGACGAGAGCGTGGCGGCGAATGCGCTGACTTGACGAATCCATGATGAGCGCCAGTGGTTGCCAGTCGAGTGAGGTGCTCTTTTGCTCGCCGAAATTCGTTCCACATCAAGAATGTTACGTGTTCTCCCCCAAGGTATTGGTAAGTGCACAGCTACACTTCTTGGCTGTGTTGAAAGTGGTTCTGTGAAGATTTTCTCGATTGCACGCGCGTGCGCTGTCTTGGGTGGGCTGTGGATCTCAATAGGGGGGGCACTGGCTGCCGCGCCTCCACTGTTTGTGCTGAACTCCCTCGAAGCCAATGTCAGTGTTATTGACCCGGTGACCTGGACCGAGACGGCCCGCATTCCGACGGGCAAGGAGCCGCACCATCTGTATCTCACGCCGGATGAGAAGTCGATCATTGTGGCCAATGCGTTGGGGGATACGCTGACGTTTCTGGATCCGCGCACCGCGCAGATTCAGCGCACGGTGCGGGGCATTGTGGACCCATACCACCTGCGGTTCACACCCGACATGAAGTGGTTCATCACCGCTGCCAATCGTTTGAACCATGTGGATTTTTACCGTTGGGACGGGAAGGAGTTGACCCTCGTCCAGCGGGTGGCCACCTCCCGGACTCCCAGCCATTTGTGGATCGACAGTCGCAGCACCACGGTGTATTCCACCATGCAGGATAGCGATGAGCTGGTGGCCATCGATATCGCAACGCAGACGATCAAGTGGCGCACCAAGACGGGTGCTATGCCGGCGGACGTATATGGCAGCCCAGACGACAAGCGCCTTTTTGTGGGCCTGACGGGTAGCGACAGCGTGGAGGTATTTGACGTCTCGGGACGCGAGCCCGTGAGCATCAAGAAGATCAAAACGGGCAATGGTGCCCACGCTTTTCGCGCAGCCGGCGACGGGCGCCACCTGTATGTCAGCAACCGGGTGGCCAATTCCATCAGCAAGATCGACATGACCACCCAGCAGGTGGTCGAATCCTATCCGGTACCCGGTGGGCCGGACTGTATGGAAGTGTCGGCCGATGGCCGCTTCATTTATGTGAGTTCCCGCTGGGCTCGCAAGCTCTCTGTGGTGGATACCGAGGCCAAGAAGGTCGTGCGGCAGGTCACTGTGGGCAAGTCGCCCCATGGCGTATGGACGTTGCAACACGCGCCCCGCTGATTGGCGATGGTGTGCGGGCGTCGGCGCCTCGCAGGGGAGTGTCTCTGCGATTTTGTTTTGCTATATATTTTGTAGCTACTAGCGTTTTTGTATCCAGCGCTAGTGCCCAAAAAGACTGTAAAAAGCCTCTCTATCTGACCTTCGATACTGGCCATATGGCCGTGGCGCCTTTGGTCGCCGACGTTCTCGCACGCCAGCAGGTACGCGTGACGTTTTTCGCCGCCAACGAACGCACCCAGGAAGGGGGTGGCAGCCTGAGCGACCACTGGGCTTCCTGGTGGCACGCTCGGGCCGCTGAGGGGCACGAATTTGCATCCCACACCTGGGACCACACCTATTGGCGCGCGGATCTGGGATCGGCGCAGGCCCCTTCGTTCCGTGTTCGACCATCGGCCGGGCCGCGCGCGGGGCAGGATTTTGTGCTGACGGCCGCCGGTTATTGTGAGGAGATCGCTCGGGCCGCAGATCGCTTGAAGCACGTGACCGGCAAAATACCCTTGCCCTTGTTTCGCGCCCCAGGTGGAAAGACTTCGCCGCAGTTGCTTGCCAGTGCCCGCGCATGTGGGTACACGCATGTGGGGTGGTCACCGGCGGGATTCCTGGGCGATGAGTTGCCCAGTGAAAAGGCCAGCAACACCACGTTGCTGAACAAGGCTTTGCGGGATGTGCGCAGTGGCGACATTCTGCTTGCGCACCTGGGGATCTGGTCACGCAAGGATCCCTGGGCGCCTGCCGTGCTGGAGCCGCTGATCGTCGGGCTGAAGGAGCGCGGATTCTGCTTTCGCACGCTGCGAGAACACCCTGACTACGCGCCGTTGGTGAGGCGCTGAATGCGGTGGAGGAGGCGAGGCAGATCGTGGAGGCCGTTCGGAGCAAGGGCGTGTGTGGTGAGAGATAGACGGAGCATGACGCAATGGGTTGGCTAGGCAATGGCTTTGATGCGGCTCAGCAATGGCTTTTCGAGAGCCTGTTGCAGCCAGTGATGTTTGCTATCGGTTTGGGGAACCAGCTCGAAAATGGCTACGAGGCCGCTGGATGGGTGCTGGTGGGGCTGCTGCAGCTGGTGGTGATCGCCGCAGTGATTGGCCCATTGCAGCATTGGCGGCCGGTGGAGGCGGTGACCGACCGCGCGACGATCCGCACCGACATTCTCTACACGCTGATTCACCGGCTGGGGCTGTTTCGCCTGGGTCTCTTCCTCGCGGTGGACCCGTTGATGGATTCCATCTTTGGGGCATTGCGAGTGGCTGGCATCAGCACCTTCCAGGTTGATGGCCTCTGGCCTGGGTTCACCGACGTACCCTGGGTCAGCCTGCTGCTGTACCTGGTTGTGTTCGACTTCGTGGACTACTGGATTCACCGGGGGCAGCACCACTTTGAATGGTGGTGGCGCCTGCATTCCTTGCACCACGCGCAGCGCCAGATGACCATGTGGAGCGACAACCGCAACCATCTGCTGGACGACGTGCTGCGCGACACCATCCTGGTGGTGGTGGCGCAGCTCATCGGTGTGGCACCTGGACAGTTCATCGCTATCGTGGCCATCACGCAGCTCAGCGAGAGCTTTCAGCACGCCAATGTGCGCCTGTGGTTTGGGCGTTGGGGCGAGCGGCTGTGGATCAGTCCGCGGTTTCACCGGCTGCACCACAGCATCGGAATCGGCCATGAGACCGTCAAGCCATTGTCAGGGGAGGCTGCTGCTGCGCAGGGCGCCAGATACCGCGTGGTGCTGGGCGGGCACAACTTCGGCGTATTGCTGCCCTGGTGGGACATGCTGATGCGCACGGCCAACTTTGAATTGCGTTTTGATCCCACGGGCGTGCGCGATCAGGTGGAGCCGGGGCCAGACGGGCGCTTGCGCGACTATGGCAGGGGCTTTTGGTCGCAGCAATGGCGGGGTGTTCTGAGGCTGCTGGGCAAGGCCTGAAAGACCCTCCACGCGGTCAAGAAGGTATGCTTGTCGGCATGGGACTTTTGCTTGATTCTTTCTGGCGTGCTGCGGCCTATTGCCTGCGGCCCCGCGTCATGGCCCTGTCCGTTTTGCCGTTGCTGCTGATGGTGGGGCTGGCGTTGGGGCTGGGCTATTTTTATTGGGATGGAGCCGTGCAGGGCATGCGTGCGCTGCTGGATGCCTCTCCGCTCCTTGCCAGCTTCTGGAATTGGCTGCAAGGGTGGGGGTTGGGTGATGTCACCTCCGTCGTGGCGCCCCTCATGGTGGTTTTGGCGGTGGCTCCGGCTTTGGTGGTGGTCTCGCTGCTGGTGGTCGCGGTGCTCATGACGCCCGCATTGGTGGCGTTGGTGGCGGATCGGCGCTTCCCTGTGCTGGAGCGCAAGAAGGGTGGTTCCTTCATCGCCAGCGTGGCCTGGTCGGTCGGCTCCACCGTGCTGGCATTGATCGCCTTGGTGGTGTCGGTGCCCCTGTGGCTGGTGCCACCGCTGGTGCTCATCCTGCCCCCCTTGATCTGGGGGTGGCTGACCTACCGCGTGATGGTGTTTGATGCGCTGGCTGACCATGCCAGCAAGGAAGAGCGGCAAGAGATTTTCCGCCGCCACCGCAGCAGCCTGCTGGGTATTGGCATTCTCACCGGCTACCTCGGGGCGGCGCCCAGCATCGTGTGGGCCTCAGGCGTGGTCTTTGCTGCGGCTTTTTTTATCCTGGTGCCGCTTGCGATCTGGATCTACACCCTGGTTTTTGCGTTCTCTTCCCTCTGGTTCACCCACTATTGCCTGGCAGCCCTGGAGCGCTTGCGCGCAGAGGGCACAGGGGGAACACCCGTTGAAGTGTCTACACCGAAGGCTGCAGACGCGGGGGAGCCCGCGCATTCCGCGCTGCCGCCTGCGGCGTCGCCCACTGCTGTTCTTTCTGCCCCCCCATCTCCTGCCAACGGAACCCCTGCACCATGATCCCATCTTTCGGTCTGATCATCGTGGGTGATGAAATCCTGTCTGGCAAGCGTGCCGACAAGCACATGCCCAAGGTCATTGAACTGCTGTCAGCGCGAGGGCTTTCGCTGACCTACGCCGACTACGTGGGCGACAACCCGGACCGCATCACGGCCACGCTGCAGCGCGCTTTTGCGTCGGGTGACGTGGTGTTTTCCTGCGGTGGCATTGGCGCAACGCCGGACGACCACACCCGCCAATGCGCCGCGCGCGCCCTGGGCCGGGACCTGGTACTACACCCCGACGCTGAGGCTCTGATCCGCGAGCGCATGCAGGACGTGGCCCAGGAGCAGGGTGTGACGTATGAGCCGGACCGTCCCGACAACGTGCACCGGCTCAACATGGGGGTGTTTCCGGCAGGTGCCCACATCATTCCCAACCCTTACAACAAGATCCCCGGGTTCAGTTGCGAGGGCGGTCGTGGAGGGGCCGTGCATTTTGTTCCTGGATTCCCTGTCATGGCCTGGCCGATGATCGAGTGGGTGCTGGACCAGCACTACGCAGCGTTGTTCAACCGCACGCCACAGACCGAGCAGTCGGTGGTGGTCTATGGGGCCATGGAAGCGGCTTTGACGCCCCTCATGGAGCGCATCGAAAAAACGCACCCGAACGTTCGGGTGTTCAGTTTGCCCAGCGTGGATCATCCACAATACGGGCGGCATATTGAACTGGGTGTCAAAGGTCCTGCTCCCCTCGTTCCCGCTGCATGGCAGGATCTGAAACGGGGGTTGCACGAATTTGGTGCAAATTGCGGCCCTGAATTGGTGCGCAGCTTGTGATGCCCTGTGTTCATAGCAGGTTTGCACTAAATTGGTGCGGTTCGGCGGATGCGCCCTCGGACTGCAGTCCTTAGTGCTCCTTCATAGTGCGGCGGCTGCACCCAGCTGGCACGCAAACTGCTTTTATTTCAGCAAATTCCTTTTTTCAACAAGCGCTTTATCCAGGAGAACCTGATGGCCAAGACCGTTGCAGACGTGATGAAGATGGTGAAGGAGAACGAAGTCAAGTTCGTTGACTTCCGTTTCACCGATACCCGTGGCAAGGAACAGCACGTGACCGTGCCTGTGTCCCACTTCGACGAAGACAAGTTCACGTCCGGCCATGCATTTGATGGCTCCTCGGTAGCCGGCTGGAAGGGCATTGAAGCCTCGGACATGCAACTCATGCCCGACCCCAGCACCGCCAACATCGACCCCTTCTTTGAAGAAACCACACTGTTCCTGCAGTGCGATGTGATCGAACCCGGTGACGGCAAGGCCTACGACCGCGATCCACGCTCCATCGCCAAGCGCGCTGAAGCCTACCTCAAGGCCTCCGGCTTGGGCGACACGGCGTTCTTCGGCCCAGAGCCAGAATTCTTCATCTTCGACGGCGTGCGTTGGTCCAACGAACCCGGCAAGGTCATGTTCGAGATCGAAGAGTACGAAGCCCCCTGGAACTCGGGCGCCAAGCTCGAAGGCGGCAACCGTGGTCACCGTCCCACCGTCAAGGGTGGCTACTTCCCAGTGCCTCCCGTCGACAGCACGCAAGACATGCGCGCTGAGATGTCCCTGATCCTCGAATCCCTGGGCATCCCGGTCGAAGTGTTCCACCACGAAGTGGCGGGCGCTGGCCAGAACGAAATCGGTACGCGTTTCAGCACGCTGGTCGAGCGCGCTGACTGGACGCAGGTCCTGAAGTACGTGGTCTGGAACGTGGCCAACGCCTACGGCAAGACCGCCACCTTCATGCCCAAGCCCTACGCTGGCGACAACGGCTCCGGCATGCACGTGCACCAGTCCATCTGGAAGGACGGCAAGAACCTGTTCGCAGGCGACGGCTATGCTGGCCTGAGCGACTTTGCGCTGTACTACATCGGCGGCATCATCAAGCACGCACGTGCCCTGAACGCCATCACCAACCCCGGCACCAACTCCTACAAGCGCTTGGTGCCCGGCTTTGAAGCCCCTGTGAAGCTGGCCTACTCGGCCCGCAACCGCTCGGCCTCGATCCGCATTCCTTACGTGGCTAACCCCAAGGGCCGCCGTATCGAAGCGCGTTTCCCCGATCCATCGGCCAACCCTTACCTGTGCTTCTCGGCACTGATGATGGCGGGCCTGGACGGTGTGGAAAACAAGATCCATCCCGGCGAAGCCGCCACGAAGGATCTGTACCATCTGCCGCCCGAAGAAGACAAGCTGGTGCCCACCGTGTGCCACAGCCTGGACCAAGCGCTCGAGTATCTGGACAAGGACCGTGGTTTCCTTACCAAGGGTGGCGTCTTTACCGACTCCATGCTGGATGCCTACATCGAACTCAAGATGGGCGAAGTCACGCGTTTCCGCATGGCACCTCACCCTGTCGAGTACGACATGTACTACTCCCTGTAATCGCCTGCCTGCAGGCCATTAGCCTCACAAAGGCGGCCCCGGCCGCCTTTTTTTATTGCGCTCAAGGATCGGGTTTCGCTGAAACGGAACCACTGGCTGGGCCGTTGCATCCTTGTACAAAGCCCTGTGCGGGGCTGCTGGTGTTGGATTGGCGATGTGTGGTGATTGGGGGATACTCCCCGAACCCCTGCATGGCAGTGCGAGGAAACCGAATGAAGAAAACGCTCATCACCCTGTTACTGATCGCCGCGACGGCTCCCGCCGCATGGGCGCAAGACCGCATCTACCGTTGCGGCAACGAATACACCAACAACGCCCAGCAGGCCAAGGAGCGCGGCTGCAAGCTGGTTGAGGGAGGCAACGTCACCGTGGTCCAGGGCACCCGACCTGCAGGCGCCGCAACGGCAGCGCCAGCGGCGGGAACCGGGGCTGGGGCGGGCACAGCTCCCGCCGCATCTCCCCCGTCTGCACCCCGTGTCGCCACCAACGACCAGAAGGCCCGCGATGCCGATGCCCGTGCCATCCTCGAATCCGAGTTGCGCAAGGCCGAGGCGCGCCATGCCGAGCTGGTGAAGGAATACAACGGTGGCGCGCCGGAGCGCAACGCGCTCGACCTGCGCAACCCGCAGCGCTACATGGAGCGCACGGCAGAACTCAAGGCCAGCGTCGCCCGCAGCGAAAGCGATATCGCAGGCATCAAGCGCGAAATCGCCCGTCTTCCGGCCAACTGAATCTCTTTCCCTCGTTTGGCACGCGTGTGAGTTCCTCACCTTTCACAGAAGCCCCTTCCTCCGACACGGGGCGCTTTCATTCGCTGGACCTGATGTCCACCCTGGTGGCGGTGCTGCGCGCTGATGGCGCCGTGCAATTCGCCAATGCAGCGCTGGAGAACGCGCTCGGCCTCTCGCGCCGCACCCTGGAGGGGGTGGACTTCTCCACCTTCTTCACCGACCCCGCCTTGCTACAGACCGCATTGGCGGGCGCGCGGGGCAAGGACTTCGCGGCCCTGCGGTATGAAGCCAGCCTCAAGCGCCAGCACCAGGACCCGGTGCCCGTGCATGTGAGCGTGGCCGATGCGGAGCAGGTCGGCGAAATCCTGGTGGAGCTGTGGCCGCTGGAGCAGCAGGCCCGCCAGGACCGCGAGGAGCGCCTGCTGGACCAGGCCCAGGCCAACAAGGAGTTGATCCGCAACCTGGCCCACGAGATCAAGAACCCGCTGGGCGGGATTCGCGGTGCTGCGCAACTGCTGGAGATGGAGCTTGAAAGCCGCGAACTGACCGAGTACACCCAGGTCATCATCCACGAGGCCGACCGCTTGCAAAGCCTGGTAGATCGGCTGCTGGCACCCCATCGCCATCCCCACCTGGTGGGTGACGTCAATATTCATGAGGTGTGCGAGCGCGTGCGGTCTCTGGTGCTGGTGGAGTACCCCCAGGGCCTCAAGGTGCTGCGCGACTACGACACCTCGATCCCTGAGTTCCGGGGCGACCGCGCCCAGCTCATCCAGGCGCTGCTGAACATCGTGCAGAACGCAGCCCAGGCGTTGACCGAGCGCATCGCAGAGGGTGAGGCGACGATCACACTGCGCACCCGTGTTGCGAGACAAGTAACGTTTGGTCGCCAGCGCTATCGGCTGGCACTGGAATTGCATGTCATCGACAACGGACCGGGCGTGCCTGATGCGATCAAGGAGCGGATTTTTTACCCTCTGGTATCGGGTCGGGACGGCGGGTCAGGGCTGGGGCTCACGTTGGCACAAACCTTCGTGCAGCGCCATCATGGGTTGATCGAATGCGACAGCGTACCGGGTCGCACCGATTTCCGCATCCTGATTCCCTTGCCTTAAAAGCGCAGATGGTCCCTGACACGCAACCACAGGGAAGGTAAGAAAAACATATGAAGCCGATCTGGATAGTAGATGACGACCCCTCGATCCGCTTCGTCCTCGAAAAGGCGCTGGCCCGCGAGAACCTGCCTACGCGCAGCTTCACGCACCCCCGCGAAGTGCTGGACGCGCTGGCCGATATCACCCCCGGAGACCCGGCGCGGCAAGGCCCCCAGGTCCTGGTAAGCGACATTCGCATGCCTGGCGGCTCCGGCCTGCAACTGCTGGAAAAAGTGCGCGAACTGCAGCCAGGCCTGCCCGTCATCATCATGACGGCGTACTCCGACCTGGACAGCGCCGTGTCGGCCTTCCAGCGCGGCGCGTTCGAGTATCTGCCCAAGCCATTTGACCTGCCCAAGGCGGTGGAGCTCATCCGCCGCGCGGTCGAAGAAAGCCAGCGCGAGGAAGTGACCGAAGAGCGCCAGGCCGAAGCCCCGGAGATGCTCGGCCAGGCACCCGCCATGCAGGACGTGTTCCGCGCCATCGGCCGCTTGAGCCAAAGCCAGGTCACGGTGCTGATCACCGGCGAATCGGGCTCGGGCAAGGAGCTCGTGGCGCGCGCGCTGCACAAGCACTCGCCGGTCGCAGACGGACCCTTTGTCGCCATCAACACGGCGGCCATCCCCAAGGACCTGCTCGAATCTGAACTCTTCGGCCACGAGCGCGGCGCCTTCACCGGCGCACAGACGCAGCGGCGCGGCCGCTTCGAGCAGGCCGAGGGCGGCACGCTGTTCCTCGATGAAATCGGCGACATGCCGTTCGACCTGCAGACGCGCCTGCTGCGTGTGCTGTCGGACGGCCAGTTCTACCGTGTGGGCGGCCATGCGGCCGTGAAGGCCCATGTGCGCGTGATCGCTGCCACCCACCAGGACCTGGAGCGGCGCGTGAAGGAGGGGGGCTTTCGCGAAGACTTGTTCCACCGTCTCAACGTCATCCGCCTGCGCCTGCCCGCGCTGCGCGAGCGGCACGAGGACGTGCCCGTGCTCACTCGCCATTTCCTGCAGCAAAGCGCGCGGCAACTGGGTGTGGAGCCCAAGCGCATTGCCGACTCGGCCATCGCACGGCTGGAGCAGTTCGCCTTTCCGGGCAATGTGCGCCAGCTGGAGAACATCTGCCACTGGCTCACGGTGATGGCGCCCGCCCAGGTCATCTCGCTGCAGGATCTGCCGCCCGAAGTGCTGGAAGCGCCCCTTTACCAACCCGCTCCCCGACCCGGCAGTGATCCGTCTGCGGCGGTAACTGCCGTGCACGCCGTTGCTGCCCCAATGCCAACCCCTGCGCCGGCGGTGGAGCTGGTGGGAGGGCTGCCACAATCTGCCACTGTCGCCACGCAGCCCCTGGTGGGCGGTATTGCGGCCTCTGCCACCCCGGCGCTGGGCGCTACGCCCCACTGGCCCGCCGAGGCGCAGATGGCGACGGGTTCGGGCGGCATAGCTGCCACCGTTGGCACTGCGGCGACCTGGGAGCAGGCGCTGGAGACCGAGGCGCAGAAGCTGCTTGCGGGCGGCCAGCCCGAAGTGTGGGACGCCCTTACGCGGCGGTTCGAATCGCGCCTGATCCGCACCGCGCTCACCGCCACCCATGGGCGCCGCATGGAAGCCGCGCAGCGCCTGGGCATTGGTCGCAACACCATCACACGCAAGATCCAGGAGCTGGGCCTGGATGCGCCCGATGAGGCATAAAAATAACCTCTAGCGCTTGATGGTAAAGCGTTAGGAGCTATAAATTTTGTAGTGCTCGAGGTGGGTCTGTCTTGGCGGATGCCGGGGCAGGCACACCTCCCAATGTCCTACAAGCAGGCCCTCCTTGGGCCGACCCAGCCCTCCGGGAGTGACTTCAACAATGAAGGCACTGTCAACCAACCGGAGAGCTTCTATGTCGGATTTCAACGATGCCAACCGTGACCCTTTGACCAATGAACCGGGTTCCCATCCCGTCGGAACCGGGGTCGGTGCTGCCCTGGGTGGCGCCGCTGCGGGTGCCGCAGCAGGTGCCTTTGGCGGCCCGGTCGGCGCAGCCATTGGCGGCGTGGCCGGTGCGGTAGCCGGCGGCCTGGCGGGCAAGGCTGCCGCCGAGGCGGTCAACCCCACCGAGGAAGATGCCTACTGGCGCGAAAGCTTCCACCGCGAGCCTTATTACGTGGGTGGCCGCACCTACGAACAATACCGCCCTGCCTACGAACTGGGCTGGTCGTCGGTGGGCCGCTATGAAGGCGATTTTGAGGCGGTGGAACCCCGCCTGGCCGATGACTGGCGGGCGCGCCATTCGGACGGCCTGGCCTGGACGGATGCCCGCCCCGCCGCCCGCGCCGCCTGGGAACGGGTCTCGCGCTCCAGCCTGAACGACGACCGCCCCATGGATGTCGTGGACAACGAAGACGTGGTGGATGTTCTCAACGACCTGCTGGAGTCGTCCCGCGATGGCGAATACGGCTTCACCGCCTGCGCCGAGCATGCCGACTCTGCCCAGCTCAAGAGCGTGTTCCAGCGCCATGCGCGCGAATGTGCGGCCGCCGCTGTCGAACTGGAGCACGAGGTGCGTCGCCTGGGGGGCGAGCCTGCTTCAGGCGGCACCGTGGCTGGCGCGCTGCACCGCGGCTGGGTGTCGGTGAAATCCGCACTGTCTGTGCACGACGACAAGGCCGTGCTGCAGGAATGCGAACGCGGCGAGGACGCTGCCGTGGCCCGTTACCGCAAGGCCCTGAAGGCCACCCTGCCGCTGGATGTGCGGGCCCTGGTAGAGCGCCAGTCGCAGGGCGCGCAGCGCAACCACGATGAAGTACGTGGCCTGCGCGACACGTTCGCCAACAGCTGATAGGGCACAGCTTGCGCGCTGGGGTTTCGTTCAGGGGCTCACAGCGCGTCGCAAGTCATAGGCCATAGGCCGCAGGGACTTTTGGACGCAGGTTTCTTGCGCGCCGATTCCCCAAAAACAAAGGCTGCAAGGATTTTCCTTGCAGCCTTTTGTGTATGCCGGGCGTCCAGCTTGTTGTCGCACGGCCCGCGTCGTCAAGGGTTGTTATGCCATGGTGAGCACCACGGGCGCGTGGTCGCTGGGTTGTGGGTTCTTGCGGGGGGCGCGGTCTACCGTGCAGGCGGTCACACTCGCACGCAGTGCATCGCTCACCAGAATGTGGTCAATGCGCAGCCCCCGGTTCTTCTGAAACCCGAGCATGCGGTAGTCCCACCATGAGTAGCTTTTCTCGGGCTGCTCGAACATGCGGAAGGTGTCTGTCAGGCCCAGGGCAATCAGGTCCTGGAAATGCTGGCGCTCTTCCACCGTGTGGTGGATGGTGTCTTTGAGCCCCACCGGGTCGAACGAATCGCGGTCTTCGGGCGCTACGTTGAAGTCACCCAGCAGCGCCAGGCGCGGGTGGGCCAGCAGCTCTTCACGCAGCCAGCGATGCAGCGCCGCAAGCCACAGCATCTTGTAGGCAAACTTCTCCGATCCCGGGGCCTGGCCGTTCACGAAGTAGCAGTTCACCAGGCGCAGTTCACCGCCGGGCGTGTCCAGCGTGGCGGCAATGACGCGGGCCTGCTCGTCCGTGTGCCCGGGGATGTTGCGCACCACGTCGCGCATGGCGTGGCGGCTCAGGATAGCGACGCCGTTGTAGGTCTTCTGGCCAAAAGTCACGGCCTCATAGCCTGCCTCCTTGAACGTGTCGTGCGGAAATTTGTCGTCGGTGAGCTTGAGCTCTTGCAGGCACAGCGCATCGACCGGGTTGGCCGCGAGCCAGGCCAGCACCTGGGGCAGGCGGACGGTGAGGGAGTTGACATTCCAGGTGGCGATTTGCATGTTTTTTGCCTCCAGCGCTTGATGGGTAAGCGCTAAGTGCTATCAATTGATGAGCTTTGCGTTCCGGAGCCGTGTCAACCTGCGCGCACGTAGGTCACAAAGCTGAAGGGCAGCCCCTTGGTGCTGACGTGGCGGCTGCGTGCGGATTCTGTCCACGGCGCACCCAGCGTGGGCGCGTAGGCATCCCCGTCGAAATCCTGGTCGATCTCGGTCACTTCCAGGCGGTCGGCCAGGGGCAGGGCCTCGGCGTAGATCTGCGCGCCGCCTATCACCCACACCGTCTGATCGGCAGGTGCCTGCTGCAGCGCATCCTGCAGGCTGGTGGCGCGCACGGCGCCCTCGGCCTGCCAGTCGCCCTGGCGCGTGACCACGATGTTGGTGCGGCCGGGCAGGGGGCGAAAACGCGGGGGCAATGAGTCCCAGGTCTTGCGGCCCATGATGACGGCGCAGCCCTGCGTGAGTTGCTTGAAGTGCGCCATGTCCTCCGGGATGTGCCATGGGATGGTGTTGTCCTTGCCAATGACGCCGTTGGCGGCGCGGGCGTAGATGAGGTGCAGGGGCATGGTGGGGCTTCCTTGTTTCAGATATGCAAGGCGGCGAGGGCGCCCACGCCCAGGCCCACGGCAGCCACGCCGTACATGCCGTACTCCAGCCATTTTTTCTTGGTCAGCAACGCAATGGCGGCCAGGGCGATCGCCACCTGCAGCGCCGTGGTGGCCTGTGCCCAGCGGTGGTGCTGGTGCATCTGGGCCTCGCTCTTGCGGTCGAACTCATGGGCGTCGGCTTCGAGTTTTTCGGCCACCACCTTGATCTCGTTTTTCTCGGCCTCGTAGCGCTCCACCTTGGTCTGGTAGCCCGCCTTGCGGTCATCGGGCGCCAGGTCGCGGGCCAGCTCGGCCAGGGATTGCTTGGTGCTCTTGGACTGGAAGTAATTCCACTGGTTGGACGCTTCGGTCTTCTTGATGGCTGCGTCGTTCTTGAGCAGGCCGGCATTGGCTTGCGTGGCGCCGCCCATGTAGGCAAAGATGGCACCCACCGTGGCCACGATGGCGGTGAACATGGCGATCTTGTTCATCGACGAGTTGCTGTCGGTGCCGTGCGCTGCAGCGTGGTCGCCGTGGGTGGCATGCTCCACCGCGTGGTCGTGGGGGCCGTGTACGTGAAATCCGCCGGAAGACATGGATAAAAGCTCGTGGTGTTGGGTGGAAGCAGGCAAGGCGCTGTTGACTCTGCCCTTGGGACTCAAGAGGTAGGGGGTACCAAAGAGGGATGTCGGCTGATCAAACGGCCACAGGGGCCTTGATGGCGGGGTGGCACTGGTAGTCCAGCACTTCAAAGTCTTCGTACTCGTAATCAAAGATGCTGTCGGGCTTGCGTTTGATGTTCAAGACCGGGTAGGGGTAGGGCGTGCGCGCCAGCTGGGTCTGCACCTGCTCGTGGTGGTTGCTGTAGATGTGGCAGTCGCCGCCCGTCCAGATGAAGTCGCCCACGTCCAGGTCGCACTGCTGGGCCACCATGTGGGTCAGCAGTGCATAGCTGGCGATGTTGAAGGGCACTCCGAGGAAGATGTCTGCGCTGCGCTGGTACAGCTGGCAGCTCAGCGTGCCGCGCCCGCCGGGTTCTTGTGCCGGGGCCACGTAGAACTGGAAGAACGCATGGCAGGGCATGAGCGCCATCTTGTGCAGCTCGGCCACGTTCCAGGCGCTCACGATGATGCGGCGCGAGTCGGGGTTGGTTTTGAGCGTATTGATCACGTCGCTGATCTGGTCGATGTGCCCGCCGTCCGGCGTCGGCCAGCTGCGCCACTGCACGCCGTACACCGGGCCCAGGTCGCCGTCTTCGCGCGCCCATTCGTCCCAGATGGTCACGCCGCGCTCCTTGAGCCAGTTGTTGTTGCTCGACCCCGTCAGGAACCACAGCAACTCCTGGATGATGGATTTGAGGTGCACCTTCTTCGTGGTGACCAGCGGGAAGCCTTCTTTCAAATCAAACCGCATCTGGTGGCCGAACACGCTCTTGGTGCCGGTGCCCGTGCGGTCCGACTTGTCCACGCCATGGGTGAACACGTGGCGCATGAAGTCTTCGTATTGTGAGCGGACGGGGCGGGCGTGTTCTGTCATGGCGGTTGGAAGGCGAAAGACGCGATTTTAGGGGGGCGGCTGCCGGCTGGAACCGGCTAAGCTCGCAGACCTTTTCGCCCAGCTGCCCTTTCTAGAAAGAAGCCCCCGATCATGCGCCCTGTCTCTCCAGCCCCTTTGTCACGCGCCGTGCTGGCCGCTCTTGCGTTGGCGGTGCTGCTGCCGGGTTGCGTGGGTACGGTACCCACCGCGCCCACTGCGCCGCGCAAGGTCGCGCGTCCTGTGCCCAACGACGTACCTGCCGCGCCCGCCAATCCCTGGGGGAACCTGCAAACCCAGGTAGGCAACTATCCGGTCGGGGGCTCAGACTTCCTGCGTGCCGGCCCGCTGGCCGAGCGGCTGCGTGGGCTGCTCGGTCTCGCCAACTACAACGTGCTGCTGGACAACCTGCAGGTGAGTGGGCCGCTGCGGCAAGACGGCTCCATGCTCTACATCACCGGCAACCGGCCGGACGCAGGCGACACGGCGGCGGCCGCCATCGTGATCCACGCCGCCACCGACACGGTACGCGTATGGCTGCTGACCGGCGGGGAGGAATGGGACGTGCAGGACCTGGGGACCCCGAAGACCCTGCCGGCCCACGTTGCCACGATGATGGAAAACGCGCGGCGCTGAGCTCGCAGCCGACCTGTCCGCGTGGTGGCGTGCCCAGGATCTGGGCGGGAATGTGTTTCTATAATCGAGAATCATTCTCAAAAAGGCCGTCACGCCATGTCTGCCGCTCATCCCCTGCACGCGCTCTACAGCCACCACCACGGATGGCTGCAGTCCTGGCTGCGCCGGCGGCTCGGTTGTGCCGACGATGCGGCCGACCTGGCGCAGGACACCTTCGTGCGCCTGCTCGCACGGCCGACCGCCATCGCCCCCGACGCGATGCGCGAGCCGCGCGCCTACCTGACCACGGTGGCACGCGGGCTGCTGGTGGACTTCTGGCGCCGGGGTGAACTGGAGCGCGCCTACCTGGCAGACCTGGCCCTGCAGCCCGAGGTGCTGCAGCCATCCCCCGAAGAGCGCCTGGCCGCCGTGCAGATGCTCCACGCGGTCGATGCATTGTTGCAGGGCCTGACGCCCAAAACGCGCGCAGCATGGCTCATGAACCGGCTCGATGGTCTCACGCATGCAGAGATTGCCGAGCGGCTGCAGGTGTCGGTGCCCCGCGTGCGCCAATACCTGGCCAACGCCATGCGCCACGCCTACCACCTGCGTTTTGGCGGCGCGGCGTGAGCAGTGCGGGCTGGACAATGGGCGGCCCACCTGGTGGTACAGGCGACGACCACCCCGTGCCGCCTGCCGTGCTGGAGGCCGCCATCGGCTGGCAACTGCGCCAGGGCGAGGGTGATAACTCGCCGGCGGACGCCCAAGCCCTGGCCGACTGGCTGGCCGCACACCCCGACCATGCCCGCGCCTGGCGCCAGCTGGGCGACATCGACCATCACTTGGCCCGAGCCGCCGCAGGTCCCGGAGCCCGCGCAGCGTTGCTGCTGCCACCGCGCCAGCGCCGTCCTGCCCGCGTGGCGGGCGCCGTGCTGGGCCTGGCATTGGCGGTGGCCTGCGGGGTGCTGGTGCTGGACCGCTACCAGCCCGTGGGCCAGCTGCTGGCCGACCACCGCACCGCGACCGGCGAGCGCCGCACCATCGTGCTGCCCGACCAGACCGTGCTGCACCTGAACACCCGCAGCGCTGTGGACATCGTGTTCAGCCAAGGCCAGCGCGCCATCCACCTGCGCGCGGGCGAGGTGGCCGTGGAAACCAGCCATGCCGACCCGGCTGAGCGGCGCCCGTTCGTCGTGCTGACCGAGGACGGCAGCCTGCGCGCCCTGGGCACCCGCTTCACCGTACGCCGCTGGACACAGGCGCACACCGCTGGCAGCGATGGGGCGCAGGGCCGTGGCGCGCCCGCCACCGAGGTCGCGGTCACCCAGTCGGCCGTTGCGGCCCGCCCGGCGAACTGTGCGGCAGCAGCGTCCGAGCCGTGCAGTGCCGAGCGCATCGTGTCGGCCGGGCAGGGCGCGCGGCTGGAGGGCGGGCGGGTGGACCCGTGGGTGGCCCCGCCCGATGCCGACGCCTGGAAGGACGGCATGCTGGTCGTGGACAACCAACCCTTGGGCGAGGTGGTGGCCATGCTGGCGCGGCACCGGGTCGGCCACCTGGGTGTCGACCCCCGTGTGGCCGGGTTGCGTGTGACGGGCACGCTGCCCCTGGCGGACACCGACCAGGCCCTGCTGGCGCTGACCGCGGCCGTGCCGGTGGAGGTGGTCTGGACCACGCGCTGGTGGGTCACGCTCAAGCCGCGTGCTGCGCCCTGAGGAGGAAAATATAAGGAAAATCGGCCGCTACCGCTTGATGGGTAAGCACTGGCAGCTATAAAAAAATGAGTGACTTGGTGCGGCTGATCGACGGTTCCATTCAGTTCAACCCAGATCAACCCGCCGAAGCAGATCAACCCAGAGCGCCGCTGCCAGCTGGCACCCCATCCACCAACGATGCCGGCCCGAAAAAGAAATTGCCCCGGCCCCCTCTCACTTTTCGGCACCCGTTCGGCAATCAGACAGAGACCGTGCATCCGCGCGGTTGCCCCTCTTTTCTGACGTGACCCGTTTCGGAGCCTGACCCATGCCCTCTGCTGTTCTCCCCTTTCCGCTGAACCCCTGCGCTGCGGCGCTGCTGCTCGCGCTGGCGGCCTCTGCGGTGGCTGCACAGCCAGCCACGGCAGAGACCCCCGCGGCCACGGCCAGCGCTGCGGCGGTGCGCGACTACGACCTGCCCGCCGGGCCATTGGGGGCTGCCCTGAACCGCATCGCGCGCGACGCAGGCCTGGCCCTCACCGCCGATGCGCAGTTGGTGGAAGGCCGCAACGCGGCGCCTGTACGGGGCCGCTTCGATGCACCCGAGGCACTGCGCCGCGCGCTGGCGGGTTCGGGGCTGGAGCTGCGGCAGGCCACGGGCGGCGTCTTCACGCTGCGCGAGGCATCGCGCCCTGCAGTGCAGGCACCCCGGCTCAGCGATGCCGCCACCCTGGGCGCCGTCACCGTGACGGCCAGCGCCGAGGCAGCGCCCGGCGATTTGCCGCCCGCCTATGCCGGCGGCCAGGTCGCCACGGGCAGCCGGGTCGGCCTGCTGGGTCAGCAGAGCCTGATGGACACGCCGTTTCACATCACCAGCTATACGGCCGAACTCATGCAGGACCAGCAGGCGATCACCGTGGCCGATGTGCTGGCCAACGACCCGTCCGTGCGCACGGTGTCCTACAGCCTGACGAACGCTGCTGCGGGGGGCGACATCTTTCTGATCCGCGGCTTCTCGGTGCAGGACTCGGTGCTGTTCGACGGCATCGGAGGCATCGCCACCAACCGTGCCGTGGCGGTCGAAGCGGCCGAGCGCGTCGAGGTGCTCAAGGGCCCCAACGCGCTGCTCAACGGCATGGCACCTGGGGCGGGCGGCGCGGTGGGCGGCGCCATCAACCTGGTGCCCAAGCGGGCGGGCGATGTGCCGCTGACCCGCCTGACCACCACTTACCTGTCCAAGGGCAACCTGGGCGGCCACCTGGACGTGGGCCGCCGGTTCGGCGACGACCACCAGTGGGGTGTGCGCTTCAACGGCGTCTACCGTGACGGGAAGACCGCCACCCAGGGCCAGTCCGTCGAGCTGGGGGCTGCGGCGCTGGCCGTGGACTACCGGGGCAGCCAGCTGCGGGCCTCGGTAGATGCCGGCCACCAGACGATGAACAACGAAGCGCCGCAAGGCGCCGCGGGCTTTGGCATCGACGACGCCATTGCCATCCCCAGGCCGCCCCGGGCCAGCCATCGCGTCGCGCAGGACTGGGAGTTCGCCAGGTCGCAGAGCAACTACCTTCTGGCCAAAGCCGAGTACGACCTCACCCCGGACTGGACGCTCTCTGCAGCCGCGGGTGGCAGCCACACGCGGTCCCGCTACCTCGCCACCGACGTGTTCGTGACCAGCGTGCAGGGCGATGCGCAGGCCACCACGTACTTCTGGCCCAACTGGACGAACTACCGCACCGTGCAAGGCGGCCTGCAAGGCACGGTGCGTTCCGGCGAACTCACGCATCGCATCCACCTGCATGCGTCGTACCTGAAGAAGGACAGCGGCTTCACGGCGCAGTACTACGGCTTCGACAGCTTCGCCACGAACATGTATGCGCCCGCGGCCACCGCGCGTCCGTCCATCGACGGTTTCTCATCGCGGCCGCCACAGACCGATTCCTTGCAGTTGCCGTCTGTGGCGCTGTCAGACACCGTCTCGCTGTGGCAAGACCGCCTGGCCGTCACCCTGGGTGCCCGCTACCAGCGCGTGAAGGTCGTCAAGTACGACACCACCACCGGGGCAGGCAGCACCGCGTACGACGAGCACGCGGTAACGCCGGCGCTGGCGGCGGTGTTCAAGCTACAGCCGCACGTATCGCTCTACGGCAATTACATCGAAGGGCTGGTCCAGGGCGATTCAGCGCCGCTGGGCACCACCAACGCCGGGCAGGTGTTCCCGCCGGTCCGGACGAAGCAGCGGGAGGTGGGCGTGAAGGCCGATTGGGGCCGCTTCAGCACCACAGCGAGCCTGTTCCACATCCAGAAGCCGAGCGGGCTGGTGGCGTCCAACGGCGATGGCACGTTCACCTACCAGGTCGGTGCAGAGCAGCGCAACCGCGGCGTTGAACTCAATGTCTTCGGCGAGGTGGCCCGGGGCACGCGCCTGCTGGGCGGCGTGACCTTCAACGATGCCCGGCTGACCAAAACCGAAGGCGGCACCTACAACGGCAACGCCGCACCCAATGTGTCGCGCTGGCAGCTCAACCTGGGCAGCGACCACGACGTGGCTGCCGTTCCAGGACTGACGCTGTCGGCCCGCATGATCTCCAGCAGCGCGCAGCATGTGGACGCCGCAAACCTGCGGCGCATTCCGGGCTGGACGCGCTGGGACATCGGTGCCCGCTACAAGACCCAGGCGTGGAGCCGGCCGCTGGTGCTGCGCGCGGGCGTGGACAACCTGTTCAACCGCAACTACTGGTCCAGCGGCTCCGGCAACTGGCTGTATGTGGGAAGTCCTCGCACGGTGACTCTCTCTGCCACGGTGGATTTCTGACGGGAGCAGTGCTGCCGTGGGCGGACGGACAAATGGATGGAGGAGGGGGTAGTGGTGTCTTCCCCGGTGGGCCTTGGTGCACGAAATATGGATTAAATTGGCCTCTACCGCTTGATAGATAAGCGCCAAAAGCTATTGATTTGATAGTGATTTGGGGCATCCGCGACTAACCGTGCTGGGGGTCCGGCCCCTCTCTTCCTGGTTGGTTAGATACCCTGTTGACACCTCTAGGTATAAATCCTGAGTATCTGGTGCAAATTAGTATTTGTGGAGGCATCTGGAGTACCAATCGAGCATTGCAGCATCGGTATCGTTCAGTTCGTCAATGCCGTATGCCTGCACTGGCGTTGAACGGTCGATCCCATACCAATTACGAAGGAGACATTCCGATGCCACATTCCCCCCGTGTTTTTGCTCCTCAGCGCCTCGCCCTGGCCGCTGCACTGGCCCTGTCGCTGTGCGACGCCGCCAGCGCGCAGACCGAGCTGGTCATTGCCACCGTGAACAACGGCCACATGATCGAGATGCAAAAGCTCAGCAAAAACTTCGAGCAGGCCAACCCCGACATCAAGCTCAAGTGGGTCACGCTGGAAGAAGGCGTGCTGCGCCAGCGCGTGACCACCGACATCGCCACCAAGGGCGGCCAGTTCGACGTGATGACCATCGGCATGTACGAGGCGCCCATCTGGGGCAAGAAGGGCTGGCTGCAGGAGCTGAAAACCGACGCTGCGTACGACGTGGACGACCTGCTGCCCGCCGTGCGCAACGGCCTGTCCATCGACGGCAAGCTGTTCGCTGCGCCGTTCTACGGCGAAAGCTCGATGCTCATGTACCGCAAGGACCTGGCCGACAAGGCGGGCGTGCAGGTTCCCGAGCGTCCCACCTGGCCGCAGATCAAGGACCTGGCCGCCAAGATGCACGACCCCAAGAACGGGGTGTACGGCATCTGCCTGCGCGGCAAGCCGGGCTGGGGCGACAACATGGCGTTCCTGACCACGCTGGTCAACACCTTTGGTGGCCAGTGGTTCGACATGCAGTGGAAGCCGCAGCTCGAGTCCAAGCCCTGGAAGGACGCGATCAACTTCTACGTGGACCTGCTCAAGAACTACGGCCCGCCCGGCTCTGCCGCCAACAGCTTCAACGAGATCCTGGCGCTGACCAACTCGGGCAAGTGCGGCATGTGGGTGGACGCGACCATTGCGGCATCGTTCGTGGCCGACCCCAAGCAGTCCAAGGTGGCCGACCAGATGGCCTTTGCCCAGGCGCCCACCATGAACACGCCCAAGGGCGCCAACTGGCTGTGGTCGTGGAATCTGGCCATCCCGGCTGGTTCCAAAAAGGTCGACGCCGCGCAGAAGTTCATCACCTGGTCCACCAGCAAGGACTACATCCAGCTGGTGGCCAAGACCAACGGCTGGGCCAACGTGCCCACCGGCACGCGCAAGAGCACCTACGCCTCGCCGGAATTCCAGAAGGCCGCGCGTTTTGCCGCCGCAGAGAAGACCGCCATCGACTCGGCCAACCCGACCGATTCGACCCTGCCCAAGAGCCCGTACGTGGGCGTGCAGTTCGCGGCCATTCCTGAGTTCCAGGCCATCGGCATCGCGGTGGGTCAGCAGATGAGCGCAGCACTGGCGGGCAAGACGACGGTGGACGCTGCGCTCAAGGCCAGCCAGGTGTCGGCAGACCGCGAAATGAAGAAGGCCGGCTACTACAAATAGGCAAGCACCCATTGGGCTACTGCGCGGCCCGATCTGGGGGCGGTGTTCCTCGCCGTACGGGAGTACGACTGCGGTACAGCACCCCCACCTCGGGCCGCTCGCTACGCCCACAGGGCGCTTGCCTCACTGCGCTGTGTAAGTCTGTATCGGAATTCCCATGAACCGCCGCCTGCTACCCCGTCTGCTGCTCACGCCAGCCATGGCCACGCTCTTCCTGTGGATGATCGTGCCGCTGGTGATGACGATCTACTTCTCGCTCATCCGCTACAACCTCATGCAGCCGGACCAGACCGGCTTTGCCGGGCTGGAGAACTTTGAGTATTTCGTCACCGACCCCTCGTTCGGCACGGCGGTGGTCAACACCATCTTGCTGCTGGGTAGTGTGATTCTCATCACGGTGGTGTTCGGCATTGCGATTGCGCTGCTCATCAACGAGCCGTTTGCGGGCCGTGGCATCGTGCGGGTGCTGCTGATTTCGCCGTTCTTCGTCATGCCCACGGTGAACGCGCTGATGTGGAAGAACATGATGATGAACCCCATCTACGGCGTGCTCGCCCAGGTGTGGATGTTCTTTGGCGCACAGCCGGTGGACTGGCTTACCGACCACCCGCTGTTCTCGGTGATCGTCATGGTGTCATGGCAGTGGCTGCCGTTTGCCACGCTGATCTTCATGACCGCATTGCAGAGCATGAACCACGAGCAGCTCGAAGCATCGCGCATGGACGGCGCCAACTACCTGCAGCAGCTGCGCTACCTGTATGTGCCACACCTGGCGCGCTCGGTGGCGGTGGTGGTGATGATCGAACTCATCTTTTTGCTCAGCATCTTTGCCGAGATCTACACCACCACGGGTGGCGGGCCGGGCGATGCGAGCACCAACGTCACCTTCCTGATCTTCAAGCAGGCGCTGCTCAACTTCGACGCGGGCGTGGCCTCGGCCGGGGCGCTGTTCGCAGTGTTGCTGGCCAATATCGCGGCGGTGTTTCTGATCCGCATGGTCGGCAAGAACCTTGACAAGTAAGACGGGGCAACGCTCATGACAACGACAAAACGACGCCGCTCCAACTACCCGCTGGGCCTGCTGGCTTTGCGCACCGTGGCCGCCTGGGGCGTGGCCCTGCTGCTGTTTTTCCCGCTGGGTTGGCTGTTCCTCACGGCGTTCAAGACCGAGTTGCAGGCCATCGCCGTGCCGCCGCAGCTGTTCTTCATCCCCACGCTCGAGAACTTTCACGAGGTGCAGGAGCGCAGCGACTACCTGCTGTACGCCAAGAATTCGGTCATCACCAGCGTGGTCTCTACCCTGGTGGGCCTGATGCTGGCCGCGCCTGCGGCCTACGCCATGGCCTTCTTCAAGGGCAAGTACACCAAGGACATCCTCATGTGGATGCTCTCGACCAAGATGATGCCCGCCGTGGGCGCGCTGGTACCCATTTATGTGCTGGCGCAAAAGAGCCACCTGCTCGATACGCAGCTTGCGCTCATCATCGTGTTCGCGCTGTCCAACCTGCCCATCATGGTCTGGATGCTGTATTCGCACTTCAAGGACATCCCGCGCGAGATCCTGGAAGCCGCGCGCATGGACGGCGCCACGCTGTGGCAGGAGGTGCGCCTGGTGCTGCTGCCGCTGGGCATGGGCGGCCTCGCGTCCACCGGCCTCTTGTGCCTGGTGCTGTCATGGAACGAGGCCTTCTGGAGCCTGAACCTCAGCGCCGCCAAGGCCGGCACGCTGGCTACGCTGATCGCGTCGTACTCCAGCCCCGAGGGCCTGTTCTGGGCCAAGTTGTCTGCGGCTTCGCTGATGGCCATTGCGCCCATCGTGGTGTTCGGCTGGTTCAGCCAGAAGCAGCTCGTGCAAGGCCTGACGTTTGGTGCGGTCAAGTAAGCCGCAGTTTTCCTCTAAGTTTTCAAGATTTCAGGAACCCGATTCCATGGCCTACCTTCAACTGCGCGGCATCGAGAAATTCTTTGGTGAGCACCGCGCCATCAAGGGCATCGACCTCACCATCCAGCAAGGCGAGTTCATCGTCTTCGTCGGCCCCTCGGGCTGCGGCAAGTCCACGCTGCTGCGGCTGATTGCGGGGCTCGAAAATATCGACGGCGGCACCCTGATGCTGGACGGCCGCGACATCACCGACCAGCCCTCCAGCAAGCGCGACTTGGCGATGGTGTTCCAGAGCTATGCGCTGTACCCGCACATGAGCGTGTACGAGAACATGAGCTTTGCGCTCAAGCTCGCCAAGGTGGACAAGCAGGTGATCGACGAGAAGGTGCAGAACGCCGCGCGCATCCTCAACCTCACGCAGTACCTGCAGCGCACGCCCAAGGAGCTGTCGGGCGGCCAGCGCCAGCGCGTGGCCATCGGCCGCGCCATCGTGCGCGCGCCCAAGGTGTTTTTGTTCGACGAGCCGCTGTCCAACCTCGACGCGGCGCTGCGCGGCCAGACCCGGGTGGAGATCGCCAAGCTGCACCGCGACCTTGGGGCCACCACCATCTACGTCACGCACGACCAGGTCGAGGCCATGACGCTGGCCGACCGCGTGGTGGTGCTGCGCGACGGCGTCATCGAGCAGGTGGGCACGCCGCTGGAGCTGTACGACAAGCCTGCCAACCAGTTCGTGGCCCAGTTCATCGGCACGCCGCAGATGAATGTGGTGCCCCTGCCGCAGCTGCCATCGCCTGTACAACAGCAGGCACCCGCCGGGGCGGAGGGCGGTGCCATCGGCCTGCGACCCGAGAACATCACGGTGCGCAACACCGGCGCGACGCCGGTGCCGGGCCAGGTGGACCTGGTGGAAGCATTGGGCGCCGAGACGCTGATCTACGTGAGCACGCCCAGCGGCGCGCAGTTTGTGGCGCGCCAGAACGACCGCACAGGCCTGCGCGCCGGCGATGCGGTTTGCCTGGACATCGACGCCTCGCAAGCCCATTGGTTCGACCCGAACGGCCGCGTGGTGGCCCGCCAGACCGCATGACCGCCATGACTGCTTCCATGCCACGCGGACAAGAACTTCAAGGCAAGGTGGCGGCCGTTACCGGCGCCGCATCGGGCATCGGCCTTGCCAGTGCCCAAGCCATGGCCCACGCTGGCGCGCGTGTGGTGCTGATCGATCGTGACGAGGCCGCGCTGGCCAAGGCGTGTGCAGCCATTGGCCCCGGCGCCTTGCCGCTGGTGCTGGACCTGCTCGATGCCAGGCAATGCGCCAGCCTGCTGCAGCGCACGCTGGCGTTGGCTGGTCAGCTCGACGTCTTCCACGCCAACGCCGGGCTGTATGTGGGCGGCGACCTGGTGGATGCCGACCCCGACGCCATCGACCGCATGCTCAACCTGAACGTCAATGTGGTGATGAAGAACGTGCACAACGTGCTGCCCCACATGATCGAGCGCGGCACGGGCGACATCATCGTCACCAGCTCGCTGGCCGCGCATTTCCCCACGCCGTGGGAGCCCGTCTACGCATCGTCCAAGTGGGCCGTCAACTGCTTCGTGCAGACCGTGCGCCGCCAGGTGTTCAAGCACGGCATTCGTGTGGGCTCCATCTCGCCCGGGCCCGTCATCACCTCGCTGCTGGCCGACTGGCCCGCGGAAAAGCTGGCCGAGGCCAAGGCCAGCGGCAGCCTCATCGAGGCCTCCGAAGTGGCCGACGTGGTGCTCTTCATGCTCACCCGCCCGCGCGGCATGACCATCCGCGACGTCGTGATGATGCCCACGAACTTTGATCTCTAGAAACCCGCAGTCACGCACCATGAATTTCATCCTGCACCTGGGCCTGGGCTCGTTCCACCGCGCCCACCAGGCCGTTTACGTTCACGCATTGCGCCAGCAGGGCGACACGGGCTGGGCCATCGCAGGCGGCAACCTCCGCCCGGACATGGCCGACACCATCGCGGCGCTGCAAGCGCAGGATGGGCGCTACACGCTCGAAACCGTCACCCCCCAAGGCGAGCGCAACTACACCGTCATCGAGTCGATCCAGCGCGTGATCCCCTACCAGGATGACCTGGCCCCGCTGATTGCCATGGGTGCCGACCTTGCCACGCGCATCATCAGCTTCACGGTGACCGAAGCGGGCTACTACCTGGATGCCCAGAACCAGCTCGACTGGCCCACGTTTGCCGACCTGCGCGCCGACCTGGCGGCCGTGAAGGCGGGCCAGGCAGGCCACACCATCTACGGCGGCCTGGTCAGCATCCTGCGCGCGCGCAGGGCAGCCGGTGCGGGCGCCGTGACGCTGATGAACTGCGATAACCTGCGCCACAACGGCGACCGCTCGCGCGGCGGGCTGCTGCAGTTCATCGAGGCGCTGGGCGATGCGCCACTCAAAGAGTGGGTAGAGCAGAACACCACGAGTCCCAACGCCATGGTGGACCGCATCACGCCGCGCCCCACGCCCGATGTGGCCGAGCGCGTGAAGGCTGCCACCGGCTGGGACGACAAGGCAGCACTCATGGGTGAAAGCTTTATCCAGTGGGTCATTGAAGACGACTTCATTGCAGGCCGCCCCGCGTGGGAAACAGTCGGTGTCGAGATGGTGCAGTCGGTGCAGGCCCATGAAGAGGCCAAGATCCGCCTGCTCAACGCAACCCACAGCTGCATTGCGTGGGCGGGCACGCTGGCGGGCTACCAGTACATCCACGAAGGCACACACGACGCGGCCATTCGCCAGATGGCCTACGACTACGTCACCGACGACGCGATCCCTGTGTTGCAGCCATGCCCCATCAACCTGGAGCAGTACCGCGACGTGGTGCTGGACCGCTTCGGCAACCCTGCCATCGCCGATACCAACCAGCGCGTGGCCATGGATGCGTTCTCCAAGATCCCCGGCATGATTGCGCCCACCATCCGCGACCGACTGGCGCGCAACGCGTCGTTCGACAGCGTGGCCATGCTGCCAGCGCTGTTCCTGGCCTACCTGCAGCGCTGGCACGCGGGGCAGATTCCCTACGCCTACCAGGATCAAGCCATGGACCCTGCAGTGGCCCATGCCATCTGCGATGCTGCTGACCCCGTGGCGGCCTATGCGGCCGACACGACCCTGTGGGGCGAGATGGCCAGCCACCCCCAATTGTTGGACGCGCTGCGCAAAGCCTATGCCCGCGTGTTGGCTTTTGTGGCGGAGCGGACAGGCGCCTGATGCTGGTGTAATTTGAGTCCACTATCGCCATGACCGTGAAGACGCCCATCGCCCCGCGCCAGACCAAGCCCGAGCTGGAGCACGACTATGTGCGCTCGCCCGCTCTGGGCTACGAGTCGCCCGAGACGGCGGGCTTCATCCGTTGCTTGTCGCACGGGTTTCCCACGCCGCTGGCGCGCTGGCATTACCACGACGAGTACGAGCTGCACCTGATCACCGCGACCTCGGGCAAGGTCTTTGTGGGGGACTGGATCGGTCAGTTCCAGCCCGGCCACCTGGTGCTGACCGGGCCGCGCCTGCCGCACAACTGGATCAGCATGGACCTGCCCGAAGGCGGCGTGCCGCTGCGCGACCTGGTGATCCAGTTCTCGCACGCGCCGCTGGTGGCCAGCAGCGAGACCATCCCCGAGCTGCGCGAGGTACTGCCTCTGCTGGAGCGCGCGCGCCACGGCGTGGAGTTCTTTGGCATGGAAGCGCAGGCGCAAGAGCATTGGCACCGCATCAAGGCGCGCCAGGGGCTCGCCCGGTTCGGCGCGTTCTGCGAATTCATGAGCGACCTGGCGCGCTGCACCGACTTTCGCCTGCTGTCGAGCACGCAGCTGCAAAGCGAGGACAACGATACCCAGCTCGACCAGATCAACGCCATCGTGAGCCGCATCACCGACCACCTGGCCGACCCGCTGTCGGCAGCCGACCTGGCGCAAGAGCTGGGCATGACGGAGAGCCGCTTCTCACGCTTCTTCCGCCGTGCCACGGGCAACACCTTCACCGACTTTGTGAACCTGGTGCGTGTGAACCGCGCGTGCCAGCTGCTGATGGAGACCGAGCGCTACATCACGCACATTGCTTATGACGTGGGCTTCAACAACATGGCCAACTTCAACCGCCGCTTTCTGGACATCAAGGGCATGACGCCCAGCGAGTACCGAAAGCAGGGCGCGGGAAGGTTTGGAAAGACTTCCTGATCCCCGGCCGGATCTGCACCCCGAGAGGGGGGGAGGCCCTTGTTGCGTGACCCCTGCACGCAACCCGCCAAAGACAAAGGCCGGGCCATGGCTTTCACTGTGAATCACTGACATCTGTCCATCACCCATGTACCTCGGAATCGATTTAGGCACCTCGGGTGTCAAGCTCCTGCTGCTGGACGATGCGCACACTGTGGTCGCTACGGTAGATGCCGCCGTGCCCCAGCTGCGCCCCCAGCCCAACTGGAGCGAGCAGCACCCCGCCGACTGGTGGGCCGCCGTGGAGACTGCCGTGACGCAGTTGCACGCGCAGGCTCCCGCAGCGTGGGCGCAGGTGCGGGGCATCGGCCTCTCGGGCCACATGCATGGCGCGGTGGTGCTGGACGCGCAGGGCCAGGTGCTGCGCCCGGCCATCCTGTGGAACGACGGCCGCGCCAGCGCCGAATGTGCGCAGCTGGAATCGGCTGTGCCCACCTCGCGCCAGATCACCGGCAATCTCGCCATGCCCGGCTTCACCGCGCCCAAGCTGCTGTGGCTGCGCACGCACGAGCCCGCCGTGTTCGACCACATCCGCAACGTGCTGCTGCCCAAGGACTGGCTGCGCCTGCAACTCACTGGCGATATGGCGAGCGACATGTCCGACGCATCGGGCACGCTGTGGCTGGACGTGCAGGCGCGCGCCTGGAGCCCGGCCATGTTGCAAGCCTGTGGGCTCGATGTTTCGCACATGCCTGCGCTGGCCGAGGGCAGTGCGCCCACCGGCACACTGCGCAGCGATGTGGCACGCCGCTGGGGGCTCGGTGACAGCATCGTCGTGGCTGCTGGCGCGGGCGACAACGCCGCCAGTGCCGTGGGCGTGGGCGCCCGCACTGCGGGGCAGGGCTTTGTGTCGCTGGGCACCTCGGGTGTGGTCTTTCGCGTGACGGACGCTTTGGCGCCTGCCACCGAGCGCGCCGTGCACGCCTTTGCCCATGCGCTGCCGCAGCGCTGGCACCACATGTCGGTCATGCTCAGTGCAGCGAGTGCGTTTGGCTGGATCACCCGGCTCACGGGGCGGGGCGACGAGGCGCAACTGTCTGACGCCGTGGGAGCCCTCAGCGCCAGCCGCCAGGCGCAGGCGCCACTGTTTCTGCCGTACCTGAGTGGCGAGCGCACACCGCACAACAACGCGGCTGCCACCGGCGTGTTCATGGGCCTGCGGTCCGAGCATGAAGCGGCGGACCTGGCCTATGCCGTGATGGAAGGCGTGGGCTTTGGCCTGCTCGATGGCCTCAACGCCATGCGCGCCGCAGGGCCGGGGAAGGGTAGTGACACAGGTCGGAGTGATGCGCCCCTGGCGCTCGTCGGGGGTGGCGCACGCAGCAACCCTTGGGCGCAGCTGCTGGCCAGCGCGCTGGGCACCCCACTGCAGCGCCCGCAGGGCGCACACGCCGCAGCCGCCCTGGGGGCCGCGCGCCTGGCCGCCATGGCCTGCGGTGGTGACGAAGCCCATTGGTGCGAGCCCCTGCCCGCTGACGCCACTTTCATGCCACAGCCCGCACAACAAACCCAGCTGGCCGAACGTTATGCCCGCTTTGTCGCGCTCTACCCCGCGCTGCAATCGCAGTTCTGACGCACTGTCTGCTTCCTTCCAAACGTCCATGACTTCCGCATCCACGATTTCCAACGGCACAGCGCCCATCCACGCCGCCATTGCCGGCGAGGCCCTCATCGACCTGATCCGCCGCCCCGATGGCAGCTACCTGCCGTGCCTGGGCGGCGCGCTCTACAACCTGTGCCGTGCGCTGGCCCGGCAAGGCGTGGGCACCCAGTACCTCAACCCCCTGTCGCGCGACCGTTTTGGGCGTGAACTGGCTGCGCAACTGGTGGCTGACGGCGTGGTGCTGGCCCAGACCGAGCCCGTGCTGCAGGTCACCTCACTGGCCGTGGTCAACCTCGACGCACATGGCCACCCCGACTACGCCTTCTACCGCGAAGGCGTGGCCGACCGCGCCGTGTCCGACGCAAGTCTGGGCGATAGCTGCGCCGCCTTGCCCGCGCTGCAGTTGGTGTGCACCGGCGCGCTGGCGCTCGACGCGCGTGACACTGCCATCTACCTGCCGTGGCTGGCCGCCCAGCGCGCCGCAGGCCGCTGCGTCGTGGTCGATGCCAACCTGCGCCCCTCCGTCATGCCCGACCTGGCGGCCTACCGCACCGCGGTGCACTCCGCGCTGGCACACGCCCACATCATCAAGGCCAGCGACGAAGACCTGGAGCATCTGGCCGTGCCCGGCGTGGATGCCCTGACCCGCGCACAGCACCTGCTGGCTACCAACCCGCAGGCCCGCCTGCTGGCACTGACGCTGGGGGCTGAAGGCGCCTGGCTGCTGCACCGCAACGGCGTGCAGTGTTTTGCCAAAGAGGCCCAGCCGCTGCCAGTGGTGGACACCGTGGGCGCGGGCGACAGCTTTCTGGCAGGGCTGCTGGCGCATTTGCTGCGGCAGGCGCAGGCCGCGGGTGGTGCGAGCTTTGTGCGGTTTGTCGAAACGCTGACGGCCGATCCCTGCCAGCAGGCGCTGCGCCATGCGCTGGCCAGCGCCAGTTTGTGCGTGATGGAGCAAGGCTGCGTGCCGCCGGGCTGGGAAGCTGCCCGCGCATGGAACCAGCAGCCTCCCGCAGCCCAAGACCCGCGCTGACATGGGGGTTCGGTCACCATCTCTGGAGTGGCAGGCCGTCTATCATTTCCCGTCGCTGATTTGCGGAGGATGCCGATGACGGAGTTTCTGGTTGCGATGCTGTGGTCAGTGGTTGAAGTGCTGATCGTCTTCACGGGTGCGCAGGTGGTGCGGGTGGTCGGCCTGGGCCGCTGGCGCTCTGAGCGCTGGGGCAGCAACGAAGCGCGGACCTGGAGTGCAGCGGGCGCACTGTCGTTCCGGCATGAAGGACAACGTGTGGTGACGACCAATGGCCTGATATTCGTAGGCTTGTTGTTTTATGGGGTGCTCGCTGTGCTGGCTGTCGCGCTTGCAGGGCTGGTTTCGGCGTGATTGCGGTTAGCGCAGTGCCTGAGGGCACAAAGATCATCCCGGTGGGCCCCGAGGCGGCAGAAGCCGCCTGCACGGTCATCCGTCGGTCCATCACCCACTGCTGCGTGCTCGACCATGCCAATGACCCCGCTATCCTGACGGCCTGGCTGGCCAACAAGACGCCCGAGAACCTTGCTGCGTGGATGTCCGCGCCGGGCGCTGCGGTGTGGGGCGCATACCGGGGCGGAATGATGGTGGGCTTTGCGCTGCTGGCGAGGGCCACGTTGGCGTTGTGCTATGTGGTGCCAGAGGCCTTGCACCAGGGCGTAGGCCACGCCCTACTGCGTGAGGCCGAGGCTCACGCGCGACAGTCGCGGCTGGCGGCACTGGGGCTGGAGAGCACGCGAACGGCGGAGGCTTTTTACCGTCGCAATGGCTATGAACCCGCAGGTGCAGTGCAGTCCTGGGCAGGGCTGCAGGCACAGCCGATGCGCAAGGTGTTCTGAAGGGGGCTCTGGGCCGCGTGGAACGCGATGCCCAGAGCCACGACCTCGCCGAGTGCCCTGTCCATCAGGGTTATGGCAGTTGTTGGAAGCGAGAATGTTAATAGAAAATGGCCGTGGCGCTTGATGTGTAAGCGCAATCAGCTATTGTTTTCATAGTAAATCTCGGCGTGGCCGGCAGGCGTTGATCAGAGTTCCTGCGAGTAGACGATGGACCCATGGTGCTTGGCCATCTTGTCGTACAGAAGTCGCGCGGTGGTATTGGTTTCGTAGGTTTGCCAATACACGCGCGATGCCTTGGCTGCCCGCGCTGCGCTGTACACGGCGTCGATGAGTGCGCGCCCCACGCCCCGGCCCCGCGCGGCTTCGTTGGTGTACAGGTCGCTCAGGTAGCAGATGGGATCGATGCGTGTTGTGCTGAGGTGAAAAAGGTAGTGCGCAAGCCCGAGGATCTTGCCGCCCGCAGCGTCGTGCGCCACGAGGCAGAAGACGGGCTCTGCCGGGTCCAGCAAGCGCTGCCAGGTGGTTGCGTTGATGTGCTCGGGCAGCGCGGTGGCGCCAAAGCGGCCATAAAACGCGTTGTAGCCGTCCCAGAGCGGGCGCCATGCGGCATAGTCTTCGGGCTGGACGGGGCGCACGGTCAAAGTGGAACTCATGGTCGGCCTGGCGGTGTTGCTGGAGCCGTGATTGTGCAGGTGGTGGAAAGGGATGGGTGTCAGTGCCAGCGCACCGCAAGGCACGGCTCCGGGGTCGTGACGGGCACCCAACAGCAGCGAACGCAAGGCCCTGTGGGTTTCTCGCGACGGCCTGGGCTGCGGTGCCGTGGGCGTGGCTACGATGTGCGCTCGTTGGCATCCCGTCTCCAACCTTCCACTGCCCGCCCATGAGCTATGTCCTGCACCTTTGGCGCCATCCGGTCCCTGTTTCCAGCGAGGATGCGCGAGCCACGCTGCACGACCTGCGCCAGCAACTGAGCTTCAGCCCCGATGCTGCGGCGGGCCAGTTGCTGGAGGCCATCGCATCCGCGCTGCCCCCGGAGGGAGCGCCGGAAGACTACTGGACCGAAATCCCGGAGCCAGACCCGTTTGCGTTGGTGCAAAGCCTGAGCCCTGACGTGGCCGAGCTGGAGGCGGTGCTGCCGGTGATCGAGCGCGTGGCCCGCCAGCTGGGGTGGGTGATTTTTGATCCGCAGAGCGGCGAGGTGCACACCCCTTCGGGGCGGGTGATGGGCCCGAGGGGATCTGCTGCAGCCGTGGCAGATGTGCCTGTGCCCCCTGATCTGGATACTTCGCCTTCGGCGCGCAGCCGCTGGGTGCAACAATCGCTGGAGCCCTTGTTTGTGCAGCGGGGCTGGCGCAAGGTGCGGGGCGAATTCTGGTTCAAGAAAAAGCTGCCTGTGGGCGAGGCGCTGGTGTACTCGGACATGGTGCGGGACACCTTGCACCATGGCGTGTGGATACGCCTTGCATTGCCCTCCCACCTGTAGTCCGCTCTTAACAGCGATGGCGGGCCGGCCTTCAGGGTGTCCCTGCAGCACTTCGCGCAGACGCACAGGCTGCCCTTCACTTACCTGGAGCCACCGGCACTGTTCCAAAAACAGGCGGGAGGGGTGATCTACGAGTTGCCCATGGGCAGCGCAGACAGTGCTGCCACGCGCCGGGATGAGCTGGCGGCGCTGTACGACAGGGCCGTGCTGGACTGGCTGGACCAGCTGCACAGCCTGGAGGATCTGGACAGATGGGCCAACCGCGTGCCGGATGAAGAATGCCCCTTCGTGGGCCTGCGCCAACGCAGCGACTACCGCTTGCTGAACTACCACCCCGATCTGCTGGTGGCTGCTGCAGTCAACGCCCCTGACTTCGCGCAACGCGCCCTGGAGCGCTATGCAATGTACGAGGTCGACGCGTTTGGCAGGGGGCTGCTGCCCCAGATGCACGAGCTGCTGGCCGTGTGCGGGCTACACATCGTGCGGCGTTAGACCTTCAGCACCCGCCCCGGGTTCATGATTCCCTGCGGGTCCAGCGCCTGTTTGATGGCGCGCATCATGCCCATGGCCACAGGCGACTGGTACTTCTCCAGCTTGTCGGCCTTGAGTTCGCCAATGCCGTGCTCGGCCGAGAATGAACCGCCGAACTCGGCCACGGCCTCATAGACGAGGTGGTTCACATGGGCTTCGTGCTCGCGCAGAAAGGCCTTGGGGTCGCCCTCGGCGGGCGCCTGCACGTTGTAGTGCAGGTTGCCGTCGCCCAGGTGGCCGAAGTTGACCAGGCGCACGCCGGGGATCTCGCGCTGCAGCACCGCGTCGGTGTGGGCCACAAAGGCGGGGATGCGCGAGATCTGCACCGAGATGTCGTGCTTGATGTTCAGGCCCTCTTCGGCCTGGGCGAGCGGAATGCACTCGCGGATGTGCCAGAGCTGGTGGGCCTGCGTGAGATTCTCTGCCACCACGGCGTCGGTCACGCAGCCCATTTCAAACGCGGTCTCCAGCAGCGACTCAAACCGTGCACGCGCGTGTTCTTCGGATTCGCTGTCGGAGTTTTCCAGCAGCACGCACCAGGGTGCGTTGTCGTCGCCCAGAAACGGCACGCGCAGCTGTGGCATGTGTTTGCCCACCAGGCTCAGCGCAAACTGGCCCATCACCTCGAAGCCCGTGAGGCCCGCACCCAGCTGCTTGTGCGCCAAGCCCAGCAAGGCCACGGCGTGTTCCATCGACGGCACGGCGGCCCAGGCCGTGAGGTTGGCGGCGGGCTGGGGGTAGAGCTTCATCGTCGCAGCGGTGATGATGCCCAGCGTGCCTTCGCTGCCGATGAACAGGTCGCGCAGGTCGTAGCCCGTGTTGTCCTTGCGCAGGCCCTTGAGGCCATCCCACACCTCGCCCTGGGCGGTGACCACTTCGAGGCCCAGGCACAGGTCGCGCGCATTGCCATAGCGCACCACCTGCGTGCCGCCTGCGTTGGTGCCCAGGTTGCCGCCGATGGTGCAGCTGCCCTCGGCCGCGAGGCTCAGGGGGAACAGCACGCCCGCGTTCTGCGCCACATCCTGCAGGTTCTGCAGGATGCAGCCGGCTTCCACCGTCATGGTCAGGTTGTCGGTGTCCACGCTGCGCACCGTGTTCATGCGCGTGAGGCTCAGCACGATCTGCGTGCCCGAGTCGTCGGGCGTGGAGCCCACGGCCAGGCCGGTGTTGCCGCCCTGGGGCACGATGGCGGTGCCCGCCGCTGCGCAGGCCTTGACCACAGCCGCCACTTCCTGCGTGCTGGCGGGGCGCACCACGGCCAGGGCCTTGCCGCGCACGCGACGGCGCCAGTCCTGCTCCCAGGCAGAGAGGTCGCCTTCGGTGATCACATGGGCGGGGCCGACGATGGCGCGCAGGGTGTCAAGCAGAGTGGTCATGGTCAAGGAGTTTCTTCTTCAAGGCGATGAAAAGAGGAGGTTGGCATCAGGATGCAGCAGAGGCGGCTGCAGCCGCCTTGGCATTGCGCTGGCGCAGCCGCACATGCAGCGTGCAGGCGGTGAACAACACGAGGCACAGGGCCACCTCGGCCCAGGCCAGCCACTGCGACGGGGGCTTGTCGCTCCAGCCGCGCACCACGCCTTCGGTGAAATACAGCCAGATCACCAGGCTGACCCAGCGGTAGGTGTACATGCGGTTCTTGAGAATGCCCGCCAGCGGGATGCACAGCGGAAGCGCCTTGAGTGCGAGCCATGAGCCACCAGGGCGCAACGGGGCCAGCACCAGCTCCCAGGCCAGGCACAGAACAATCAGCGCCAGCAGGCTGCAAGTGGCCAGCCAGCGCGTGGATTCCACAGCGCTGTCTGCGGGAACGGGGAGGGCGGGCGGGGCAGAAGGTGATGCGGTCATTGGGGTGGCATCATATCGGCCATGTCCTTGTCCTTACAGGCAGTGGCCCAGCGCGCGGAGGCGCTGGTGACCGAGCTGTCGCACTTCCCCTGGAAAACCACGGCCCAGACGCTGCGTGAGCGCTTTCGTGAGGACCATCTGGGGCTTACGGCCAGCAGCCTGACCTTCACCACCATCCTGGCGCTGGTGCCCTTCTTCACCGTGGCACTGGCAGTGTTCACGGCCTTCCCCATCTTCGGCAAGCTGCAGGATGCGCTGCAGGGCTGGCTGGTGAACAGCCTGGTGCCCGACAGCATCTCCCGACAGGTGCTGGGCTACCTCACGCAGTTTGCTGCCAAGGCCAGCAGCCTGGGGGTGGCGGGTTTCAGCATTTTGTTGGCCACGGCGCTGGCGCTGATCCTCACCATCGACCGCACCCTCAACGACATCTGGCGCGTGCAGCGGCTGCGGCCGCTGGGCCAGCGGGTGCTGATCTACTGGGCCGCCATCACACTCGGCCCGCTGCTCATGGGGGCGAGCCTGGCGCTCACGTCGTATGTGATGTCGGCCTCGGGCGGGCTGGTCAAGCGCCTGCCCGATGGTGTGCAGCTGCTGTTCGATTCGATCCAGTTTGTGGTGCTAGCGGGGGGCATGGCGTCGCTGTACCACTATGTACCCAACACGCCGGTGAAGTGGCGGCACGCCTGGACGGGAGGGCTGTTCGTGGCCGTGTGCATCGAGCTGGCCAAGAAGGTGCTGGCGCTGTACCTCGGCAAGGTGCCAACGTATTCGGTGGTGTACGGTGCATTCGCCACGCTGCCCATTTTGCTGGTGTGGATCTATGTGGCCTGGGTCATCGTGCTGCTGGGCGCGGTGGTTACGGCCTACCTGCCCAGCTTGCTGGCAGGAGTGGCGCGGCGCGGCACCGTGGCGGGCTGGACGTTTCAACTGGCAGTGGAGGTGCTGCAGCAACTGCACCGCGTGCGCCACCAGCCCCTCAAAGGCCTGCGCCCCGGCCAGCTCGCCCAGTTGCTGCGGGTGGATGTGCTGCAGCTGGCCCCGGTGCTCGAGGCGCTGACCGCGCTGGACTGGGTGGGCCAGGTCAACGATGCGGCGGTGGACGCTGCGGACGTGCCCGAGCCGCGCTATGTGCTGCTGGCCAACCCGGGCGCGACACCCCTGGCGCCGCTGGTGCAGCGCCTGCTGCTGGAGCGCGCCGAGAGCCTGCAGCCGCTGTGGTTACAGGCCCGGCTGGACGGGTTGCTGCTGGAGGATGTGCTGCAGGTGGGCGCAGGCGCTGACCCCGGCCTGGGCGCGCAGCGGGCCGTGCCCATGTAAGCTATCGAAATATAGCTGCTGGCGCTTGTTGGATAAGCGCTAGGGCCTATTTTTACTTGAATTTATCGCCGTGACAGCTGTCGCGAATCACCGCTTCAGAACGGCACCTTCCCCGTCCAGATGTCCTTGTACATCACCCAGTCGCCCATGAAGCTGTAGAGCGGCCGCTTGAAGCTGGCGGGTTTGTTCTTCTCAAAGCCGAAGTGACCCACCCAGGCAAAGCCGTAGCCGCACAGCAGGCCATACAGCAGGTACTGCGGTTTGCCCGTGACCACCAGCATGGCTAGGCAGACCAGGGTGAGCGTGGAGCCCACAAAATGCAGGCGGCGGCAAGTGCGGTTGCTGTGTTCGCCGAGGTAAAAGGGGTAGAAGTCGGCGAAACGCTTGAAGGTGCGCGGGTCGGTGGTCGTGGTGTGGGGGGCACTGATGTCCATCGTTGTCTCCTTGGGGGTGGGGCTACCTGATGCCAAACGCTTTATACGCCCAAGCCCTTGAAAATGCAGTGCCACTGTGGACATGAGATGCCGTGGGCTGTCGTTGAACAGGTTCTGTCACCATCGCCAGGATGACTTCCGCGGAATCCACAACCACCTCGTCTGTCGCTGCCCCCGCAGGGGGCCGCGAACACGCCATCGACGCGCTGCGCGGCTTTGCGCTGCTGGGCATCCTCATGGTCAATGCGGGCAGCTTTGCCTCCACCTACTTTGGCGTGGGGGTGTCTGACCCGGCCTTCTCGCGGCCGGTGGACCACGCTGTGCGCTGGCTGGTGAGCTTCTTCTTCGAGACCAAGTTCTATCTGCTGTTCTCGATGCTGTTTGGCTACAGTTTTGCACTGCAGATGGATGCCGCCCGGCGCACCGGCAGCGCTTTTGTTCCGCGTTTTCTGCGGCGCCTGCTGGGGCTCTTGCTGCTGGGGCTGGTGCATGCGTGGCTGCTGTTTGCGGGCGACATCCTGGTCACCTATGCGCTGCTGGGCCTGCTGCTGCTCGCATGGCGGGACGTGCGTCCGGGCACGGCAGTGGTGCTGGCACTGGTGCTGCTGGGTGCCACTGCCGCTGGCTGGGGCCTGTTGGCCTGGCTGGTGGCGCAGGTGCCGCCGATGGACTTGCCCCTGGCAGAGCTGCACGCCAAGGCGCAGCAAGCCGCGCAAGCGTATCGCGCCAGTGCCCTGGAGGCCATTGCGCAGCGCGGGCGGGACATGGCCGAGGGCGTGTGGTTTGTGCTGGTGTTCGTGCAGGGCCCGTGTGCGCTGGCCATGTTCTTGTTGGGGCTGGCGGCGCACCGCACCGGCTATCTGGCCACTGTGGCGCAGCACCCCGCGCGACTGCGCCGCTGGATGGTGTGCTGCCTGCCGGTCGGTGTGGCGGGTGCGTTGTTCTATGCCTCTACGCAGGGAGGCGGCAGCGCTCACTCGCCCGAGCATGTGGGTCTGGCTGCACTGGCAGTGGATTTGGCCACCGCACCGTTTCTCACTTTCGGCTATGTCGCGCTGCTGCTGTGGTTGCTGCAGCGCGGCCCTGCCGGCCGCCGGCTGGGCGCTGCGCTGCAACCAGCGGGGCGCATGGCACTGACGAACTACCTGCTGCAGTCGCTGGTGGGGGCGCTGGTCTTTACGGCCTACGGCCTGGCGCTGGTGGGCCAGGTGTCGCCGGGATGGGTGGTGCTGGGCGTGCTGGTGCTGTACGCCAGCCAGCTGGCGTGGAGCCACCGCTGGATGGCCACGCATGCCTATGGTCCGGTGGAATGGCTGCTGCGTGCTTTCACGCAGTGGCAGTGGCCCGCATGGCGGCGCGTCCCGGCCTGACTGCAGGCCGGGACGCGTGCGGAGCGCTGCTCAGCGGGCCAGAAAGTCGCGCAGCGCGAACAGCGTTTCTTCCGGCGCCTCGGTCATCTGGTTGTGGCCCACCGGCAGGTTGGCCATCGACACGGATTTGCCTGCTGCGCGTGCCGCATTCACCAGGCCCTGCGCGGCTCTGGGCGGTGTCATCTGGTCCTGGCTGCCTAGCGCAAACAGCACCGGGCATGTCAGCTGCGCCATGGCGGCTTCGCCGCCGGTGTAGCTATCGCAGGCCACAAACCCCCGGTGGAACACGTTGACCGCCGTATTGCTGCGCAGCACCTTGCGCCCCAGCGCCATGCCCGCGCCAAACACCCAGGTGCCTGGGCCCAGGGCCGATGGGGGCGCAGACAAGGTGCTGCGCGAGAACACGTTGACCATGCGCATCGCCTTCTCGGGGTCGGTCTGTGACGCTTCGATGAGTGCGGGCGAGACCTTCATCGGGAACGCCGTGCCCACCAGCACCAGGTGACTGATGCGGTCTTTCAGGCGCGCGGCCGCCTCCATGGCAATGAGTGAACCCCAGCTGTGGCCCACCAGCGCTGCGCGCTGCACACCGGCGGCATCGAGCAGCGCACCGATGAAGTCCGCGCCTTGCTCCACCGTGGCGGGCGCCTCGCCACTGCTGCGGCAGTGGCCGGGCAGGTCGATGGCCAGCACGTTCCAGCCGTGGTTGGCCATGTAGCGGCTTTGCAGGGCCCATACGCTGTGGTCGTTGAGCACGCCATGGATGAACACCACGGTCGGTTTGGCGGCGTCAAATGCCTTGCCGCCGGTGTAGCAGTAGATGGCGGCGCCGTTGACTTGGATGTGCATGGTCAGGCCCCCGCCTTTTCTGCGGCTTTGAGCGCGCGTTTCAGGTCGTCAATGAGGTCGTCGGCATCTTCGAGGCCGATGGACAGGCGGATCGTGCCCTGGCTGATGCCTGCGCCCGCCAGCGCTTCGTCGCTCATGCGGAAATGCGTGGTGCTGGCCGGGTGGATCACCAAGCTGCGGCAGTCGCCCACATTGGCCAGGTGGCTGAAGACCTTGAGGGTTTCGATGAACTTCTTGCCCTGCTCGCGGTTGCCCTTGAGGTCGAAGCTGAACACCGAGCCCGCGCCACGCGGCAGCAGCTTTTGCGCGAGGGCGTGGCTCCCGTGCGACTCCAGCATGGGGTGGCCCACGCGCGACACAAAGGGCTGTGTGGCCAGAAATTCGACCACCTTCTCGGTGTTGCGCATGTGCTGCGCCATGCGCAGCGGCAGGGTTTCAATGCCTTGCAGGATGAGCCAGGCCGTGTGCGGGCTCATGCTGGCGCCAAAGTCGCGCAAGCCCTCGCGGCGCGCGCGCAGCAGAAAGGCGCCCACGGTGCTCTCCTCGGTGAACACCATGTTGTGAAAGCCGTCGTAGGGCTGGGTCAGCTCGGCAAACTTGCCGGCGGATTTTGGGCCGTCCCAGTCGAAGCTGCCGCCGTCGACCACGATGCCACCCACCACGGTGCCATGGCCTGAGAGGAACTTGGTGGCCGAGTGGTAGACCAGGTCGGCGCCATGCTCGAAGGGCTTGATGAGCCAGGGCGAGGTGAGCGTGGAGTCCACCAGCAGTGGCACGCCGGCCTCGTGCGCGATGGAGGATACGGTGGGAATGTCCAGCACATCTAGGCCGGGGTTGCCCACGGTCTCGCCAAAAAACAGCTTGGTGTTGGGGCGTGCGGCAGCGCGCCAGCCGTCGATGTCGCCGGGCTTCACAAACGTGGTCTCAATGCCGAAGCGCGAGAGCGTGTAGTGCAGCAGGTTCTGCGAGCCGCCATACAGCGCCGTGCTGGCCACGATGTGGCTGCCCGCGCCCATGAGTGTGGCAATCGCCAGGTGCAGCGCGGCCTGGCCGCTGGCGGTGGCAATCGCGCCGACGCCGCCTTCCAGTGCTGCCACGCGTTGTTCCAGCACCGCGTTGGTGGGGTTGCTGATGCGGCTGTACACATGGCCGCCGCGCTCCAGGTTGAACAGTGAAGCCGCGTGGTCGCTCGACTCGAAGACGAACGACGTGGTCAGGTGGATGGGCGTGGCGCGCGCGCCAGTGGCGGGGTCGGGGCTCGCGCCTGCGTGCAGCGCCAGCGTGTCAAAGCCGGGGTCGGAGTAACCGGGCATCTTGTGTCTCCCATGTTGTCAATGCAGGCGGGCATTGTGGGCTATATTTGCCGACAAACGGCCTGCAGCACCTCGGCAACCCCAGCGGATGTGCTGGTGCCTGTGGGTCCACACATACTCTTCCCGATCCCCCGGAGACTCTGCACCATGAAAGTCAGCGACATCCTTCGCGTCAAAGGCAACACCCTCTACACCGCATCGCCGGACGAGCCGCTGGCGGGTGCCGTGAGCCTGATGGCCGAGCGCGACATTGGCTCGCTGGTGGTGATGGAGCATGGCGACCTGGTGGGCATGCTTACCTTTCGCGAGGTGATCCAGGCCTTGGTCAAAAACGGGGGCAGCGTGGGCACGATGCTGGTGCGCTCGGCCATGGACGACGCGCCCCTGACCTGCACGCTCGAAACCGACATGGACGAAGTGCGCCGCATGATGCTGGACCGCCATGCGCGCTACATGCCCGTGATGGACCGCCGCATGCTGATGGGCGTGATCAGCTTTTACGACGTGGCCAAGGCCGTCGTGGACAGCCAGAACTTCGAGAACAAGATGCTCAAGGCCTACATCCGCGACTGGCCGGAAGACGAGTCCCGCAGCGGCTGAACGCTGCGACGTCTGCGACACCGAGCGCGGCTCTCAGAACCTGTTCAAAGTCTTTTTAGAACCGCACAAGCTCCTTGCCGGGATGGGATGCAAGGCGCGGGGTGCAGCCAATAGCCCGTGCTATTGGCAAGCGCCGCAACGCCGCAGACCGCCCGGCAAGGCGTTTGCCCGAAGGGTTGGAGTGAAATCGGGCGACTGGACGCCCCGACTGCTTGCATGGGCACCAGCCCATGCGGCACATCCGAAGCATCCACTCATCCCGATTGCACTCCAATGCGGTCTCCAAAAAGACTTTGAACAGGTTCTCAGCTCACGCCCCGCGCAGGCGCGCAAAGCCAGGCTTCCAGTTCATCTGGTGGCATGGGCCTGCCGAACAAATAACCCTGCATCACAGGGCAACCGTGGGCCTGTAGCCATTGCTGCTGGCCTGTAGTTTCCACCCCTTCGGCCACCACCACCATGCCCAGGCTGTGGGCAATGCTGAGCACCGATACCGTGAGCGCGCGTGCGGTGGGGCTGGTGGTGAGGTCCTGCACAAACGCCATGTCCAGCTTGAGTTCGCTGATGGGCAGGCGGTGCAGGTAGCTCAGGCTGGAGTAGCCGGTGCCAAAGTCATCGAGCGACAGCTTAAAGCCCTTGTGGTGCAGCGCCTCGATGTTGGCCAGCGTTACCGGCCGTGCATCCATCATCACGCTTTCGGTGATCTCCAGCAGCACATCGTTGGTGCGCAGGCCGTGGCGCTCCAGCGCGTCGCAGACCTGCTGCGCAAACTCTGCCTGGTGAAAACTGCGTCCTGACAGGTTCACGGCCACGCAGGGCACGCTGTGGCCAGCTGCACGCCAGGCCGACAGCTGCGCACAGGCTTCGTCCAGCAGCCACAAGGTCAGTTCGTGAATGAGGCCGGCCTCTTCGGCCACTGGGATGAACCGGCTGGGGGGCACCATGCCCCATTCGGGATGTTGCCAGCGCGCCAGGGCTTCCACACCGTGCAGGGTGCCAGGCGCACTGCTGAGCACCTGGGGTTGGTAGTGCAGGCTCAGGCTGCGGTCGGCCAGCGCCTGACGCAAGGCGCGTTCCAGGGCGGCGCGCTCCTGTGCGCGGCGGTTCATTTCGGCGCTGAACAATTGCAGGCTGTGCCGGTGGTCGCTTTTGGCCTGGACCATGGCTTGGTCAGCGTGGCGCAGCAGCGTGTCGATCGCATCGCCATCGTCCGGAAACATCGCAATGCCAATGCTGGCGTGGCAGACATGGGCTTGCCCGTGGAGGTCCATGGGTCGGGCCATCTCTTGCAGGATGCTCTGGGCCATCTGCACGACTTGCCCGGTGCTGCACTCGGACAACAGCAGCACGAATTCATCACCCGCCAGCCGGCCGATCAGATCGCGCGCGCGCAGGCACTGCGTGAGTCGCTTGGCCACTTCGCACAGCAGTGCGTCGCCTGCGGCATGGCCCAGGGTGTCGTTGACCTGCTTGAAGCGGTCCAGGTCGATGAAAAGCACCGCACCAGGGTGGTCTTCCTGCCGCAGGCTGGCCAGCGCACGCTCCGCACTGCTGCGGAACATGGCGCGGTTGGGCAGGCCAGTGAGTTCATCAAAAAAGGCGAGCTGGTGAATGCGCTGGCGTGTGGCGTTGCGTTCAATGGCCAGCGCACACAAGTGCAGGCACACGTCCACCAGCCGATGGTGCAGCGCGTCGGGCGCGCGCGGCTCCCGAAAATAAAAGGCAAAGGTGCCAATCACCTTGCCTGCGTGGTCACAGATCGGGCTGGACCAGCAGGCTCGCATGCCGCTGGGCTCAAACAGGGTGCGGTAGTCGGCCCACAAGGGGTCGGTGGTGATGTCGGTGACCACAACAGGCGCCCGCCGGAAGGCCGCAGTGCCACACGAACCGACACAAGGGCCGATGGGAACCCCGTCCAGCGCCTGGCAGATGGCGGGGGGCAGCCCGGGCGCTGCCAGCGGGTGCAGCAGGCCCAGCTCGTCCACGGACAGGATGGAGGCCGTGACTTCGGGGGCGATGCGTTCGACTTCGCGGCACACCAGAGCCATCAGGTCGGCGAGCGGCAATTCGTTGACCATGCCCTCCAGCACGCGCTTTTGCAGCACCTCGTGCATCTTGGTGAGTGTGATGTCGGTCAGCACCGTGATGCTGCCACCCGGTCCGCCGGAGGCCTCCTTCGAGGCATTGATCATCATCGACACCCAGCGTGGCTGGCCAGCCTTGCTGTACAGCAGCGTCTCTATATGAAAGCCCCCTTGCTGGTCGATGCCATCACGGATTTCACTCAGCAGCCCGGGGTCGGAGTGTGGGCCCAGCAGCACGTCGCTGAGGTACTTGCCCAGCACCTCCGCAGGGCTGAACCCAAACAGGCGGGTGAATCCTTCATTCACATACACCACGTGCCGGGTGCTGTTGCTCATCACGATGGCGTTGTCGCTGGCATCCAGTGCCCTGCGCAACGGGGCATCGGCCAAAGGGGCTGGCGGCAGGATGCCGTGGTGGGGAGGAGTGCCGGAAGTGTGCGGGGCTGAAACGGGCATGGATGTCCCAAAGATCGTCCATGGATGCTAGCAAGTGCGCGCCGCACTGCCAAGCGCGTTTGTGGCAAGTATTCATCTGAACCCCATGTTGTGCCTCTCATTCTTGGGTGGGGCGTGCTCTGTGGTGGGGTCCAGCGACGGCGGCGCACGCCGCTCTGGGATAATCCCGCCCCATGAGCGGCAACACCTTCGGAACCCTATTCGCAGTCACCAATTTTGGTGAATCCCACGGCCCGGCCATTGGCTGCGTGATTGACGGTTGTCCGCCCGGCATGCCGCTGTCCGAGGCCGACATCCAGGCCGACCTGGACCGGCGCCGCCCTGGCACCAGCCGCCACGTCACGCAGCGCAACGAGCCCGATGCGGTGGAAATCCTCTCCGGCGTGTACGAGGGCAAGACCACAGGCACGCCCATCGCCCTGCTGATCCGCAACACCGACCAGCGCAGCAAGGATTACAGCAACATCGCCGAGAGCTTTCGCCCCGGCCATGCCGACTACACCTACTGGCACAAGTACGGCATCCGCGACCCGCGTGGCGGTGGCAGGTCATCGGCCCGGCTGACGGCCCCCACGGTGGCTGCGGGCGCGGTGGCCAAGAAGTGGCTGGCCCAGCAATACGGCGCACAGTTTCGCGCCTGCATGACGCAGCTGGGCGAGCTGGCCATCCCGTTCGAGAGCTGGGAGCATGTGCGCAGCAACCCCTTCTTCGCCCCCGTGGCCGATGTGCAGCAGTACGAGGACTACATGGATGCCCTGCGCAAGGCCGGTGATTCGTGTGGTGCCCGCATCCGCGTGCAGGCCACCGGCGTGCCGGTGGGCCTGGGTGAGCCGCTGTACGACAAGCTCGATGCCGACATTGCCCACGCCATGATGGGTCTCAACGCTGTCAAGGGCGTGGAAATCGGCGCTGGGTTTGCCAGCGTGGCCCATCGGGGCACCATGCACGGTGATTCGATGACCCCCCAGGGCTTTCGCACCAACAACGCCGGTGGCGTGCTGGGCGGCATCAGCACCGGGCAGGACCTGGAGGTGAGCATTGCGATCAAGCCCACCAGTTCCATCATCAGCCCGCGTGAATCGATCGATGTGCATGGCAACAGCACCGAGGTCATCACCAAGGGCCGCCATGACCCCTGCGTGGGCATCCGCGCGGCGCCCATTGCCGAGGCACTGCTGGCACTGGTCGTCATGGACCACGCCCTGCGCCACCGCGCGCAGTGTGGCGACGTGGTGCCCCCGGTGCCGCCCATCCAGGCATCGTTCCTGTAACGGGCGCGCTGCGCTGCGGGTGGAGCACGGGCTTTCGGTGCTGGTGACGCAGAGGGCGTGCAGCGATGCGCGCCCTTTTTTCTTGGATTGAATGAGGTAGTCCATGCGCAGCTTGTTGGCACAGGGTTTCATGGGATCGCAGCGAGGTTGCCGCAAGGTCGCACTCGCGATGGTGGCCACACTGGGGGCGCTGCTGGTGGGCTGCGGCACGGCTTTGCCAACTGGCGATGGGCGAACCCCTCAGCACATCGACATCACGCTCATTGGCTTCAACGACCTGCACGGCAACCTGGAGCCGCCGCGCATGGCGCATACCGTCCAGACTGCGGCGGGGCCGGTCTCGGTGCCTGCCGGGGGCATGGCTTATTTCGCCAGCGCCATGGCGGCGCTCAAGACCCGGGGGCCGCACCACGCCGTGGTTTCGGCGGGGGACATGGTGGGTGCATCGCCGCTGCTGTCGTCACTGTTCCTGGATGAGCCCACCATGGAGGCGGTCAACGCCATGCAGATCGACTTCAATGCCGTAGGCAACCATGAGTTCGACCGGGGCTGGCGCGAACTGCTGCGCCTGCAGCACGGCGGCTGCGAGAAGTTCACCGCGCGCCAGCCCTGCCAGATCAGCCAGCCCTTCGTTGGGGCGCGGTTCGGCTTCCTGGCCGCCAACACCGTGCGCACCGAGGATGGGCGCACGCTGCTACCTGCCACCGGCATCAAGCGATTTACCGAGGGTGGGGTGACCGTCACCCTGGGCGTGATCGGCCTCACGCTGCAGGCCACGCCCACCATGGTCAGCCCTTCGGGTGTGGCGGGCCTGCGCTTCGAGGACGAAGCGGCCACGGCCAACGCGCTGATTCCGCAGCTGCGTGCCCAGGGCGCCGATGTGATCGCTGTGGTCATCCACGAGGGCGGCGGCACCACGGCCGGCGTGCAGGAGACCAGCTGCGCGGGCCTCTCGGGCGACATCGTGCCCATCCTGGAGCGGCTAGACCCGGCCGTGGACGTGGTGGTCTCGGGCCACACGCACCAGGCCTATGTTTGCGACTACGGCCGTGTGAACCCGGCCAAGCCCTTTCTGCTGACCAGCGCGGGCCAGTACGGCACGCTGCTCACGGACATCCAGTTGCGGGTGGACACGCGCACCCGCCGCGTGGTGCACAAAGCCGCGCGCAATGTCATCGTGCAGGGCGAGGCGTTCACGGGCAGCCAGGGGCACGTGCCACTGACCTCGGCCGTGCCGTCCTTTGCGGCCGATCCGCAGGTGCAGAAGGTCATCGACACTTACCGTGCCGCCGCCGTGCCGCTGGCCCAGCGCCCCGTGGGGCAGGCCGCTGGCGCCCTGCGGCGCACACCGGCCCCGTCGCTCGAAAGCGCGCTGGGCAATCTGGTGGCCGATGCCCAGCTCCACGCCACGCGTGCACCGGAGCAGGGTGGGGCGCAGCTATCTTTGATGAATCCGGGCGGCCTGCGCGCTGATCTCGTGCCCGACGAACAAGGGCTGGTGCGCTATGGCCAGCTCTATGCGGTGCAGCCCTTCGGCAACCAGTTGGTCGTCAAGACCTTCACGGGCGCGCAGATCAAGGCGGCGCTGGAGCAGCAGTTCGCCAGCGGCAGCAACACCGTGCAGCGGCCCCGGGTGCTGTTGGTGTCCGCAGGGTTTTCGTACCGCTATGACCTCACCCAGCCAGTGGGTGCGCGGATTAGCCACATGGTGCTGAACGGTACCCCGCTGCGCGACGATGCGCAGGTGCGCGTGGTGATGAGCAGCTACCTGGACAGCGGCGGGGACAACTTCACCGTGCTGGCCGAAGGCCGCGACCGCCTGGTGGGCGGGCTGGACCTGGATGCGCTGGAGGCTTACTTCCGCGCCCACAGCCCGGTGTCGGTGCCCGCCACGGACCGCATCGCGCGCGGGGCCCGCTGAGGCGCTTGCTGGTTCTTAGCTGCGCCCCGGGCGCATTGCCGCCAGCCAGCGCAGCGGGTTGAATCCTGTCACCAGACCGGTGGCCACCAGCACCAGCGCTCCGCCCCACACCATCCCGGGGCCCAAGGCCTCGCCCAGAAAGACGTGGCCCCAGGCCACACCGAACAGCGGGATCATGAAGGCCGAACTCATCGCTGCCACGGGCGAGACATGTTTGAGCACCCGCAGGTTGAGCCAGTAGGCCAGGCCCGAGGTCACGATGCCCATCACGGCCACCGCAGCCAGTGCCCCCGGTGTGAAACGGGCCTCGGGCAGGCTCCACGCAGCGCCCGGCAGCAGCAACACCAGTGCGGCGGCGTGGATGCCTGCGGCGATCGACAGCGGGGACATTCGCGTCGTGGCGCGCTTCATCCACGTCGTAGAGATGCCATAGCAGGCAGACGCTGCAATGCAGGCCGCCGCGGCCATCAGCAAGGCAGGCGTGGGCTCCACGGGCCCCAGCTGCACGATCAGCGCCACCCCCGCAAAGCCGCAGAGGCAACCCAGCCACTTGCGCGTGCTCAGTGTGTCCTCCTTCATCCACGCGGCGGCAATCACGCCAAAGGGCACGGCCATGGTGTTGAGCAGTGAGCTGTAGCCGGCGGGCAGGTGCAAGGCCGCCCAGGCATACAGCAGAAAAGGCAGTGCGACGGTGAGCGTGCCCAGCCCGAACAGCTCGCGCCAATGGCGCCACGGCCAGGGTTCGTTGGCGACCCGCATGATGCCCATCAGCGTCAACGTGGCCAGGCCAATGCGCAGCGCAGCCATCACGTTGGGCCCGAGCACGGGGCTGGCAATGCGGATGAAAAGAAAGGAGGCGCCCCACAGGGCGGACAGCAGCACCAGCTGCAGGAAGTGGCGGGTTTTCACCGGGCGCATTGTGGAGTACAGGCGACTCGCGCGCTGGCTCGCACCAAGCCAGTTTGCAAGCTAAATTGGCACCTAGCGTTTATCCAGAAAGCGCGGGCAGCTATTAATTTTGGAGCATGCTGCGGTGTAGCACGCGCGACAGCGCCCGCCCGCTCAGGTCCACATGCGTCGCCCGTGGATGTGGGTGCTACTCTATTTATAGCTGTTAGCGCTTGTGTGATAAGCGCTGGAGGCCAAAATCGCCTGAAATCGTTCGGCCCTGTAGCCGGCACCGGTGCAGACAGCAATACGAAGGCTTTTACTTGCGCACTTCGTCGACCATGGCGCGGAAGTCGTCGATGTCTTCAAAGCTGCGGTACACGCTGGCAAAGCGGATGTATGCCACCTTGTCGAGCTTCTTGAGCTCGCGCATCACCAGCTCACCAATGCGGCTGGAGATCACCTCGCGCTGCCCCAGGTTGAGCAGCTTTTCCTCGATCCGCTCGATGGCGCTGTCGATCTGGTCGGTGCTCACGGGGCGCTTGCGCAATGCCAGGTTGAACGAGGCGAGCAGCTTGCCCCGGTCGTATTCAATGCGGCGCCCGTCCTTCTTGACGATGGCCGGGAAGTTCACTTCCGGCCGCTCGTAGGTGGTAAAGCGCTTGTCGCACGCGCCGCACTGGCGGCGGCGGCGGATGAAGACCCCATCCTCAGACACCCGCGTTTCAACGACTTGCGTCTCGAGGTGGCTGCAGAAGGGGCACTTCATGGTTTTCGGCTGTGGATTTAGCCGTAGACGGGGAAGCGGGCGGTCAGGGCATTGACCTTGGCACGCACCGCAGCGATGTTGGCTTCGTCGCGCGGGTTGTCCAGCACGTCGGCGATCAGGTGGGCCGTGATGCGGGCCTCTTCTTCCTTGAAGCCGCGCGTGGTCATGGCGGGGGTGCCAATGCGCACGCCGCTGGTCACCATCGGCTTTTCAGGGTCGTTGGGGATCGCGTTCTTGTTGATGGTCATGTGGGCGGCGCCCAGCACGGCCTCGGCTTCCTTGCCGGTGATGCCCTTGGCGCGCAGGTCGACCAGCATCACGTGGCTTTGCGTGCCGCCGCTCACGATGCGCAGGCCGCGTGCGGTCAGCGTCTCGGCCACCACCTTGGCGTTCTTGGCTACTTGCTCCTGGTAGGCCTTGAACTCGGGTTGCAGTGCTTCCTTGAAGGCCACGGCCTTGGCGGCGATCACGTGCATCAGCGGGCCGCCTTGCAGGCCGGGGAAGATGGCGCTGTTGATGGCCTTTTCGTGCTGAGCCTTCATCAGGATGATGCCGCCACGGGGGCCGCGCAGGCTCTTGTGCGTGGTGGAGGTGACCACGTCGGCGTGGGGCACGGGGTTGGGGTACACGCCAGCTGCGATCAAGCCAGCGTAGTGGGCCATGTCCACCATGAAGATCGCACCCACGTCCTTGGCCACCTTTGCAAAGCGCGCAAAGTCGATGTGCAGGCTGTAGGCCGATGCACCGGCGATGATGAGCTTGGGCTTGGTTTCGTGGGCCTTCTTTTCCATCGCTTCATAGTCGATGGCTTCGTTGGCGTCCAGGCCGTAGGAGACCACGTTGAACCACTTGCCCGACATGTTCAGCGGCATGCCGTGTGTGAGGTGGCCGCCTTCGGCCAGGCTCATGCCCATGATGGTGTCGCCGGGCTTGAGGAAGGCCAGGAACACGGCCTCGTTGGCAGAGGCGCCGCAGTGGGGCTGCACGTTGGCGGCTTCGGCGCCGAAGATCTGCTTGACGCGGTCGATGGCCAGTTGCTCGGCCACGTCCACATGCTCGCAGCCACCGTAGTAGCGCTTGCCGGGGTAGCCTTCGGCGTATTTGTTGGTCAGCTGCGTGCCCTGCGCCCACATCACGGCGGGGGAGGCATAGTTCTCGCTGGCGATCAGCTCGATGTGGTGCTCTTGCCGGGCGTTTTCAGCCTGGATGGCGGCAAACAGTTCGGGGTCGGTTTGTTCGACAAGAATATTGCGGTCGTACATGATTGGCAGTCCTATGAACTTGTGTCCCTTGAAACAAGGGCTGCCCAGGCGAACGGCTGAACGCAGAAGGGATAAACCCCGTGCGGCACGCTTCCCAGTGGTTCACAAGAGGCAAGCCCTTGTCGGTTTCCACGTCAGCGGCAGCACCCTGTGTTGGATGCCGCGCCTATCGCCAGTCGCGTACCTCGCTAGTGTAGCTGACGTGACGCGCGCAAAGGTGCCAGGGAAATGGGAGGCGGTGTGTCCGAGGGATGTTTCTACCCCCAGGGGCTCGCGAACCTTGTCAGAGCCCGGAGAGCAGGGCCACTTTGTCACCGCTGGCGGCAGGCGTTGCGGGCGGTGCGGCCACCGGGATCACCTGTGCGGGAGCCTGGGTAGAGAGGTTGGGTGGTGGCGTGGTGGGCATGGCCCGGCCACCGGCGACCTGGCGCAGCCGGAAATGCTCGGCCATCACCTTGGCCGCATAGCCGCCATCGTCGGCAAGGTTGCCTGCGCCGACATAAAAGCGCAGCCCGCCCTCCACCGAACCGGCGCGCGCAATGCACTCCTGCAGAACCTTCACGCCCACACGCAGATTGCTCACGGGGTCAAAGGCAGCAAAGTGCCCGCCAAAGTTCTGGTACTTGTCGGTGTGCACATTGGTCATCACCTGCATCAGCCCCTGAGCGCCAACGGCGCTTTGTGCAAATGGGTTGAAGCTCGACTCGATGGCCATGATGGCAAGGATCAGCGTCGGGTCGATCTTGGACTTTGCGCCAATTTCATAGGCCTCGGCCACCAGCACGCTCAGCGGCTCAGGGGCCACACGGTACTTCTTGCTGAGCCAGAAGGCGACGGCAGCCTGCTCTTTGGGCAGGTCCTTGGGGTTGCCCGCCGTGGCGCGCTCACTGGCTTCTGGTTCGATGGGCATGCCAAGCACTTCCACTTGACGGGCCTGCAGCCAGTTCATCAACTGTGCTTCACCAGCCTGGCGCAAGTCCGGGCGGGCCGTGAGGGTGATCACGACGAAGGCGACAGCAAGACCGATGAGGGCAAAGCTGTTGTGGGTGATTTCAAGAAAACCTTCGGTCACGTCGGCCACGAAGGTCCGCACGCCGGAGACTATTTTTCCTGACGCTGTCATAGCTCTTCCTTTCTGAGGCGCCACAGTGAGCCGGGCAGTCGTCGGGGACTGTCTCGTCTCGGCGGATCGCCTGGATTGGTACGCCATCAAGTGAGGCCGCACGTCTTTGGTGTGCTTGGGGCCTGCTTTGACTTAGCCGGGTTCGGCAGCGAGGTTGGGGTTTTTACTAGCCCGTTTTGGGGCTGGCGGATTCTAGAAGTTCACTAAATGCTTAGTCAATACTAACATTTTGATTTTTAAGATCATTAAGTTATGAAAAATATGTAAAAAATCACAGGTTTTAGGGGGTGTGTGCTGGCCTGGCGCTTGGGACTTTGCGAGCTGTTGTTACGTGCGTATGTCAAATTCAATCGCCGGTCTTTTTGCCATTGAGAATCCAGTTTGAGTTGCGGCGGCGCCTTTGGTAAGGTTGCGTTGCCTGTAGATTTCAGGCATCGCCAGACGAAGCCAAGTCTCCCTCCGAGGGCATTCAGTGTCCTGGTGCAGCAGATGCGGCTTCTACGGCAAACCCCTGGAGGCAATACCTTGCCTCCTCGCCATGTGGACCTTTATCTCCGCATCGCGACCGATGGCAAAGACCGTTGTGTCAGCCGTCAAGCCCGGCAGGCAGGCCTTGAGGTCCTGTTCGCCGGGCTTTCTTGTTTGTGGCGTGGCGTGCTTTTGGGCTCTTGGCCCTTATATATAGATAATGGGGGCTGTTCCCTAGAGCGGCGGCGCCCTTGCAGGGCCGCAGCATGTCAGCCCGTCTGGCAAAGCCTTGTGCCAGATCACCCCCAGGGCTTGGCACACCGCCATGCTGCGGCCTGTTTGCCAAACCCGGTGAAAATAGCCGCTTTGTTGCTCTGGCGCGCGTGCAGCGCAGTTGCCGGGGCAGGCCTTCAGGCAGTGCGCCCGGGGCCGCCTTTGTTATCCATTGGATCCATGTTTCCATTTTTTTCCCGCAGCAAAATGTCCGACGCACCTGAAGTGAATCCGGCCCCGGCCAAAACCCATGAGCCGCATCCGCTTGATGCGCTGACCGGTGGCGCTTTTTCTGCCGCTACCTCTGGCGAGCGCGCCTCCCGCATTCGTGACTGGCTGGCTACCCAGCCAGAACACGAGCAGTTGCAGGAGGTTTTCAAAGAGTTGAGCGGGCGTGACAAGGGCGCCGCGCGCGCGGTGCGTGAGCGCCTCGATGAAATCCGCCGCGCCAAGGGCCAGGAGGTCATTGCCGCCGAGTGGGCTGAAAAAGCGCAGGTGCTGCTTGCAGCCCCTAAGCTCAACATTGCCGATGCCCTGGCATGGCAGCGTGATGCCGCCAAGGCGGGCGCACCGCTGTCCCGCGAGCCCTTGTCTGTGCTCAAGGTACAGGTCGCGGATCGCGTGAAGGTGATCGAGGATCTGCAGCACCGCGTTCAGGTGCAGCGTGAGGCGGCTGTGCTGCTGGCCCAGCGCATCGAAGTGCTTTCCACCAAGTCCTGGCGTGACGCTCAGGCGGCGCTGGAGCTGTTGCGTGCCGATGTGGCCCGCTGGCAGGAACAGGCGCAGGAGTTGACTGGCGATGCCAGCTGGGCCAGTGTGGAGGCACGTTTCCCCCCCTTACTCGATGCGTCGCGCACCCAGCTGCTGGTGGTGTGGGAGGCATTCCAGCCCGCTTTGGCCCAGGCTGTGGCGGCTGCCGAAGATGTCAATGCACCGCTGCCGCCAGTGCCCGTCTGGGCGGATGAGCTGCGTACCGCGCGCGGCCTGCCTACGGAGGCTGCTGCTGCCGCTGCGGCTGCGGCTGCCAAGCCTGCGCGTGTTGCCAAGCCCAAAGTCGCGCCGGAAGTGATTGAAAAGGCTGCGCATAGTGTGCGGGAGGCCTTGGCGGTCCTCGAAAAGGAAACTGCCGAGGGCCATGGGAAGGCCAGTGCCGGGGCTGCAGCCGCGCTGCGCGCCGTGCTCAAGGTGCATGGCAAACACATCGATAGCGCCCTGGAGCAGCAGGTGCATACGGCCCTGGTGGCGGCTGGTGAGCTGGAAGGCTGGCAACGCTGGAGCGCAGACCAGGTGCGCGAAGACCTGGTGGCCAAGGCTGAGGCCTTGCTCAACCGCCCTGAGGGCCAGGCCCTGGGCGGCCGCAAGATGCAGGAAACCCTGCGCAACCTGCGCGAGCAGTGGAAACAGGCAGACCAGGGCGGGGCTCCCAACCACAGCCTGTGGAAGAAATTCGACGAAGCCTGCAACGCTGCGCACAAGGTGGTGGAGGCGTGGCTTGACAAGATCCGCACCGAAGCCGCTGAGCACAAGGCCCAACGCCTGGCGCTGATCGAAGAGGTCAAGGCGTGGGCGCAGGAACATGCCAACTCCGGCGACTGGAAAGCCATCAACCGTGCCCTCCACCAGTTTGGTGATCGCTGGCGCGAAGGCGGCCATGTGGGCGAGAAGCTGTTTGCGGAACTGCAACCCCTTTGGAAGCAGGCGATTTCCATGGCAGCTGCTCCCCTGGAAGCTGCACAGAAGGAAAGCCTGGCCCGCCGCCATGCAATGATTGATGAGGCCATGGCCCTTGGTGCGGCACCCACTTTGCGCATCGATGCGGTCAAGGCGCTGCAGCAGCGCTGGCAGGCTGAGGCGCAAACCGTGCCCTTGGACCGCAAGCACGAGCAGAAGCTGTGGGATGCGTTTCGCAAACCCATCGATGAAGCCTTCAACCGCAAGTCGGCAGACCGCGAGCGCGCGGTGACCGAATTGAGCGCACGCGATCGCGTGGTGCTGGAGGCTTCGAAGGCCCTGGAGGCTGCCAATGCCAGCGGTGATGCGCAGCAGATTCGCGCGGCCATGCAGGCGCTGGAAGCTGCACTGCGCGGTCAGGCCCAGGCGGCAGAAGCTGTGGCCACGGCGCAAAAGGATGCTCAGGCGCATTCAGAGGCGCAGGCAGGCGCGCTCCCGGTTGCTACCGAGGGTGGCGCCGGTGAATCTGCCGAAACCCCCGATGGTGGTGAAGTTGCCGAGGTTGCCACGCCAGCGCCCGCAGCACCTAAGCCTGCTGCCCGGCCTGTGGTGGCAGTGCGCGGTGACGACCGCCCCGGTATGAAGAAGGATGCGCCTGCGGCCGCTGGCCGTGGTGCGCGTCCAGGCGACCGCCGCGATGGTCGTCCGGGTGATCGCGATGGCGCCCGTGGCCCGCGTGGCGATGGCCGCATGGGCGACCGTGCTGATCGTGGCGGCCGTTTTGGCGAGCGCCCAGCGTTCGAGGACCGCGGCCCCCGCCTGGGTGACACCGCGTTCCGCGCCCAGCGCGAAGCCATGGAGCATGCCCAGCTGGCCTTGAAGAAGCTGGCGGCTCAGGCCCACGGCGAGGCGCTGACCCAGTTGTTGACGGCCTGGGAGAAGCGCGATGCAGCGCTGGTGCCCGGCACGCAAGATCTGGGTTCGGGTGTGACCGCATCGGTGCGCAGCGCCTGGACACAAGCGCTGACGGCTGCCCCCAAGGGTGATGCGGCAGAAGCGCTGCTGCGCCTGGAGATGGCGGCTGAGGCGCCCACTCCGGCGGAGCACATCGCTGCCCGTCGCATGTTGCAGCTGCAGCTGCTGACGCGCCGCAATGATCCTGCGCCTGCACAGACCTGGGGGCAGGATGTGGCGCGCGTGCTGGCCAGCTCCAGCGATGCAGGCAACGCACGCCGTTTGCAGAATGTGCTGAAAACACTGCTGCGCAAGTGATGTGACGGGTGGGCATGTGCACTGCGGTGTGTGTGCCCACAGTGCTTGCCGCAACACGCAAGACGAGATCGGTGGCGGTCTCGGTTTTTCTTTGGCGGCCAGAAAACAAAAAAGCCGTTGCAACTGCAACGGCTTTTTATGTGTTTGGTGCCCAGGAGAGGACTCGAACCTCCACGATGTTACTCGCTAGTACCTGAAACTAGTGCGTCTACCAATTCCGCCACCTGGGCTTTCAGATCAGCCTCGAATTATAGGATAAGAAACTTGGGCTTCTGAAGAGTTTTCAAAAAAATGTGCCGTCGGTTCAAAATTCTTTGGCCGCAACAGGGAGGTCAAAACGTATCGGCAAATAAAAAAGCCGCTGTGTGTACAGCGGCTTCGATATTTTGAAAACCATCGCTGGTTCTCGTTAAACTTGGTGCCCAGGAGAGGACTCGAACCTCCACGATGTTACTCGCTAGTACCTGAAACTAGTGCGTCTACCAATTCCGCCACCTGGGCATTTCAGGAGGGTAGGGACAGTTCATTACTGAACCATCCCCCCCTAAGAACCGGACTTGCGACTTTCACCGCATCCGGCTCAAGCACAACACTGTCCGTATTGTGCGAAGACTCAGATTGTACCCTAAGTTTTCGCCTTCTTCGGACTCGAAGCCCCATGTGGGGCCGGTTTCGCTACCGTCAGACCCAAGGCGTGCAGTCTGATGTGGCAGACCGGGTGCAGTAGCACCCGGTTGTAGAGAGCATCCGACCCGCCATCCACTTTGCGAACAATGTGGTGGTCGTGCCATCCGCTCTCGTAGTCCAAGGGCTGTGCGCAAAGTGCACACTGCCCCGCCTGGGACACATACAGCATAGTTGTTTCGGCCCTGTACGCGATGCTTCGCAGCATGCGCTTCGTCCTCAATTTTTCGCCGTACGCTTCCCACGATGGATCGAAGGGGTTGTAGTCCGCCTTGATCTTCTCGTGCCTCACGATCTCTGTATCCGCGAGCTTCAACAGCTTTTTCGTGAATGGACCTTCTGCCGTCTTGACGGTTGCAGCGAACTCATTCCTCTCGTTGATGCGCTGCCAGTAACGGTTCGCACACCACTTCGGGGACTTGTTTGGATGGCGCCGTCTCGCCCAGCGGACAAGCCGCCAGTAGATCAAGTTGTCCATCTTGTTGAAGGTTTCTTTTGCCACCACCGGATGGTGGTACTGCGCCCAGCCCCGAAGGATAGGGTTCAGTTTGGCGATGAGATCCTCCTGCTTCACCATCGCATGTGTCTTTACGATCTCCCTGACCTTGCTGTAGAGCGCTTGCGCGTTCTTCTTGCTTGGTTTGATGAGTAGTTTTCCCGCGTACTTGCGGAAATTCCACCCCAGAAAGTTGAAGCCGTCATCAATGTGGGCGACCCTTGTCTTCTCCGGCGACAGTTGCAACCCTCGTTGTGCGAGGAATGCTTCGATCCACGGCCTGACTTCTGTCTCCAGCAACTCCTTGGAGTCGCCGGTGATGACGAAATCGTCTGCGTACCGGATTACATTGACTTTCAGCTTCAAGGCGCGAGACCTGAACCGCGCTTTGAGGTGCGCGGCCAAGCCGGATTCGAGCCCGTTCAGACACATGTTCGCCAAGGTTGGCGAAATGATGCCGCCTTGCGGCGTTCCTTCGTCAGTCGGCGAGAAGTGACCCTGGTGGATCACCCCGGCTTTCAGCCACTTGCGCAGGATTGCCTTGTCCGTGGGGACGTGGCGCACCAGCCAGTCGTGATTGATGTGGTCGAAACAGCCTCGGATGTCCGCCTCCAGCACCCATGGGGCCGAAGCCTTTTTGGATGTGCAGACGAATATCTGGCCCATGGCATCGGCCGTGGAGCGATTTCTCCTGAACCCATAGGAGTTCGGGTCGCTCGTGCTTTCCGCCACGGGCTCTAGTCCTAGCAGGTGAAGTGCCTGCATGGCCCGGTCGAACATGGTTGGAATGCCCAGGGGGCGCTCCTTCCCGTTCGATTTTGGGATGTAGACCCGCCGCAAGGGCAGGGGCCTATACCCTCGTTGCTGTTTCAACAAACCGATTGCCGCCCATTTCAGGAGCGGAGTGTCCCAAAGTTGGCGATCGACCCCTGCCGTTCGCTTGCCTTGGTTTTCGGTCACCCGCCTTACCGCCAGAGCTCTGGCGGAGTGCGAGTGGATCAAGGATCGTTGGAGGGCTTTCACCCGCCGCCAATCCTGTTCTTGCGTCGCCTTCGCGATCTTTTGCTGCATCGTTCGCACAAACCTTTCAACTCGCTGCCAGTCAATGGCGTGCCAGTTGGCGGGTTCGCGTGAGGATGCAGGCTCGCTGTTGCCAGCAAGTTTTCTCATGCTTTCCTCTTTGAGTTAGACCCATCGAGGACGCACTTCTCCCCCGAAGGGGAATTGAGCATCCCTTCGGGGTCGATTGAACTTAGACAGCCGTCTCGCGACGGTTGCACCAAGTGGAAGTTTGCACGCTTTCGCGTTGGGGCAAAGTTGGAACCCCTATGCCACCCGTTACAGGCAGCCGTTCGCTTTTTCCACCATCCCATACCCCCTCATCCAACAGGTTGCCTTGCGGCTTCCCTGCCTGCGTGCCGAAGCACGCAGGCGGGTGGTGGGGCTTACCACGTTCCCTGATCTACCGATCTTGGCGGTTTGCGCCGCTTCGATCTCTCCATTTAGGACCCATCTTTCCTGGGGCTGCATTTTGACGACGTATTCCCACTTTCCACAGGAATAGCCAGCAGCGCACCTTTTGGTTACGGCCTATCAGCAGATTTGGCCGTTCAATCTTCACCCAGGTTCTGACGATGGTTCACTTATGTTGCCCATATGGAACTAGCCTAGCCCCCTTGGCCGCCTTTCTGCTGGCAGCTTCCAGTTACACCCTCGCGGGCGTAGCTGCTACCGAAGTAGGGGTTCATTGTTGAGTGGGCTTCACACAGGGTCATTGCTGTCCCTGCATGCCACTCTAGGCTACTCGCGGTCGCACGCGAGGTCACAGCGGTCCGTTGCCGGATGTATGACAAGGCAGATCAGAGCAGGACGCTCTGAATAGTTTACTCAGAAACGAGCTGCGCACGCGGCAGACAAAGCTCCGCTTGTGGCGTGCTCGTCGGCTATGTGCGCGAGCGCCACAAACGGCATCTCTGCCGCTTTCAATACAAAGTCACTCGATAGAGTGACCTTGATGAGATAGCTCGGTTGCCCGTCTATCTTCTATTAAAGCCCGTCCTTGCGGATCAAGCTGTGGGATGATCGGGGTGAGCCGAGCATCTGTTTTATGCCCGCCGAAGCGGGTGAGTAAATTGCTAATATTTAACGAGGCAGCTACCTCATTCAGAACGACACGTTACGTGTCGCACGGAAAGACTAAGATTGTATATCAAAAAAACCACCCCCGGCACGCAGTCCACGCATTTGTCGGACGAGATTGAAGGCAGCGTGCAAGGGCACCGTGATGGACACGGTTTTGTCATCCGTGACGATGGCGAAGGCGACATCTATATCCCCCCGAACGAAATGCGCGCAGTCTTGCACAAGGACCGTGTGCGCGTGCGCATCGTCCGCCAGGACCGCCGTGGCCGCCCCGAAGGGCGTGTTGTTGAAATCATTGAGCGTCCGCCCCAGCCCATCATCGGCCGACTGCTGCAGGAAAGCGGCGTGTGGCTCGTGGCCCCCGAAGACAAGCGCTACGGTCAGGATGTACTGATCCCCAAAGGCGCCACGGGCGCCGCGAAGCCCGGGCAGGTCGTGGTGGTTGAGCTGACAGAACCTCCAGCCCTGTTCGGCCAGCCTGTGGGGCGTATCACCGAAGTGCTCGGTGAAGTGGACGACCCTGGCATGGAGATCGAGATCGCGGTGCGCAAGTATGGCGTGCCACACGAGTTCTCGGCAGAGTGTCTCGCCCAGGCCAAGGAGCTGCCCGACAAGGTGCGCGCGCAGGACAAGAAGCGCCGCGTGGACCTGACCGACGTGCCCCTGGTCACCATCGACGGCGAAGACGCGCGCGACTTCGACGATGCCGTGTACTGCGAGCCCGCCAAGGTCGGCCGCAGCAAGGGCTGGCGCCTGCTGGTGGCGATTGCCGACGTGAGCCACTATGTGGAGACGGGCAGTGCCATCGACATCGATGCCTACGACCGCGCCACCAGCGTGTACTTCCCGCGCCGCGTGATCCCCATGCTGCCCGAGAAGCTCAGCAATGGGCTCTGTTCTCTGAACCCCGAGGTAGAGCGCCTGTGCATGGTCTGCGACATGCTGGTCACCGCCAAGGGCGAGGTGCATGCCTACCAGTTCTACCCGGCCGTGATGTTCAGCCATGCGCGCTTCACGTACACCGAAGTGGCGGCCATCCTGGCCAACACGCGCGGCCCCGAGGCCAGCAAGCGCAAGGACCGCGTCAAGGACCTGCTCAACCTGCACGACGTGTACCGCGCGCTGCTCATCGCGCGTCAGGCGCGCGGCGCGGTGGACTTCGAGACCACCGAAACACAGATCGTCTGCGACGAAAACGGTCGGATCGAGAAGATCGTGCCTCGCACCCGTAACGATGCGCACAAGCTCATCGAAGAGGCCATGCTGGCCGCCAACGTGTGCAGCGCTGACTTTATCGCCCAGGGCGGACAGCCCGGCCTGTTCCGTGTGCACGAAGGCCCCACGCCCGAGAAGCAGGAAATCCTGCGCAACTACCTCAAGGCCATGGCCGTGGGCATGACGATTGGCGACGACCCGAAACCCGGTGACTTCCAGGCCATCGCCACGGCAACCAAGGACCGGCCCGACGCTCAGCAGATCCACACCATGCTGCTGCGCTCCATGCAGCAGGCCATCTACACGCCCGTCAACAGTGGTCACTTTGGCCTGGCGTTCGATGCCTACACGCATTTCACCAGCCCGATCCGGCGCTACCCCGACCTGCTGGTGCACCGGGTCATCAAGGCCATTCTGAGCAAGACGAAGTACGCGCTGCCGTCCTTGCCTACACCCGGCGAAGCCCATGCCAAGCTGGCCAAGCGGTTGGCGGCCCGCGTGGCGGCGCCCGGCACCAAGCCCCGCAAGGATGTGGCACCCCCGAGCCGCGACACCCAGGCCTGGGAGGCCGCAGGCCTGCACTGCAGTGCCAACGAACGCCGTGCCGACGAGGCCAGCCGCGATGTGGAAGCCTGGCTCAAGTGCAAGTACATGCGCGAGCACCTGGGCGAGGAATACAGCGGCGTGGTCAGCGCAGCAACGAGCTTCGGCATCTTCGTCACGCTGGACGCGATGTATGTCGAAGGCCTGGTACACATCACCGAGCTCGGCGGCGAGTACTTCAAGTTCGACGAGGCGCGCCAGGAGCTGCGTGGTGAGCGCACAGGCATCCGCTACGCCATCGGCGCGCGGGTCCGGGTGCAGGTCAGCCGTGTGGACTTGGACGGACGCAAGATCGACTTCCGCCTGGTGCGAGAGGGCGAAGAGTTGCTGGGCCGCGCGTTGAAAGACAAGGGCCTGGGCACAGAAGGCGCTGGTGGCGCCCGCAAGGCGGGTGGCCGGTCCGGTGGACGCAAGTCCGACAAGGGCCCAACCCCATCTGCCACGGAGCAAGCGGGCCTTTCGCGTGAGCGGGCTGCGCGTTCACCGATCCAGTCTCTGAAAGCATCTGTCAAGAAGGCGGTTGCGGGAAAATCCAGCAAGAGCAAGGCGCGCAAGCCCCGCCGGGGCTGACACAAGCGGGTACGGCGTACAAAATCACGCTCAAGCTATTGCTCACTAATTAATAGCTGCTAACGCTTTATGGATAAGCGCTAGCAGCTATTTTTATTGGATTTTCGGCGTGGTCTCGCGCGGGGTCGTGGCCACAACGCCCAAGAAGCGGGCGTATCGCTGCGCCGTCTCTTTGGGCGCCTCCATCATGGGCAGGTGGCCAATGCCGGGCAGTGCTTCGGCATGGGCGTGGGGCAACAGCTTCTGCAAAGTCTGCAGTCCAGAGTGGTCGAACACGCGGTCGCTCTCGCCCCACAGGGCGAGGATGGGGTGGTGCTGCAACGTGCTCAGTCGTTGCTCCAGCAGGTAGCGGTCTTTGAGCTGCGCGTCCCACAGGCGCGTGTTGGAGGTGGCGTTGCGCAGCGCTTCTTGTTCAGACGCATGCAGGATGGGGTAGGGCAAAAAGGGGCGCTTTTCAAACACCAGATCCATCATGGCACCGAAGGCCGCGGCATCGTGGGTTACCAGCGGGCGTTGTCCGGTGTCGATGAGGCGGTCCATGGTGCTGGGCTGGGGCGAGCGAATGCCGTGGGGTGCGCCGATGAACGCCACGCTGGCCACGCGCTCGGGATGCTGCAAAGCAAAGAGAGCGGCGATGGTGCCGCCCATTGAGTTGCCCGCCAGATGCACTTTCGCAAGGCCGAGCGCGTCCAGAAACGCGGCCAGCCGCGCGACGTGGGCGGCGTAGTCGTAGGGCTGGTCGTCCCGCCGCGTGCTCTCGCCAAAACCCGGGATATCAGGGGCAATCACCCGGTACTGGCCGGTGAGCGGTCGCGCAAAATCCACCCAATGGTCTTTCTCCGCAAAAATGCCGTGCAGCAGAACGATGGGTGTGCCACTGCCGTGGCCCGGCGCGGGGTTTGGGGGCGTGCCGTTGTCCAGGTAGTGGATGGTGTGCATGGCCGCATCGGCGGTTTTTTCTTCCAGGCCGGACAGATGGCGATTGGCGCTGAGCAGCGGCTCTTTGAACAGCGAAGGTGCCCCGTAGTAGAGGCCGACCGTGCCCAGTACCAGAGCCGTTGCGACAGAAATAACGATGCGTTTCAAGAAGCGTTCTCCAGGGGTATGGCTGAGTGCATGCCAGGGACTGCTGCTTCAAGTGTCAACACCTGCTCGGCCCCTGGCGGGAGAGGCAAGGCTACGGAGAACGCGGTAAAAAAACTTGTAGGTTTGGGCTATGCCAGCACGCAACACACTGACCCTGGGCACTGACCGGGCGCTCTACGTCGGAGAGATCCCGGCCACGGGCTGGCACTGCCATGCGTCGCCGGTGCTTCTGATGGGGCTCTCGGGTCGGTTCGCGGTGCACTGGGGGGCAGGGCGTGTGGAGACCTGCCACAGCGCGCTGGTGGACGCGGGCGTGGAGCACCTGTTCGACCCTTGCGGCGAGACGGTTGCCCTGGTGTACCTGGAGCCCGATTCGCGCGAAGCACGGGGGTTGCGCGGTCTGTTCCAGCAAGAGGGTGGCGTGGTGCTGGATGTCGCAGTTTCCGTGGGGGCGCGCAGTGCCATGGAGGGCTATCTAAATCACTTCGACCTGCCCGCCTTGCTGCGGTGCCCGCTCGATAACGAGGTGGCGCCGCTGGACCCACGCGTGGCGCGCAGCCTGCATGTGCTGCGCCATCCGCAGGCGGGGCGGGTGGCACGGGGTGACCTGGCCTCGGGCGTCCAGCTTTCGGCATCGCGTTTCAACCACCTGTTTCGCGCCGAGATGGGCGTGAGCTTGCGCAGCTACCGCGTCTGGTCCCAGGTGCGGCTGGCGATGGCGGGGCTGGCGCTCAGCCCGCGCCTGACCGACGCGGCGCTACATGGCGAGTTTTCTGATTCGGCCCACTTCAGCCGCATGTTCCGGCAGACCTTTGGCATGACACCGTCGAGCGTGCTCAAGCCGCTCAAGACGGTGACCTTGCTGGCCTGAGGTTCAGCGTCCGCCCACGCGCCGCGCCAGCATACTGGCCGTCAGCGCCTGGCGCGCTGGCCAATCATCAGCCGCCTGGCCATGCTGGTACACCGCTTCACTCGCAGCGCGCAAGGCGCTGGCGCCGGCGGCCAGGTGGGCGCCCACCATGCCCGCCAGCACATCGCCCGTGCCCGCCGTGGCCAGGCGCGCATTGCCCGTGGGGTTGATGGCAGGGACGCGGTCGGGTGCGGCGATCACGGTGCCCGAGCCCTTGAGCACGGCCGCACAGTTGAACTGGTTGGCCAGTTGCTGCGCGGCATCCAGCCGGTGGGCCTGGACCTCGGCCGTGGTCAGGCCCAGCAGGCGCGCAGCCTCCAGCGGGTGCGGTGTGAGCACCGTGGGTTGCCCGTGTTGTCCGCGTGCCACCACCAGCGCGTGCAGTGCGGCCTGGGTGGCGATGGTGTTGAGCGCGTCGGCATCCAGCACCAGTCGGGCTGCGCGGGTGATGACCTCGGGCAGAACGCGAGCGATGGCCTGCCCGCCGCCACAGCCGCAGACCACGGTGAGCTGTTCCAGTGCCAGCGCGTCAAAGCGGCGGAACATCAACTCCGGCTGCTGTGGGTCGAGTTGCTGCTGGCCGTTGTCGAGCAAAGCCACCAGCACCCGGCCCGCGCCGCTGTGCAGAGCGGCCGAAGCGGCCAGCAGTGCGGCGCCCGCCATGCCCATACCCCGCGCCGCCAGTCCTTCGCCGCCCACCACGGCCACGTCGCCATAGCTGCCCTTGTGGCTGGCATGGGCGCGGGGGGCGGGCAGGGCGGGGCCGGAAAGCCAGGCGTTGGGCGGCTCGTGCCCGGGTTCTACGCCCAGATCATCCAGCCAGACCTGGCCCGCTGCGTCCCGCCCGGCGGCGGTGAACAGGCCGGGCTTGAGAGTGAGCAGACTCAGTGTGTGGCGTGGCGGGGGCGCTTGGTGGTGCAGGTGGTAGTGCTGGTGGGTTTGGGTGTCGGGCGCAAGGCCTGCAGCAAACTGGCCGGTGTCTGCGTCCAGCCCGCTGGGCAGGTCCACGGCCAGCACAGGGGCCGGGCTGCGGTGCAGGGCTTGCAGACAGGCCTGGAGCCTTGTGTCGGGCGTGCGTGCGGGGCTGTGGGGTGAAGAAGAGACGCCAATGCCCAGCAGCGCATCAATGCACAGGTCGTTGGCCCCCAGATCGCCGGGCGCGGTGTCTGCCCAGACCACGCCCGCATCCCGCGCCCGCTGCCACGAGGCCCTGGCATCGGCCGGGGCCGTATCGGGCTGGCCCAGCCAGGTCACGACCACTCTGCGGCCACTGCGCTGCAGGTGCATGGCAGCCTCCAGTCCGTCACCTCCGTTGTTCCCGGGCCCGCAGGCAATCCACACGGTGCGTGCGTGGGGGGCCAGCGCCTGGGCCAATTGCGCCACGGCCAGGCCGGCGCGTTGCATGAGGGTGTGCGGGGGCAGGGCGACCGCCGCCGCATTTTCCAGGCGGCGGGTGGCGGCTGTGTTGAACAGGGGATAAGGCTGGTGGGCGGTGATGCGGTGCATGGGCTGCAGGGGGCAAGGGCTGCTGCCAGTGGCAGCGCGCCTGCCATTGTGCGCCGACACCCCGTGGGGGCAAAGCGCAGGCTCCTAGAACCGACGCATGCCCAGCCCGTCCAGCGACACCTCGGGCTCGCGCTGCGCGATCAAGTCGGCCAGCGCCCGGGCGCTGCCGCAGGCCAGAGCCCAGCCACTTGCGCCGTGGCCGGTGTTGATCCACAAGCCCGGCACGCCGCTGGCGCCCACCACCGGTGCTCCGTCGGGCAGCATGGTGCGGGCGCCGCGCCAGATCTGCAGGTTGGATGACAGCTGCACGCCACCGGGGAACCAGTCGTTCAACGAGCGGTACAGGCGCTGCAGTGTGGGGGTGTGGTGCTCGGCATCGGCCCCGGCCAGTTCAGCGCCACCGGCAATGCGCACACGCTGGCCCAGGCGGGTGATGGATATCTGCTGACCCGCATCCACCACGCTGGCGCGCGGGGCGTGGGTGGATTCGCGCAGCGGGGCACTGACGGAGTAGCCATACACAGCCGCCATGGGCAGGTCCAGGCCCAGCGCAGGCAGCAGCGTGGCTGATGCCATGCCCGCGCACAGCACCACGGCATCAAAGCGGCGCAGCTCCGCTTCGCCTTGCAGCACCACGCCGGTGGGGCTGCTGCCCAGTCGGTCCACGCGGGTGTTGAACACAAACTGCACGCCACCGCCCTGAATACCCTGGCGCAGCAGCTGGGCAAACAGGCGGCAGTTGCCCGCGCGCGCGTCGGGCAAGTGGATGGCGCCTGCCAGCGGCGCCTCGGGCGACAGGCCGGGCTCGATCTGGCGGGCCACATCGGCGTCGATCTCGCGCAAGGTCACGCCGCTGTCGCGCAGCACCTGCAGTGCGGGCTGCAGGCGCGTGCGGTCTTCCTCAGTGCGCAGCAGCACCAGGCGGCCATCGCTGGCTTCGAAATCCAGCTCGTGCTGGCTGGCGATGGATTGCAGGCGCGTCTGGCTGTACTGCGCCAGGCGCTCGACGGCTGTAGCCGGGGCACTGTGGCTGCGGGCCATGCTGCGCCAGCGGCGCAACCAGGCCCAGTTGGCGAGGGTCAGGCCGCCTGCCATCCGCAAGGTGGCCTGTGCCCCCATCAGTCGCAGCGGCTGGCCAAAGCCCGGCACTGCCCAGGGGCTCAGCAGGTAGGGTGCGAGCAGTCCTGCAGTGGCAAAGCTGGCTTCCTCGGCGGCTGCGCTGCGTTGTTCGAACACCGTGACTTCGTGGCCGTCGCTGGCCAGCTCGTATGCGGTGGTGACGCCGATGATGCCGGCGCCCACGATAGCAATCTTCATGAATATGGGTGTTTTTGGCCTCTAGCGCTTGTTGGTAAAGCGCAAGTAGCTATTATTTTTGTAGTATTTGTTCGATCTGCAGGCTCACGTTGAGCACCGTGTCGTCCCTGAGCGCTCCGTGCCAGACCATCAGCCCGACCGGGAGTTCCCCTGGCACGTGGCAAGGCAGCGACAGCGCACAGCCATCCAGCAGATTGACCACGCTGGTGTTGCGCAGCAGCAGGTTGTTGACGCGGAAGAACTCGGCGTCGCGGGCGGCGTCCTGGACTTTGTCCAGTCCATCGGCCGGCGCGACATCGGCAATGAGCGGTGCCACGATGGGAACGGTGGGGGACAGCAGGGCGTCATAGCGCTCCATGTCGGAGAGCATGCGTGCAATCCATTGCTGGCGCGCCTGCACCAGGTCGATGTATTCCCAGGCCATCAGCGTGGCGCCTTTTTCAATGCGCATGCGCACCCGGGGGTCGTAGCGGTCGCCTGTGCGCTGCAGCAACTCGCGGTGCCAGGCGTAGGCTTCGGGGGCGGCAAAACCGTAGGCGGGCTGCTCCAGCACGGCGGGCAGGTCGATGGTGTCGATCTGGGCGCCGGCCTGGCGCAAGGCTTCCACGCTGCGCTCAAAGGCGCGCGCCACGGTGGCATCCAGCCCGTCGAGGAAGAGGGTGGACGGCACCGCCAGCCGGTACTGCGACAGCGGCGCCAGGCTGCGCGTCACGCGCCGGGCGGCCAGCACCTCGTGCGCCACGATGGCGTCGCGCACTGTGCGCGTCATGGCGCAGGCAGTGTCCAGGGTGGTGGACAGCGGCACGGCGCCAGCGGTAGGCACCAGCCGGGCGGTGTTCTTGAAGCCCACGATGCCGTTGAGCGCCGCAGGAATGCGGATGGAGCCGCCGGTGTCCGATCCCAGTCCAATGAACGCGGCGCCAGTGGCGACCGACACCCCGGCGCCGGACGAAGACCCGCCGGGCACCCGGGGGGCGCCGGGCACGGCGCCAAAACGGGCGTCCCAGGCAGCAGGCGTGCCGTAGTGGGGGTTGACGCCTACGCCCGAGAAAGCGAATTCCACCATGTTGGTGCGGCCAATCAGGCTGGCACCCGCTGCGCGCAGCCGGGCCACGGCCGGGCAGTCTTGAGCTGCTGCGGGAGCCCCCGCCAGCGCGGTGGAGCCCGCCGGGGTGGGTTGGCCGGCCACGTCAAACAGGTCCTTCACCGACACCGACAGCCCGGCCAGAGGCAACTGGGCCACGCCCGGCTGCACCGCTGTGGTGCGAGCCTCGTCGAACAGGGTTCGCACAAAGCTGTGGGTGTTGGAGGTGGCCTGGGCAGCGTCGATGCAGCGTTCCAGCTCGGCGGGCGCGGTAGTGGCGCCGTCCCGCAGTTGCTCACGGGTGGCGATCAGGTCAGAGAGCATGGGTGTGCTAGAATCTTTGGGTTTTGCTGGGAGCAGTAGCGCAGTGGTGCAAGGTTTGCACAACCAGCGTGGCCGCTGCGGCAAGACCAATCGCAAAGCAGCCCTGTCAAGGTGTTGCGGTGTTCGTGAAGATCACGGCACTGCAAATATTGGGGTTGATTTTAGACCTAACCTTTGGAGTATTTTTATGTCCGTTACCATGCGCGAAATGCTGGAAGCCGGTGTCCACTTCGGTCACCAAACCCGCTTCTGGAACCCCAAGATGGCCCCCTACATCTTCGGCCATCGCAACAAGATTCACATCATCAACCTGGAAAAGTCGCTGCCACTGTTCCAGGAAGCCCAAAAGTTCGCCAAGCAACTGGCTGCCAACCGCGGCACGATCCTGATGGTCGGCACGAAGCGCCAAGCCCGTGAAATCCTGGCTACCGAAGCGCAACGCGCTGGCGTGCCTTTCGTGGACCAGCGCTGGCTGGGCGGCATGCTGACGAACTTCAAGACCGTGAAGACCTCGATCAAGCGCCTCAAGGACATGAAGGCCCAGCAAGAAGCTGGCCTCGACAGCCTGAGCAAGAAGGAGCAACTGACGTTCTCCCGCGAAATCGAGAAGCTCGAAAAGGATATCGGCGGCATTCAGGATATGGCTGCTCTGCCCGATGCCATCTTCATCATCGACGTGGGCTTCCACAAGATCGCCGTTGCCGAAGCCAAGAAGCTGGGCATCCCGCTGATCGGTGTGGTCGATACCAACCACTCGCCTGAAGGCATCGACTACGTGATCCCTGGCAACGACGACTCGGCCAAGGCTGTGACGCTGTACGCCCGTGGCATCGCTGACGCGATCATCGAAGGCCGTGCCAACGCCGTGAATGAAGTCGTGAAGGCTGCTACTGCAGAGAGCACCGACGAATTCGTGGAAGTGCAAGAAGCCGCTGCCTGATAGCCCGGCTGCGCGATCCGTCGCGAACAAAAGCGGGGCCCCTGGTGAGCCCCCTTTTTTTTTAGCCCGAATCTGAACTGACTGAACTGAACACTGAAGGAACAAAGATGGCTGCAATTACCGCAAGCATGGTTGCTGAACTGCGTGGCAAGACCGACGCTCCGATGATGGAATGCAAGAAGGCGCTGACGGAAGCCGACGGCGACATGGCCAAGGCTGAAGAGCTGCTGCGCGTCAAGCTGGGCACCAAGGCTGGCAAGGCTGCATCGCGTATCACGGCTGAAGGCGTGGTCGCCAGCTACATCGACGGCAACACCGGTGCCCTGGTGGAAGTCAACAGCGAAACCGACTTCGTCTCCAAGAACGACAGCTTCATCGCCATGGCCAACGCCGCTGCCAAGCTGGTGGCTGAACACAACCCTGCCACCGTCGAAGCCCTGGGCGCGCTGCCCTACAGCCAAGACAGCTTCGGCCCCACGCTGGAAGACGTGCGCAAGGGCCTGATCGGCAAGATCGGCGAGAACATGTCGTTCCGCCGCTTCAAGCGCTTCAGCGGCTCCAACCTGGCAGCCTACCTGCACGGCTCACGCATCGGTGTGGTCGTCGAGTTCGACGGTGACGCCACCGCCGCCAAGGACGTTGCCATGCACGTGGCCGCCATGAAGCCCGTGGCTCTGACCAGCGCCGACGTGCCTGCCGACCTGATCGCCAAGGAGCGCTCGGTCGCCGAAGGCAAGGCCGACGAAGCCAACAAGGAACTCGTGGCTGCTGGCAAGCCTGCACAAAGCGCTGAAATCACGGCCAAGCGCATCGACGGCGCGGTGCAGAAGTACCTCAAGGAAGTCTCGCTGGCCGACCAGGTCTTCGTGAAGGCTGCCGACGGCAAGCAAACCGTGGCCCAGATGCTCAAGGCTGCCAACACCAACGTGAAGGGCTTCACCCTGTACGTGGTGGGCGAAGGCATTGAGAAGAAGGTGGACGACTTTGCTGCCGAAGTGGCTGCCCAGGTGGCTGCTGCCAAGGCTGCTGCCTGATCGTTCCCTGTAACCACCCCACCAAAGCCTCGTACCACTTACCGGAGAAATTTCCCATGTCCAACGCTGCACCAGCCCACAAGCGCATTTTGCTCAAGCTGTCTGGTGAGGCGCTGATGGGGGATGACGCCTTCGGTATCAACCGCGCCACCATCGTGCGCATGGTCGAGGAGATCGCCGAAGTGACCCGCCTGGGTGTGCAGGTGGCGGTGGTGATCGGTGGGGGCAATATTTTCCGTGGCGTCGCGGGCGGTTCGGTCGGTATGGACCGCGCCACCGCTGACTACATGGGCATGCTGGCCACCGTGATGAATGCGCTGGCCCTGGCCGATGCCATGGACAAGCAGGGCCTGGTGGCCCGCGTGATGTCCGCCATCGCCATCGAGCAGGTGGTTGAGCCCTATGTGCGCCCCAAGGCGCTGCAGTATCTTGAAGAGGGCAAGGTCGTCGTGTTTGCGGCCGGCACGGGCAATCCTTTCTTCACCACCGACACCGCCGCAGCGTTGCGCGGTGCCGAAATCGGTGCTGAACTGGTGCTCAAGGCCACCAAGGTGGACGGCGTTTATACTGCCGACCCCCAGAAGGACCCCACGGCCACGCGTTATACGAAGCTCAGCTTTGACGAGGCCATGTCCCGCAATCTGGGCATCATGGATGCGACCGCGTTTGCCCTGTGCCGCGACCAGAAGCTGCCCGTGCGGGTGTTCTCCATTATCAAGCACGGCGCCCTGAAGCGTGTGGTGATGGGTGAAGACGAAGGTACGCTGGTTTACGCTTGACGACAATGGCCGAGGCCTGCCCACGATGCAGGCGGGCGCCCAGGAGAAAACATGACGATTGCCGACATCAAGAAAAATGCAGAAACCAAGATGGACCAGTCCATCTCGGCTTTCAAGAACAACCTGCAGAAGATCCGCACCGGTCGTGCCAACCCGGCGTTGCTCGATACCGTTCAGGTCGAGTATTACGGCTCCTTGGTGCCCCTGAGCCAGGTGGCCAACGTGGCGCTGATCGATTCGCGCACCATCAGCGTGCAGCCCTGGGAAAAGGGCATGGGCGCCAAGATCGAGAAGGCCATCCGCGAAAGCGACCTGGGCCTGAACCCCGCCTCCATGGGCGACCTGATCCGCGTGCCCATGCCCCCCATGAGCGAAGAGCGTCGCAAGGAAATGACCAAGCTCGCCCGCAACGAGGGCGAGAGCGCCAAGATTGCCGTGCGCAACCTGCGCCGCGATGCCAACGAGTCCGTCAAGAAGCTCGTCAAGGACAAGCTGGCCTCCGAGGACGACCAGAAGCGCTCCGAAACCGACGTGCAGAAGTTCACCGATAAGCATATCGCCGAGATCGATGCGCTGGTGGCCGCCAAAGAGCAGGAAATCATGGCGGTCTAGAGCGTGTTATGCGCTTTTACGTACCCGCGTTGGCCCCACACGCAGGTGATCGCAAGGCGCAGTGCGCAGGCAAGGCCCCGGCCTTGGCAAGCGCTGCAGCGCCGCGAGTGCCTGCGTGTGGGGCCAACCCTTTGGGAAAGTCGGGGAAAGGCCCGGCTACGTCGTTGCAAGCCGCTGGCGGTATTCATACCGCGGCGCGTCCTGCGCCTAGTTGCCGGGCCTTTCCCCGGCTTTCGCGGGCACGTAAAAGTGCTTCACACGCTCTAGGCCCCAGGGCTTGAACATTCACATGGCTGACTCTCCGTTGGTGCCACACCACATTGCCATCGTCATGGATGGCAACGGCCGCTGGGCCACGCGCCGTTTTTTGCCGCGCCTGGCGGGCCACAAGCAAGGCGTGGATTCACTGCGCCGCTGTGCACGCGCCTGCGTGCAGCGCGGTGTGGCTGTACTCACGGTGTTTGCGTTCTCCTCCGAAAACTGGAACCGCCCCGCCGACGAGGTCTCTGGCCTCATGGAACTGTTGGCGATGGCGCTGGCGCGCGAAGTGCCGCAACTCAAGAAGGATGGCGTGCGCCTGTATTTCGTGGGTGAGCGTGCGGGTCTTTCGCAGAAGGTCCGCGATGGCCTGGCGCAGGCAGAAGCCGCTACGGCTGAAAACTCCCGCCTCGTGCTCAACGTGTGTTTCAACTACGGTGGCCGCTGGGACATTGCCCAGGCCGCAGCGTCGCTGGCGGCACGCGGTGAGCCTATCACCGAGGCCAGCCTGCAGGGTGCGATGGGCATGGCCCATGTGCCCGATCCGGACCTGGTGATTCGCACCGGCGGGGAAATGCGGATCAGCAACTTTTTGCTGTGGCAGGCCGCATACTCCGAGTTTTTCTTCAGCGACCGGTTGTGGCCGGATTTCGATGAGTCGGCGCTGGACGAGGCGATTTCTGCCTTCGGTGGCCGCGAGCGCCGTTTTGGCAAAACCTCCGAACAAATCCTGTCCGCGCATCCCCAGCCGATGCCGGGCTAAGAACCTGAACAGGTTCTGAAAGGCCCCATGCTCAAGCAGCGCGTTATCACAGCCCTTGTCCTGCTGGCCATTTTGCTGCCGGCGCTTTTTTACCCATCTACGGTGCCCTTCACCTTGGTCGTGTTGGTGCTCATGGCTGCGGGTGCCTGGGAGTGGGGGCGTCTGAGCGGTTTTGGCCAGGCCGGCTCTCTGACCGTGGGCGCTGCTTGTGTCGCACTGTGTGCGGGTTCGTGGGCCCTGGGCTGGGTCGATCGTCCGTTGACCGCCCTGTGGGTGGTGGGCGGGGGCCTGTGGGTCTTGGCGGCTGCCTGGCTGCTCAAGGCAGGGGTGCCTGGTTGGCCCCGGATTCCGGGTGGAGTGCGCCTGGTGGCAGGGGTATTGGCGCTGTGGCTCGCTTGGCTCGCCGTTGTGCAGGCGCGCAATGTGGGTATCAATTTCCTGCTGTCGGTGCTGCTCCTGGTGTGGGTCGCAGACATCTTTGCTTATTTTGCCGGCCGTGCTTTTGGCCTGCGCTTCACAAAAGGCAAGCTGGCCCCTTCGATCAGTCCTGGCAAAAGTTGGGAGGGCGTGTGGGGCGGTTTGGCGGGCGTGGTGGTCATGGCCTTCGTCTGGGTAGCGGCCGATGCGCACTGGCAGGCGGCTGTGCCCAGTTTTTACAGCCGAATGGCGCTACAAGGCTGGTGGATGCTGGTGCTTGCCGCGCTGTTCATGGTGGCCATGAGTGTGTCGGGAGATCTCGTGGAGTCCCTCATCAAGCGCAGCGCCGGTGTCAAGGACAGCAGTGGCCTGTTGCCCGGACACGGTGGTGTGCTCGACCGCGTGGATGCTCTGCTGCCCACGCTCCCCCTGGCCATGATGCTCACGAGCCTGACGACTCCATGAAGAAACAACAAATCACCGTCCTCGGTTCCACCGGCTCCATTGGCACCAGCACGCTGGATGTGGTGGCCCGTCATCCCGATCGCTTCGAAGTTTTTGCGCTCAGCGCTGCCACCCAGGTCGATCTTCTGCTGGCGCAGTGTGCACAGTTCCGTCCTCGCTTCGCGGTGATGGCGAGCGCGCCCCATGCGGCGCTTCTGGCTGAAAAATTGGTGGCCAATAGCCTTCCAACGCAGGTCCTTCAAGCGCAAGATGCTCTTGAATTGATAGCGTCACACGAAGAGGTGGATGCGGTGATGGCGGCCATTGTGGGCGCTGCGGGTCTCGCACCGTGTCTGGCGGCTGCGCGCGCGGGCAAGAGGTTGCTGCTGGCCAACAAGGAAGCACTGGTGGTTGGCGGCGGGTTGTTCATGCAGACGGTGCGCGAGGGACGGGCGACGCTGTTGCCCATCGATAGCGAACACTCCGCCATCTTTCAATGTCTGCCCGAAGACCCTGCCACTTGGGCGCAACGGGTGGACAGCATTTTGCTCACGGCTTCCGGGGGGCCGTTTCGGCAACGAGACCCGTCCACGCTGGCTGAGATCACACCTGCCCAGGCCTGCGCGCATCCCAATTTCTCGATGGGGCGCAAGATTTCGGTGGATTCGGCCACGATGATGAACAAGGCGCTCGAAGTGATCGAGGCCCGCTGGCTGTTCGATCTGCACCCGGACCAGATCAAGGTGGTGATCCATCCGCAGCAGATCATCCATTCCATGGTTCAGTTCAAGGATGCATCGATCCTGGCTCAATTGGGAACGCCCGACATGCGCGTGCCCATTGCCTGCGGCTTGGCCTGGCCGGAGCGCATTGCGAGTGGTGCGAGCAAACTGGACTTTTCGACCCTGTCCGCGCTGGCGTTTGAAGATGCTGATGCCCACCGTTTCCCTGGTTTGCACCTGTCCTGGCAAGCGCTGAAAGCCGCCGAGGGGACGACGGCCGTATTGAATGCTGCCAATGAGGTGGCTGTGGGAGCGTTCTTGTCGGGGCGGCTTCGTTTTGACCATATTCATGCCGTGAATCTTGCAACTTTGGAGGCGGTTTCCCCCTCCAAGCCCAATTCGCTCGAAGCGTTGCTGGACCTGGACAGCCAAGCACGCAATGCCGCTGAGCAAGCTGCAGACCGCCTGGCGGCCTGAGTTTCCACCGCAACACGGACCCGCACATGCTCCTCACCATCGTTGCCTTCATCGTGGCCCTCGGCCTTCTGATTGCCGTACACGAATACGGCCACTACCGGGTGGCCGTGGCGTGCGGAGTGAAGGTGCTGCGCTTCTCGGTGGGCTTTGGCAACCCGCTGCTGCGCTGGCAACCCAAGGGCTCGCCCACGGAGTTTGTCCTGGGGGCGTTTCCGCTGGGTGGATACGTGCGCATGCTGGACGAGCGGGAAGCGCCTGTGCCCCCCGAAGAGCGGCATCTGGCCTTCAACACCCAACCTCTGCGGTCTCGCGCTGCCATCGTGGCCGCAGGCCCTGTTGCGAATCTGCTGCTGGCCGTGCTGCTGTATTCCATCGTCAACTGGAACGGGGTGGAGGAGCCCAAGGCGGTCCTGGCCAGCCCGGTGGCTGGTTCCGTGGCGCAGAGCGCAGGCCTGCGTGGCGGTGAACTGGTCGCGCAGGCAGCGTTGGGTTCTGACGACCTGGAACCCGTGCGGTCGTTTGAAGATTTGCGTTGGCTGCTTACTCGCGGTGCCCTGGAGGGGGTGAACGTGCGCCTGGATGTGCAGCCACAGTCGGGGGCTGCACACCGGGAAATTTTGCTGGACATGTCGAAGATCGACAGCCGCGAAGCAGACGCCCAGCTGTTTCGCAAAATAGGCATTCTGGGGCCATGGACACGTCCGGTGCTTGGCGAGGTCATGCCTGACGGAGCCGCTGCGCGCGCCGGATTGCGCCAAGGGGATGTGGTGCTCAAGATTGGCGCCATCGATGTGGTGGATGGTCAGCAGCTGCGCGAGTTGATCCGGCAGTCCGTGCGTGGCAGCGAGCCACTGGCCCAGCCTTGGCGCGTGGATCGCGCAGGGCAGGTGCTGACCTTGGATGTTTTGCCGGAGGCCAAGCCGGAACTGGGCGCGACCATAGGCCGCATTGGGGCCTACGTTGGCGCTCCACCTGATTTCGTGACCGTTGAATATGGCGTGTTGGAAGGCGCTTGGGCCGGTGTGGTCAAGACCTGGGATGTGTCGGTATTGACGCTGCGCATGATGGGCCGCATGGTGATTGGTGAGGCATCTCTCAAGAACATCAGCGGGCCCTTGACCATCGCCGACTATGCTGGGCGTTCTGCCAGCCTGGGCCTGACGCAGTACCTCGTTTTCCTCGCCCTGATCAGCGTGAGCCTGGGCGTGCTCAACCTCCTGCCGCTGCCCGTCTTGGACGGAGGGCACCTGATGTATTATCTTTGGGAGGGTGTCACGGGCAGGGGGGTGTCAGACGCGTGGATGGAGCGCCTGCAGCGTGGAGGCGTTGCGGTCTTGCTTCTCATGATGTCCATTGCCCTGTTCAACGATATCACTCGGCTCTTTGGCTAACACTTTTGCCGCGCTTGCCCTGCAACTGCGGCGCCAGCTTCATTCATGAAAAAACACATCAATCGCCTGGGCGTGCGTACCGCATCGGCCGTTGCAGCCATGATTTTTGCCGCCAATGCGGCATGGGCTCTGGAGCCTTTCAAGGTGCAGGACATCCGCGTCGAGGGGCTGCAGCGCGTCGAGCCCGGCACCGTGTTTGCCTCCATGCCACTGCGGGTTGGTGACGACTACAACGACGAGAAGGGCGCAGCTGCCATTCGCGCACTTTTCGGTCTGGGCCTGTTCAAGGACGTGCGCCTGGAGGCGACTGGCAATGTGCTGGTGGTTGTGGTGGAGGAGCGCCCCACTGTGGCCGACGTGGATTTCGCCGGCACCCGCGAGTTTGACAAGGACGCGCTGAAGAAGGCCATGCGCGATGTCGGGCTGACCGAAGGTCGTCCCTATGACAAGGCGCTGACCGACCGGGCCGAGCAGGAGCTCAAGCGCCAGTACATCAACAAGAGCCTCTATGGCGCCGAGGTCGTCACGACCGTGACCCCGATCGAGCGCAATCGTGTCAACCTGACTTTCACTGTGGTCGAAGGCGATCCCGCCCGCATCAAGGAAGTACGCATTGTTGGCAACAAGGCCTTCAGCGAATCCACGCTCAAAGGCCTGTTTGATCAGGACACCGGTGGCTGGCTCAGCTGGTACACCAAGTCGGACCGCTATTCACGTGCCAAGCTCAACGCCGATCTGGAAACCCTGCGCTCCTACTACCTGCAGCGCGGCTATCTGGAATTCCGTGTCGATTCCACCCAGGTCGCTATTTCGCCCGACAAGCAGGACATTTCCATCACTGTCAATGTGACCGAAGGTGAGCGCTATGTGGTGTCTGGCGTGAAGCTGGAAGGCAACTACCTGGACCGTGAAGATGAGTTCAAGTCCCTGGTCACCATTCGCCCTGGTGAACCCTATAACGCGGACCAGGTCACTGAAACGACCAAGGCGTTTTCCGAGTATTTCTCCCGGTTTGGCTTTGCGTTCGCGCGGGTAGAAGCCGTGCCAGAGATTGACCGCGAAAACAACCGCGTTGCTTTTGTTCTGCAGGCGGAGCCCTCGCGCCGTGCCTATGTGCGCCGCATCAATGTGAGCGGCAACAACCGCACACGCGACGAAGTGATCCGCCGCGAGTTCCGCCAGTACGAAGCCTCCTGGTACGACGGTGAAAAAATCCGCCTGTCGCGTGATCGCGTGGACCGCCTGGGCTTCTTCACCGAGGTCAATGTGGAGACCCAGGAGGTCCCGGGCTCTCCAGACCAGGTGGACCTGGTGATCAACGTGGCAGAAAAACCCACCGGGTCGCTGCAGATGGGGGTGGGTTTTTCCAGCGCCGAAAAGGTGTCGCTGTCGTTTGGTATCAAGCAAGAGAACATTTTTGGCTCTGGCAACTACCTGGGCATTGATGTCAACACCAGCAAGTACCGTCGCACGCTCGTGTTCAGCACCACCAATCCGTACTTCACGCCCGACGGCATTTCTCGCACGCTGGACGTGTACTACCGCACGGACAAGCCATACGAAGACCAGGGCGGTAACTACGAGTTGGTGACCACCGGCACGTCGGTGCGATTCGGTGTTCCGTTCAGTGAAACCGATACCGTGTTCTTTGGCGGTGGGCTGGAGCAGACCAAGATCAAGGCGGGGACGAACATTCCCGCCACCTACCTGGCCTATGCCGACCAGTTTGGCTACAGCAGCACCTCCATTCCTTTGACGATCGGTTGGTCGCGGGACGACCGCGACAGCGCTCTGGCGCCGAATTCCGGCCGCTATCAGCGCCTCAATTCAGAATGGTCGGTGGCTGGGGATGCTCGCTATGTGCGGGCCAACTACCAGTACCAGCAGTACGTACCGCTGAACAAACGTTTCACCATCGCCTTCAATGGCGAGGTGGGTATCGGCAAGGGCATGAATGGTCGGCCGTTCCCGGTGTTCAAGAATTTCTATTCGGGCGGGTTGGGCTCGGTGCGTGGCTTTGACCAGGGTACCCTGGGTCCGCGCGACGTGACGGGGGCCTCTTTGGGGGGGCCAAAGAAGGTGACGCTGAACGCGGAACTGATCGCGCCGTTCCCGGGTGCAGGGAACGACCGGACGCTGCGTGTATTCACCTTCTTTGACGTGGGTAATGTGTACGGAGAAAACGAAAAAGTTACCTTCAGTGACATGCGTTCTTCCGTGGGCCTGGGCTTGAGCTGGATTTCCCCGCTCGGTCCTTTGCGTCTGGCTTTTGCGCAACCGGTGCGCAAGTTCGCCGGCGATAGAATCCAGAAACTGCAATTCCAGATTGGAACGTCTTTCTAATGAAATCCATTTCTCGCCATATCTCTTTGGCTCTGCTGCTTGGCTCCATGGCCGTGGCAGCCCCTGCGCAAGCTCAAGAGTCGTTCAAAGCCGGTTTTGTCAATACAGACCGCATCTTCCGTGAGGCCAGCACTGCCAAGGCTGCACAGGCCAAGCTGGAGCAGGAATTCTCCCGTCGCGAGAAAGAACTGGTGGACATGGGCAGTACCCTGAAGACCGCCACAGAGAAATTCGAACGCGAAGCCCCCACGATGGCTGAAAGCCAGCGCACGACCCGCCAGCGCCAGCTGGTGGACCAGGACCGTGAATTCCAGCGCAAGCGCCGCGAGTTCCAGGAAGACCTGAGCGCCCGCAAGAACGAGGAACTGTCCCAGGTACTCGAACGTGCGAACAAGGTCGTCAAGCAAGTGGCTGAAGCCGAGAAGTACGACGTGATCCTCCAGGAGGCCGTCTACATCAACCCCAAGCATGACATCACCGACAAGGTGATCAAGGCGCTGAATGCCTCTGCTGGCAAGTAAGCCACAGCCCTGGACAGGTGGCGCGTGAGCTTGCTTCTTGGGCACATAGTTGATGCGCTCGGTGGCTCGCTGGAAGGAGGTGCGACACGGGATGTCGTCATCTCCCGCATCGCGCCCCTGGAGGTTGCCGGGCCGGGAGATCTCAGTTTCCTGAGCAACCCCCGCTACCAACAGCAACTGGCCGCCTCCCGGGCGGCCTGTGTCATTGTGGCACCTGCCATGCGCGATGCCGCTCTGGCGCGCGGTGCCTGCATCGTGGCGGACAACCCCTACGTGTATTTCGCGCGTGCCACCCAGTTGTGGCGGCAACGCAATACGCCAGCGCAGCGCGCGGGGGTACACGCCAGTGCCGTGGTGGATCCCACGGCACAGGTGCACCCCACTGCGACCATTGGGCCGCTTTGTGTAGTGGAGCGTGGAGCGCAGGTGGGCGCGGGGACCATTCTCAAGTCGCGTGTAACCGTGGGCGAAGGCTGCACCATCGGCGCGCGTTGCATCGTGCACGCCGGTGTGGTGATCGGCGCGGATGGTTTTGGCTTTGCGCCCGAGCAAGGACAGTGGGTCAAGATCGAGCAGCTCGGTGCCGTGCGCATCGGAGACGACGTCGAGATTGGCGCCAACACCTGCATCGACCGGGGCGCGCTTCAGGACACCGTCATCGAAGATGGCGTCAAGCTCGACAACCTGATCCAGATCGGCCACAACGTGCGCATCGGCAAGCACTCGGCCATGGCTGGGTGTGTGGGGGTGGCTGGCAGCGCGACCATTGGCGCGCACTGCACTGTGGGCGGCGGGGCGATTGTGCTGGGCCATCTGGAGCTGGCCGACAACGTGCATATCTCGGCAGCTACCGTGGTCACACGCTCGCTCACGCGGCCTGGGCAATACACGGGCATGTTTCCCATCGACGACAATGCGCGCTGGGAAAAAAACGCTGCAACACTCAAACAACTGCACAGCTTGCGGGAGCGCATCAAGGCGCTTGAGCAGGCTCTCAAGGCAGCATGAACGGAAGAACAACTCGATGATGGATATTCACGCAATTCTCAAGCAACTGCCCCACCGCTACCCGTTCCTGCTGGTGGACAAAGTGATCGAGCTTGAGAGCAACACCCGCATCAAGGCCATCAAGAACGTGACGTTCAATGAGCCCTATTTCATGGGGCATTTCCCCGGACGTCCCGTGATGCCGGGTGTGTTGATCCTGGAGGCGCTGGCCCAGGCTGCGGGCTTGCTGGCGTTTGATGCCATGGGCAAGGTGCCCGATGAGAACAATATCTACTACTTTGTGGGCATTGATGGCGCGCGTTTCAAGCGCCCGGTGGAGCCCGGCGACCAGTTGATCCTGAGCATCACCATCGATCGCGTTCGCGGCGGCATCTGGAAGTTCAAGGGCGTGGCCAGCGTGGGCGAAGAGGTGGCCTGCGAGGCCGAGCTCATGTGCACCATGCGCAGCGTGGGTTGACCGACCCGGGCTTGTTGGATCGTGAGCAATATTCATCCCACTGCCATTGTTGCGGACGGCGCACGCCTGGACCCTTCGGTCACGGTGGGACCGTATGCGGTTATTGGTGAGCATGTGTCGATCGGTGCGGGCACGGCGGTCGGCGCACATTGCGTCATTGACGGGCGCACGACGATTGGCGCCGACAACCGCATCTTTCAGTTCAACTCCATCGGCGCCATCCCGCAGGACAAGAAATATGCGGGCGAGCCTACCGAACTGGTCATCGGCGACCGCAACACCATCCGCGAGTTCTGTACCCTGAACCTCGGTGTGCCCCAGGCCGGTGGCATCACCACGGTGGGGGACGACAACTGGATCATGGCGTACACCCACATCGCCCATGATTGCCATGTGGGCAACCACACCACGCTGGCCAACAACACCACCCTGGCAGGCCATGTCCACCTGGGAGATTGGGTGACGGTGGGCGGGCTTACCGGCATCCACCAGTTCGTCAAGGTCGGGGCGCATGCCATGGTGGGCTTTGCCAGCGCAGTGTCGCAGGACGTGCCCCCCTTCATGCTGGTGGATGGCAACCCGCTGGCCGTGCGGGGCTATAACGTGGTGGGGCTGCGCCGCCGCGGCTTCTCGCCCGAGCGCATTGCTGCGGTCAAGCAGATGCACAAGCTGATCTACCGCCAGGGCCTCACGCTGGAGGCTGCACGTGCCGCCATTGCTGCGCTGGTGCAGTCCGCACCGCAGGCCAGCGAGGATGCCGCGATGATGGAGCGGTTCCTGGCCGACGCCACGCGCGGCATAGCGCGCTGAGGGCTGGGTGATGGCTGCTTCCCCCCGCGTCGCCATGGTGGCGGGCGAGACATCGGGCGACCTGCTGGCCGGTCTGTTGATCGACGGCATGCAGGCCCATTGGCCAGACCTGCAGACCTGCGGCATTGGTGGCCCGCAAATGCAACGCCGGGGTTTTGATGCCTGGTGGCCCAGCGAGAAGTTGGCCGTGCATGGCTACAGCATGGAAGTGCTGCGCCGTCTGCGCGAGTTGCTGGGCATCCGCAAGCAACTGCGTGAGCGGTTGCTCAAGGACCGCCCGGATGTCTTCATCGGTGTGGATGCCCCTGATTTCAACCTGGGGCTGGAAGCTGACCTGCGCGCTGCGGGCATCAAGACCGTGCATTTCGTGTGCCCCTCCGTCTGGGCCTGGCGCGCGGAACGCGTCGAGAAGATTCGCCGCAGCGCTGATCATGTGTTGTGCATCTTTCCGTTCGAGCCAGAACTGCTCGCGCGGCATGGCATCGCCGCCACCTATGTGGGGCACCCGCTGGCGGGTGTGATTCCCATGGTGCCGGACCGCGCTGCGGCCCGTGCGCAGCTCGGGCTGCAGGATACGGACGAGGTGCTGGCCATTCTGCCGGGCAGCCGTTCTTCGGAGATCGCCTACATCACTCAACCCTTCTTTGAGGCTGCAGCGCTTGTCAGAAAAGCGCGACCAGCTATTAAATTAATAGTGCCTGCCGTGCCAGCGCTGCGCGAACGCATCGTGCAGGCAGCGCAGGCCGCTGGGCTGGGCGGTGTGGTGCAGATCGTTTCCGGGCAATCCCACGCAGTGCTCGCCGCCTGCGACACCACGCTGATCGCCAGTGGCACCGCCACGCTGGAGGCGGCCCTGTTCAAGCGCCCCATGGTCATTGGCTACCACATGCACCCATTGAGCTGGTGGCTTATGCGCCGCAAGCAGTTACAGCCCTGGGTGGGCTTGCCCAACATCCTGTGTGGCGACTTCGTCGTGCCCGAGCTGATCCAGGATGCCGCGACACCCCAGGCGCTTTGTGCGGCAACACTCCAATGGCTGGATGCCCGCCAGCACCATCCCGAAAAAATCACGGCTCTGGAGCAGCGCTTTACGGCGCTGCACGAGAGCCTGCGCCGCAACACTCCCCAACTGGCTGCCGATGCGATCCAGAAAATCCTCCATCCCGCTGCCTGAACAGGCCTGCCTGCCCTGGCATCCGCCAGGCCTTGTGGCCGGCGTGGATGAAGCGGGCCGTGGCCCGCTGGCGGGGCCTGTGGTGGCTGCTGCAGTCATCCTGGACGATCTGCATCCCATCGCAGGCCTGGCAGACTCCAAGAAGCTCACGCCCGCCCGGCGCGAAAAGCTCTACGACGAAATCCGCGCCAAGGCGCTGTGCTGCAGCATTGCCGAGGCCAGCGTGGAAGAGATCGATCAGCTCAACATCCTGCAGGCCACGATGCTGGCCATGCGGCGGGCCGTGATGGGGCTGCGCCTGAAGCCCGTCATGGTCCTCGTCGATGGCAATCGGCTCCCCACGCTCGACATCCAGGCTGAGGCCATCGTCAAGGGCGATGCGCTGGTGCCGGCCATCTCGGCCGCGTCCATCCTGGCCAAGGTGCACCGTGACCGCTGGTGTGTGCAGGTGCATGAAGAATTTCCCCAGTACGGATTTGCGGGCCACAAAGGCTATGGCACGGCGGTGCACATGGCGGCCCTGCGCGAGCACGGCGCGTGCGTCCACCACCGGCGTTCCTTTGCGCCCGTGGCGCAGAATCTGCGCGGCTGAACCTGCCCAACCATGACATCCTCCTCGATCACCACCATCCATTCGCGGGACAACACGTTCGTGAAAGACCTGCGCCGTCTTGCGCAGGACACCACGGCCTACCGCAAGCAAGGCCGGGTTTGGCTGGAGGGCGATCACCTTTGCCGCGCGGCCCTGGAGCGTGGCCAGCGCGCATCCATTGCGGTGTTTTCAGAGTCTTTTTGGCCGCTGGCGCAGGTAGAGTGGGCGCAAGATGCTATGAAAATCATAGTAATTGCTGACGCACTGTTTGCCGACATCAGTGGGCTGGACTCGCCCGCTCGGATGGGGTTCATCATGGATTTGCCCGCGCCCGCTGCGGTGCATCCGGGTGCGGCGACCGTGGTGCTGGACCGTGTGCAGGACGCTGGGAATGTGGGCTCCATCCTGCGCAGTGCATCCGCGTTCGGGTTCCGGCAGGTGGTTGCCATCAAGGGCAGCGCCGCATTGTGGTCCCCCAAGGTGCTGCGGGCGGGCATGGGTGCGCATTTCGCGCTGGACCTGATCGAGGGCGTGGAGCACGGCGAGCTTCAATCGCTGCAGGTGCCCATGCTTGTGACCAGCTCGCACGCCGGAGACTGGTTGCACCGTGCCGCCTTGCCCTGGCCGTGTGCATGGGTGTTGGGCCACGAAGGGCAGGGCGTTTCCCCTGCACTGGAAGAGCGTGCCGCTCTGCGCATCCGCATTGCACAACCGGGCGGCGAAGAGTCGCTCAATGTGGCGGCCGCTGCAGCGATCTGCCTGCATGCGAGCGGCGCCGGGCGCTGAAGCCACCGCTTCTTGATCGTTTCCAGCAGATCTCAGGGGGGCGGAGCGCCTCACTCTTTTTTAGAGATTGCGCAGGAACTGGCGCACGAATTCTTCCTGGTTGGGGGCGTCCTTCTCCGTGCTGAACAGCACCTGCTGGTTCTCCACCCGGATTTTCAGCTGCGGCGCGAATTTGCATTGCACCAAGCCCAGGCCGGATGCCGTGCTTTTGAAGGCGGGAGTGTTGCGGCACATGGCTTCCAGCTCTGATGCCACCACGCCGCAGAAGCTGCCGATGCTCAGCGACTGGAGTTTCTCGTCGTCAATGGTGGCCCAGTCAACGTTGGTCTTCACTGGCGTACCGCATGCAGCGGTGGCGTCCTGGTCGGCCTTGGCCAGTTCGGCCTGCACGCTGGCCAGGCGCTTGTTGCGGTCAAAGCGGGCCAGCTTGTCCTGCAGGCCCTGCTTTTGTTGGCCTTTGTAGCTGGCCAGCAGGTCTGCCAGCTTGAAGGCCTTGCTCTTTTCTTCGCTGAAGGCCAGTGGCACGCCATCGCGCTTGCCTGGCAGGTACACCACATAGTGGTCGCCATTGCGATAGGCCTGGTTCTGCTTTTGCAGCAGACCGTAGCTGCGGCCATCGAGCGTGGTGGCGTATACCTCGCGCGCCGAGCCCCGTTGCTCCAACTGGCTCAGGAAGACGACCTGATCGATGGGGTCGTTGATGCCGCTCACTCGCACCAGGGCCTGCTTGCCGTCTGCGGTGGGGGCCAGCACGACTTCAACGCCCTGGGGCGCCACGAAGACCTGGGGGTATTTCGCCAGCTCCAGGGCCTGAGCGGCCATGGCGGCACACAGGCCCGCCAGGGAAAGGGCAAGGGGTCGGAAAAAAATGCGCATCGGGATCAGCCTTTGGAGTGGGGGCGGTGGGGAAACGGGGCGAAGTCTAGGGCGCCTGTTGTCCTCTGAAATGCCTGGAACACTTGCTTACGTAACAAGGTTATGCAAGACGCGCATTTGTTGGTGAGCGCGCCATGAAGGATATAATCGGGAGCTTTTCTCGCAACAGCGTCGCCCGACCGCACCCAAAGCAACAACCCATCTGAGAGCAGCCACCAGCACTTGCGTACCTTTGCGTGCACGAGTGGACTGCAGGCGCCGGGCGACCGTAACCATCCGGAGAACCCAGTGCTTTTGTCTCTACAGGGAAACTTCCCGCCCGCCATCCTGGCGCTCGCAGACGGCACGGTCTTTATCGGCAATTCGATTGGTGCCACCGGCACCACCGTCGGCGAAGTGGTGTTCAACACCGCCATCACCGGCTACCAGGAAATCCTCACCGACCCGAGCTACTGCCAGCAGATCGTGACCCTCACGTATCCGCACATCGGCAACTACGGCGTCAATGTGGAGGACATCGAAGCCGACAAGGTCCACGCCGCAGGCCTGATCATCAAAGACCTGCCGCTGCTGGCAAGCAACTTCCGCTCCACGGAAACGCTCTCGCAGTACCTCGTGCGTGAGAAGACCGTTGCCATCGCCAACATCGACACCCGAAAGCTCACGCGCCTGCTGCGCAGCAAGGGTGCGCAAAACGGCACCATCATCGGCCTTGCCGCAGGGCAGGCTGTCACGCAGGCGCTCATCGACGAAGCCATCGCCAAGGCCAAGGCAGCCCCCAACATGGCCGGGCTGGACCTGGCCCAGGTGGTGACCACGGCAGTGCGTTATGAGTGGACGCAGACAGAGTGGAAACTGGGTACTGGCTACGGCGAACTGTCGGCCCCACAGTTTCACGTAGTGGCGTACGACTTTGGCGTGAAGAAGAACATCCTGCGCATGCTGGCGGAACGTGGCTGCAAGGTCACAGTGGTGCCAGCAAAGACGCCGGCCGCTGATGTGCTGGCTCTCAAACCCGATGGTGTTTTCCTGTCCAACGGCCCTGGCGACCCCGAGCCTTGCGACTACGCCATCGCCGCGACCCGCACGATTGTGGACAGTGGCATGCCCACGTTCGGCATCTGCCTGGGGCACCAGATCATGGCCCTGGCTGCTGGTGCCAAGACCTTCAAGATGACCCACAGCCACCATGGTGCCAACCACCCGGTGAAGGACCTGGACACGGGCCGCGTGAGCATCACGAGCCAGAACCACGGTTTTGCGGTGGACATGGAATCGCTTCCTGCCCATCTGCGCGCCACGCACGTCAGCCTTTTTGACGGCACGCTGCAAGGGCTGGTCCACAAGGACAAGCCCGCTTTCTGTTTCCAGGGGCATCCTGAGGCATCCCCAGGTCCGCACGATATCGCATACCTCTTTGACCGCTTCACCGACGCCATGCGCGCGGCAAAAGCCGGTTAAGCGCGGAAGGAAACAGCACCATGAAACTGTTCAGCTTCCCCCTTGCATCGCTGGAAAAGGCGATCCACAAGCGTGTCCTGACCCTGCCTTCGCCCCACCGTGAGTGGTTCACGGAACGTTGGGCGCAAAAGCCCTACAAGAAAGCGTTCGTCGAGAACAAGGCCATGCCGCTCGTCACGCTCGTGGCCAAGGGCAAGACGCTGGACGATGCCGCCTTTGCAGAGCTGCTGCAGGAGTGGGAAGTGACGTTTTATGACGCGGAAGAAGAAGTCTTGCGCCCACTGATCCAGGGCGACGGCCTGCTGCAGCTGATGCAGAAGAACCTTCCTCCCGCACGCGCCGAGGCGCTGCTTGCCAAGTTGACCCAGCGGCGTTTGCCCGCAGATGCAACAGCAGCCTCTGCCCCAACCCCCAGCCCCCAGGCAGCCGAACCCACGATCGACTGATCGACGCACCATGCCAAAACGCACAGACATCAAAAGCATCCTCATCATCGGCGCTGGCCCCATCATCATCGGCCAGGCCTGCGAGTTCGACTACTCCGGCGTACAGGCCTGCAAGGCCCTGCGCGAAGAGGGCTACAAGGTCATCCTGATCAACAGCAACCCTGCGACGATCATGACCGACCCGGCCACGGCCGACGTCACCTACATCGAGCCCATCACTTGGCAGACGGTCGAGAAGATCATCGCCAAGGAGCGTCCCGATGCCATCCTGCCCACCATGGGTGGCCAGACAGCGCTCAACTGCGCGCTGGACCTGTGGCACAACGGCGTGCTCGACAAATACAAGGTGGAGCTCATCGGCGCCACACCTGAAGCCATCGACAAGGCCGAAGACCGCTTGAAGTTCAAGGACGCCATGACCAAGATCGGTCTGGGCTCGGCGCGCTCCGGCATCGCCCACAGCATGGACGAAGCCTGGGCCGTGCAAAAGACCGTGGGTTTCCCCACCGTGATCCGCCCCAGCTTCACGCTGGGCGGGACCGGCGGCGGCATTGCCTACAACCCTGAAGAGTTCGAGACCATCTGCAAGCGCGGCCTCGAAGCGTCGCCCACCAACGAGCTGCTGATTGAAGAGTCGCTGCTTGGCTGGAAGGAATACGAGATGGAAGTGGTCCGCGACAAGGCGGACAACTGCATCATCATCTGCTCCATCGAAAACCTGGACCCGATGGGTGTGCACACGGGCGACTCGATCACCGTGGCCCCCGCGCAGACGCTGACCGACAAGGAATACCAGATCATGCGCAACGCCTCGCTGGCAGTGCTGCGTGAAATTGGTGTGGACACGGGTGGCTCCAATGTGCAGTTCTCGGTCAACCCGAAGGACGGCCGCATGATCGTCATCGAGATGAACCCGCGCGTGTCGCGTTCGTCGGCGCTGGCCTCCAAGGCCACGGGCTTCCCCATCGCCAAGGTTGCCGCCAAGCTGGCCGTGGGCTACACGCTGGACGAGCTCAAGAACGAAATCACGGGCGGTGCGACGCCTGCATCGTTCGAGCCTTCGATCGACTACGTGGTCACCAAGATCCCACGTTTTGCGTTCGAAAAATTCCCCACGGCCGACAGCCGCCTGACTACGCAGATGAAGTCGGTGGGCGAGGTCATGGCCATGGGCCGCACCTTCCAGGAGTCCTTCCAGAAAGCCCTGCGCGGCCTGGAAGTTGGCGTGGACGGCATGAACGAGAAAACCCAGGACCGCGAGACGCTCGAAAAGGAACTGGGCGAGCCCGGTCCCGAGCGCATCTGGTACGTGGGCGATGCGTTTGCCATGGGTCTTTCGGTCGACGAAGTGTTCGAGCTGACCAAGATCGACAAATGGTTCCTGGTGCAGATTGAGCAAATCGTGAAGATCGAGCTGGACATCGACAAGCTGGTGGCCGAAAAGGGTGACGGTGCCCTGACGGCGCTGGATGCCGGCACGCTGCTCACGCTCAAGCAAAAAGGCTTCTCCGACCGCCGGCTGGCCAAGCTGCTCAAGACCACCGAGAAGGCGGTGCGCGAAGCACGCCGTGCGCTCAAAGTGCGCCCCGTGTATAAGCGTGTGGACACCTGTGCGGCCGAGTTCGCAACCAACACCGCGTACCTGTACTCCACTTACGAAGTCGCCACCCACGGTGGTGTCGCCGAATGCGAGTCGGAGCCTACGAACAACAAGAAGATCATGGTGCTGGGCGGTGGCCCCAACCGCATCGGCCAGGGCATCGAGTTCGACTACTGCTGCGTGCATGCGGCCCTTGCCATGCGCGAGGACGGCTACGAGACCATCATGGTCAACTGCAACCCCGAGACCGTCTCCACCGACTATGACACCTCCGACCGCCTGTACTTCGAGCCCGTGACGCTCGAAGACGTGCTGGAGATTGTGGACAAGGAAAAGCCGGTCGGCGTGATCGTGCAGTACGGCGGCCAGACGCCCCTGAAGCTTGCCCTGGGTCTGGAAGCTGCTGGCGTCCCGATCATCGGCACCAGCCCCGACATGATCGACGCGGCTGAAGACCGCGAGCGCTTCCAGAAGCTGCTGGGTGAGCTCGGCCTGCGCCAGCCGCCCAATGCCACGGCACGCACCGAACCCGAAGCCCTGGAAAAGGCCGCCGCTCTGGGCTACCCCCTGGTGGTGCGCCCCAGCTACGTGCTGGGCGGCCGCGCGATGGAAATCGTGCACGAGCAGCGCGACCTGGAGCGCTACATGCGCGAGGCCGTGAAGGTAAGCAACGACTCGCCCGTGCTGCTCGACCGCTTCCTCTCCAACGCTATCGAGTGCGACGTGGACTGCGTGCGCGATTCGGCGGGCGTCACCTTCATCGGCGGGGTCATGGAACACATCGAGCAGGCGGGCGTGCACAGTGGTGACTCCGCCTGCTCACTGCCCCCGTACTACCTGTCGCAGCCCACCATCGACGAGATCAAGCGCCAGACCGCCGCCATGGCCCAGGGCCTGAACGTGGTAGGCCTGATGAACGTGCAGTTCGCCATCCAGGAGATGGAAGGCAAGGACGTGATCTACGTGCTGGAAGTGAACCCCCGCGCCTCGCGCACGGTGCCGTTTGTTTCCAAGGCCACGGGCATCCAGCTGGCCAAGGTCGCGGCGCGTTGCATGGCGGGTCAAACGCTGGCCTCGCAGGGCATCACCAAGGAAGTGACACCGCCGTACTTCAGCGTGAAGGAGGCCGTGTTCCCGTTCGTGAAGTTCCCTGGCGTGGACACCATCCTCGGCCCAGAGATGAAGTCCACCGGCGAAGTCATGGGCGTGGGCAAGACCTTTGGCGAAGCCTTTGTGAAGAGCCAGCTGGGCGCGGGCACCAAGCTGCCCACATCGGGCAAGGTGTTCCTCACGGTGAAGAATGCCGACAAGCCGCGTGCCGTGGACATCGCCCGCCAACTGGTGGCGCTGGGCTTTGAGCTGGTGGCGACCAAGGGCACTGCAGCTGCTATTGCCGAAGCTGGCGTGCCTGTGGGCGTGGTCAACAAGGTGACCGAAGGCCGCCCGCACATCGTGGACATGATCAAGAACAACGAGATCGTCATGGTCATCAACACCGTGGAAGAGCGCCGTAATGCGATTGCCGATTCGCGTGCGATCCGCACCTCGTCGCTGCTGGCCCGCGTGACCACGTTCACGACCATCTTTGGCGCCGAGGCGGCGGTGGAGGGCATGAAGTACCTGGACAAACTCGACGTGTACTCGGTGCAGGAGCTGCACGCCCAACTGGCTGCCTGAGCATCGGCAAAAGCGGCATAATTGCCGCCTGAACAGACACCGCCGCGCGGCAACGTGCGGCGGTTTCCTTTTGTAGACTTGCCATTCGCATCGCCCAGCGCAGCGCGGGCATGCCTGGCGATTGACCGGTGGAAGTGCTTCTGGCGCTTTCACCGTTTTGATTTATGGAGACGCAACACGATGGCCACCATTCCGATTACCAAGCGCGGTGCTGAAAAGCTCAAGGAAGAACTGCACCGCCTCAAGACCGTAGAGCGCCCCGCTGTGATCACGGCAATTGCCGAAGCGCGCGCGCAGGGCGACCTCAGCGAAAACGCTGACTATGACGCCGCCAAGGACCGCCAGGGCTTCATCGAAGGCCGCATCCAGGAGATCGAGGGCAAGCTGTCGGTGGCGCAGGTGATCGACCCCAGCGCCGTGGATGGCGGCGGCAAGGTCGTCTTTGGCGCCACGGTCGAACTGGAAGACGAAGAGTCTGGCGACCTCGTGAAATACCAGATCGTGGGCGAGGACGAGGCGGATCTGAAGCAAGGGCTCATCAATATCTCGAGCCCTATCGCCCGTGCCTTGATCGGCAAGGAAGAGGGCGATACCGCCGAAGTGCAGGCTCCCGGCGGGATTCGCCGCTACGAAGTGGTGGCGGTCAGCTACCAGTGAGCGGGAACGGCATGTTCCACCGCCTTCCTGCCCTGGTCGCTGCGCTCTGGTGGGGCAGCCTGACTACCATCGAGTTTCTGGTCGTTCCCATGCTGTTTGCCCACCTTCCGTCGCCCATGGTGGCGGGCAACATGGCGGCCAAGCTGTTTGCGGCGCAGACCTGGGTGGCGGTCGCCTGCTGTCTGGTTCTGCTGCTGATTTCAAGGCCAAAACAGGCGATAGCGCAGTATCCATGGGCGCAAGCTGCTATGGTTTTTATACTTGGTGGCATGCTGCTGGCGCTGCTCACGCAGTTTGGCGTGGCGCCGCGTATCGTGGCGCGGCAGGATTTGCGCCTGTGGCACAGTGTGGGGACGGTGATGTATGTGCTGCAGTGGTGCTGCGCACTGGCCGTGTTGTGGCAAACACTGCGCCAGGTTCAGAAGCCGCCGTTGTTGCCGGTCGGGCCTGACGGCACTTCAGACGACTGAAGCGAGCGCTGGTCGCAACCAGCGCCGCCTTCAAACCGCCTATTCGCGCCAGTGCTCCGCCACCCAGGTGGCCGGACGAATGAAGCGAAACCGCCGGTTGCGCCGCCCGGCCAAAGCATCGGGGGGATTGCATTCCCCATGAAAGATCACGATGCGTGCGCCCGCTGGCACAAACGGCGGCCGCCAGTAGTTGGTCGGCCAGGGCGGTATGCCGTGGTATTTGAAACTCGGGCACCAGGCCGCAGGCCAGTATTGCAACTTGCCCTGCCGGTGCAGGAAGTCCGACAAGTAGGCCTGCTCGTTGCGAAACTGCTCACGAATATCTGAAAAATGCGCGCGAAAGTGCTCCAGCACGTCGGGGTGAGCTCCCAGCTCAAAGCGATAGACCGAGGAGTTGCCCGTGATGCGCCAGGGGCGCTTGTAGTCGTGGATGATCAGGAATTCACCCGGCTGGGTGAAAAAATCGTCCAGGCTGCCGGTGATGACCACGTCCACATCCAGGAACAAGGCCGTGCCTCGAAGTCCGTGCAGGTCCTTGCTGAAAGTGACCAGCTTGGTCCAGCCCCGCTCGGGGATGCCGGGTGGCAGATCGAGTGCGGGGATGGGCAGGCACTGCACTTCGCTGCGGATGCCCGTGCTGTCATCGGTCAGGCAGACAAAGCGAAAATCCCCGCTCAGGTGCCTGCGCACCATGGCATACAGCCGGTTGACGTATTCGGGGCCGTATTTCGTGCCCCACTTCATGGAGAGGATGTGGCGGACGGGCGCCATGCCGGCAGGTGCTGCAAAGTTTGCAGGTACTGCCGAACCTGCATCGTGGCTCATCAGTCTGCCTGGCGCTTCTTGATGGATTTTTGCTTGGGCTTGGCGCGCTTGATCTGGCCGCCCGAAGTGAGGCGCTGGTTGCCCAGCACGCGCAGTTGCTTGATCTCGGGGCGCTGGCCGCCGCGCTTGCTGTATTTGAGCACCTTGACGTCGCGCGGGCCGGGCATGCGGTCTTCATCGACCGTACGTTCCTTGACGGGTTGGGGGCGCCACAGTACCAGCAGCTTGCCGATGTGCTGGATGGGGGCTGCGTTGAGTTCGGCGGTCAGCTCCTGGTACATCAGCTCGCGCGCCACGCGGTCATCGTTGAAAACGCGCACCTTGATAAGGCCATGGGCGTTCAGGGCGGCGTCGATTTCCTTCTTGACCGCAGGGGTGAGTCCATCGCCGCCGACCAGGACGACGGGGTCCAGGTGGTGGGCATTGGCGCGTTGTTCCCGGCGCTCGGCGGGAGTCAGTTGAATTTGGGGCATGGGCCGTATTATCGGCGGTGCTGATTGTCGAGAGACAATGGAGCGGTATGAAAGTCAAAACCCAAAGCAAGAAGGTCAACAAGGCGTGGTTGAACGACCATGTCAACGACACCTATGTCAAATTGGCCCAGAAAGAGGGATACCGGGCACGCGCCGCCTATAAGCTCAAGGAAATCGACGAACAGCTGGGCCTCATCAAACCCGGTTACACCGTGGTGGATCTGGGTTCCACGCCGGGCGCCTGGAGCCAGTACCTGCGCAGGCGCATGTCGCCCGGGGGGGCTGCAGCGGGCCAACTCAACGGCACCATCATTGCGCTAGACCTTCTGCCCATGGAGCCCATCGAGGGCGTTACCTATATCAACGGTGATTTTCGTGAGGCGGAGGTGCTGGAGCGCCTGGAGCAGGCCCTGGATGGTCGGGTGGTGGATGTTGTCGTTTCGGACATGGCCCCCAATCTGTCCGGTATCGAATCCGCCGACGCTGCGCGCATTGCCCATCTGGTCGAACTGGCTGTGGAGTTTGCTTGCAACCATTTGAAACCGGATGGGGCCCTGGTAGTCAAGCTGTTCCATGGCAGCGGCTACAGCGATCTGGTCACGCTGTTCAAACAGACCTTCAAAGTGGTCAAGCCGTTGAAGCCCAAGGCCTCCCGCGACAAATCGTCCGAGACCTTTCTGGTGGGCATGGGCCTCAAGAAGACCGCCTGAACGGGCTTGCCTCAGGTCAAGAATCCGTGAATTTCGACCCTAAAGCCCGTGCTGTTTCCATGGCCGCTAGGGGGAATAGGGATGGCCGGGTGGCTTGAAACACCTAAAATGGGCCGCACATGCGTGCCATGACGGCAGTGTGTCCGTTTTCTGTTTCCCGCAACTGGAGCCCCGCTTGAACAATCAGTGGTTTTCAAAAATTGCCGTGTGGCTGGTTATTGCCATGGTGCTGTTCACGGTGTTCAAACAGTTTGACACCCGTGCCGGAGCCAGCGCAGGCCACGTCGGCTACTCGGAGTTCCTGGAGGAAGTCCGCAGCAACCGCATCAAGAGCGCGACCATCCAGGAAGGCCAGGGCGGCACCGAGATCGTGGCCGTCACCAATGACGACCGCAAGATCCGCACGACGGCCACCTATCTGGACCGTGGCCTTGTGGGCGATCTCATCAACAACAACGTCAAGTTCGACGTCAAGCCCCGTGAAGAAGGCTCCCTGCTCATGACCCTCCTGGTCAGCTGGGGCCCCATGCTGCTGCTGATCGGCGTGTGGGTGTACTTCATGCGTCAGATGCAGGGCGGCGGCAAGGGCGGCGCCTTCAGCTTCGGCAAGAGCAAGGCGCGCATGCTCGACGAAAACAACAACCAGGTCACGTTCGCGGACGTGGCGGGTTGCGACGAGGCCAAGGAAGAAGTCAAGGAAGTCGTGGACTTCCTGAAAGACCCGCAGAAATTCCAGAAGCTCGGCGGGCGTATTCCGCGCGGCCTGCTGCTGGTTGGCCCTCCCGGTACCGGCAAGACCCTGCTGGCCAAGTCCATTGCAGGCGAAGCCAAGGTGCCGTTCTTCAGCATCTCTGGCTCCGACTTTGTGGAAATGTTTGTCGGCGTGGGTGCGGCCCGTGTGCGCGACATGTTCGACAACGCCAAGAAGAACGCTCCGTGCATCATCTTCATCGATGAAATCGACGCGGTGGGCCGCCAGCGTGGTGCTGGCCTGGGCGGCGGTAACGACGAGCGCGAACAGACCCTCAACCAGATGCTGGTTGAAATGGATGGCTTCGAAACCAACCTGGGCGTGATCGTGGTGGCTGCCACCAACCGCCCCGACATCCTGGACGCCGCCCTGCTGCGCCCTGGCCGTTTCGACCGTCAGGTCTATGTGACGCTGCCCGATATCCGTGGCCGCGAGCAGATCCTGAACGTGCACATGCGCAAGATCCCGATTGGTCAGGACGTGGCCCCTGGCATCATTGCCCGTGGCACCCCTGGCATGAGCGGTGCCGATCTGGCCAACCTGTGCAATGAAGCTGCCCTGATGGCTGCGCGCCGCAATGCCCGTACCGTCGAGATGCAGGACTTCGAGAAGGCCAAGGACAAGATCCTCATGGGCCCCGAGCGCAAAAGCATGGTCATGCCCGAGGAAGAGCGTCGCAACACGGCCTACCACGAGTCTGGCCACGCCCTCATTGGCAAGCTGCTGCCCAAGTGCGACCCCGTGCACAAGGTCACCATCATTCCCCGTGGCCGTGCCCTGGGCGTGACGATGAGCCTGCCTGCCCAGGACCGCTACAGCTACGATCGCGAATACATGCTCAACCAGATCAGCATGCTGTTTGGTGGCCGCATCGCTGAAGAAGTGTTCATGAATCAGATGACCACTGGGGCCAGCAATGACTTCGAGCGTGCCACGCATATTGCCCGTGACATGGTCACCCGCTACGGCATGACCGATGCCCTGGGGCCCATGGTCTACGCCGAGAACGAAGGCGAAGTGTTCCTGGGCCGTTCGGTGACCAAGACCACGACCATGAGCGAGCAGACCATGGAAAAGGTGGACATGGAAGTGCGCCGCATCATCGATGAGCAGTACAACCTGGCCCGCCGCCTGATCGAAGAGAACAGCGACAAGATGCACGCCATGGCCAAGGCCTTGCTCGAATGGGAAACCATCGATACCGAGCAGTTGGACGACATCATGGCTGGCAAGGAGCCCCGTCCTCCCAAGGACTGGACGCCCCGTACACCTCCCTCGGGCGGCGACAACTCCAGCGGCGGCACGCCTGCGGTGACGACGGACACCGCACCATCGGCCGCCTGATTGCTGGCCGATCCATCCGTTCTCACGGGGCCTTGTGCCCCGTTTTTCATGGGTGGTGGTGTGCTGCCTCCCGACCTCCACCAGGAAGGCGCCTGTGACCCTTTCTCGATCCCCCCATGATCTGGCAGACCTCCCGTTTCTCTATTGACCTGGCCGAGCCCCGCGTGATGGGCATCGTCAATGCCACGCCGGACTCGTTCTCCGACGGCGGGCGGCATGGCTCCACCGCTGCGGCCCTGCGGCATTGCGAGCAGTTGCTCCGCGACGGGGCACACATTCTGGACATTGGCGGGGAGTCCACGCGCCCCGGCAGTCCGGCGGTGCCGCTGGACGAAGAGCTGGCGCGTGTGGTGCCTCTGGTGCAGGGCGCGGTGTCCCTGGGGGTGCCTATCTCCATCGATACCTACAAGCCCGAGGTCATGCGCGCGGTGCTGGACCTGGGCGCGGACATCATCAATGACATCTGGGCATTGCGCCAGCCGGGTGCCGCAGAGGTGGTGGCATCGCACCCGCAATGTGGGGTGTGCCTGATGCACATGCACCGCGACCCCCAAACCATGCAGGTGGCCCCGATGGAGGGCGATGTGGTACAGCAGGTACTATACTTTTTGCAGCGCTCTGCGCTTGACCTGCAAGCGCTAGGGGTCGAAAAGAACAGGATTGTGCTGGACCCGGGTATTGGTTTTGGCAAAACGGTGGAACAGAATTTTGCGCTGCTGGCGCACCAGTCGGTGCTGCGGGCTGCAGGCTATCCTCTTCTGGCAGGCTGGTCCCGCAAGTCCTCGCTGGGCGCGGTGACGGGCCTGGCGGTAGAGCAGCGCATGGTGCCCAGCGTGGCGGCGGCGGTGTTGGCCGTGGAGCGTGGAGCTTCTGTGGTGCGCGTGCACGATGTCCGCGAAACCGTGGCGGCGCTCGCGGTGTGGCGTGCAATGCAAGCGGTCTGACGGGGTCTTCCGGAGGCTGGGGCGTTGTATGGATGGGCGCATGCCAGACCCTTTGGCGATGGATAACAAACAATGAGATTCACACGAGGAGACGCTAGAACATGACGCGCCAATACTTTGGAACCGATGGCATTCGTGGCACCGTCGGGCAGCCACCCATCACCCCGGATTTTGTTCTGCGCCTGGCCCATGCCGTCGGGCGAGTGTTGCGCAGGACCGAGGAGCGCCCCACGGTGCTGATCGGCAAGGACACCCGCATTTCAGGCTACATGCTGGAAAGCGCGCTGGAGTCAGGCTTCAACTCCGCGGGCGTGGATGTGGTGCTGCTGGGTCCTTTGCCCACCCCGGGCGTGGCCTACCTGACCCGCGCACAACGCGCCAGCCTGGGGGTGGTCATCAGCGCCAGCCACAACGCCTATCCCGACAACGGCATCAAGTTTTTCAGTGCACAGGGCACCAAGTTGCCCGACACGTGGGAGCAGGCCGTGGAAGCGGCCCTGGGCGAACCCCCGGTGTGGGCCGATTCGGCCAGCCTGGGCAAGGCGCGGCGGCTCGATGATGCGGCGGGCCGCTACATTGAGTTCTGCAAGAGCACGTTTCCGCAGGACCTGACCCTCAAGGGCCTCAAGATCGTCGTCGATGCCGCGCATGGCGCGGCCTACCAGGTGGCACCCAAGGTCTTCCACGAGCTGGGTGCCGAAGTGCTGTCGATTGGCTGCTCGCCCGACGGCCTCAACATCAACCACGAGGTGGGAGCCACCCATCCTGATGCGCTCGTGCGGGCCGTGCGCGCCAACCACGCCGACTATGGCATTGCGCTCGATGGCGACGCGGACCGCCTGCAGATCGTCGATGCCACGGGGCGCCTGTACAACGGCGACGAGCTTTTGTACCTGATGGCTGCGGACCGCATGGGCCGCGATGAGCATGTGCCAGGTGTCGTGGGAACCCTGATGACCAACATGGCAGTGGAGGTGGCGCTGAAGGCAAAGGGCGTGAAGTTTGTGCGGGCCAAGGTGGGGGACCGCTATGTGCTTGAAGAGCTGGCGCGGCACCAGTGGGTGCTGGGCGGCGAGGGCTCGGGCCATCTGCTGGCGCTGGACCGCCATACCACCGGCGACGGCTTGGTGAGTGCTTTGCAGGTGCTGCAGGCCTGTGTGCGCAGTGGCCGTACCCTGGCGCAACTGTTGGCCGACATCACGCTCTATCCGCAGGTGCTGCTGAATGTGCGGCTGGCCCCTGGCCAGGACTGGAAGGCCAACCGCTTGCTGGCTGACACGACCCAGGCCGTCGAGCAGGAACTGGGCGCGTCAGGCCGCGTGCTGATCCGCGCGAGTGGTACCGAGCCGCTGCTGCGGGTGATGGTGGAGGCCCGTGATGCGCAAATGGCCAGTTCCTGCGCGCAAAGGTTGGCCGACGCGGCCCGTGCTGGCTGATGGTGATCCCGCCGAGAGCTCCTTCCACCGTTGGCGCGCCGCACGATCCGCTACGCTGCGGCCTTTGCCGCCGACCGGGAACCCCATAGATGCCTTCAAACACTGACATACCTTCCACCATCACCGTCCGTTCCGTGGACTACGGCAATGCCCGCGAAGCGCGGGCGTTGGTCGAACTGCTCGACGGCTATGCAAGGGACGTGGCGGGTGGTGGCGTTCCACTGAGCGCCGAGGTCCAGCGGGGCTTGCCCGAGGCGCTGCGCCAGCGGCCGCAGGCTTTCAGCGTGATGGCCTGGGCGGCGGACGCTTTGGCGCCACACGGCGAGGTGCCCGTGGGGCTGATCAATTGCCTGGAGGGCTTTTCGACCTTTGCCTGCCGGCCTCTGGTCAACGTGCATGACGTGGTGGTGGCACCCGGCTGGCGCGGCCACCGCATCGCCCAGCGCATGCTGCACCGGGTGGAAGCGCTGGCCCGCGAGCGCGGTGCCTGCAAGCTCACGCTCGAAGTGCTTTCGGGCAACCACAGTGCAATGCGCGCTTACGAACGGGAAGGCTTTGCTGCCTACACCCTGGACCCCAGCATGGGGCAGGCGCAATTTCTGCAGAAGATGCTGGATGGGGCAGGGCCTGCGCCATTGGCGGCACCGTGAATCACCCTCCCGGAGACCTGACCGCATGAAGACAGTGTTTGGCCAGATCGCCGCAATGGGCGCCATCGTTGTGGCCGCGTTGCTGGCCGCTCCCGTGGCCCATGCGGGCAAGACTCTCGACGGTATCAGGGCGCGCGGGCAGGTGGTGTGTGGCGTCAATACAGGGCTGGCCGGGTTTGCGATGGCAGACTCCAGCGGCAAGTGGTCCGGACTTGACGTGGATGTCTGCAGGGCACTTGCAGCCGCCGTGCTGGGCGACGGCAAGAAAGTCAAGTACGTGCCGTTGGACGTGCCGCAGCGTTTCACGGCCTTGCAATCCGGCGAGGTGGACGTGCTTTCGCGCAACACCACCTTTTCGCTGGCGCGCGATGCATCGATGGGTCTGCACCAGACGGTCGTTACCTACTACGACGGCCAGGGTTTCATGGTGCCTGCCAAGAGCAAGATCAGGAGCATCCGCCAGCTCAAGGGACAGACCGTGTGTGTGCAGTCGGGCACCACCACCGAAAAAAACCTGGCCGACTATTCCCGTGCCAACGGCCTCGACTTCAAACCCGTGATGTTTGAGAAGGTAGATGCTGCAACGGCCGCCTATCTGGCGGGGCGGTGCACCGCATTCACCACCGATGCATCGGGCCTGGCAGCCTTGCGCAGCGGTGTTTCGCAAGGCGCGGCAATGCACACCATCTTGCCGGAACTCATCTCCAAGGAACCCCTGGGGCCCTTGGTGCGGCGGGGCGACGACGAGTGGTTTGCCGTGGTCAAGTGGGTGATCTACGGCCTGATCGAAGCCGAAGAGTATGGTGTGACGCAAGCCAATGCGGACTCGCTGAAAGCCAGCAGCGCCCACCCGGTGGTGCAGCGTATGGTGGGTACTGCGGAAGACACTGGAAAGCTCCTGGGGCTGGACCGGGACTGGTTGCTGCGCGCCCTCAAGACCACCGGGAACTACGGCGAGATTTTCGAGCGCAACGTCGGCCAGAAGTCGGCGCTGGGGCTGCCGCGCGGCCTCAACAACCTGTGGAGCAAGCAGGGCCTGATGTACGCGTTTCCGATCCGCTGAACTGCGCTTGCAGGGACTGACCTGGGCGACGGCGCATGGGGTGCTTACGGCTGAAAGCCCGCACAGCCTCAGGAGCCTCGGTCCTGCAGATTGGGTGATTCGCTACTGAATTTGTAGCTGATTGCGCTTTTCCATCAAGCGCTAGGCCCTGTTTTCATGCTATTTTTCGAGCCGATGGGCTGCTGTCCCTGCTGCGTCCACCGATGCATTCATTGGCCGCCGCACGAGCCCTTTGGCCAGCATGGGGCAGTGTCGGTCAATGCAACTGCCGCCGCATGAAGGCTTCCAGCTCGGGCGCGGACAGCGGCATGCTGAAGTGGTAGCCCTGCGCCTCGTCGCACCCTTGTTCGCGCAGGTAGGCCAGTTGACCTTCGGTCTCCACGCCTTCGGCCGTGGTGCGCATGCCCAGCGCCTGGGCCATGCGGATGATGGCGCTGACGATGGCGCGGTCGTTGCCGTCATCACCCAGGTCGCGCACGAACGACTGGTCGATCTTGAGCTTGAAGATCTGAAAGCGCTTGAGCTGACTCAGCGATGAGTAGCCGGTGCCAAAGTCGTCCATCGACATGCGCACGCCGCGTGCGTGCAACTGGTCCATGGTGGCCACGGCAGCATGGGGGTCGTCCACGGCAACGCCTTCGGTCAGCTCCAGCTCCAGGGAGTCGGGCGGCAGACTGAACTCGGCCAGCATGCGGCTCACCAGCTCCGGCAGCTGCGGCTGGCGAAACTGGATGGCTGACAGGTTTACGGCCATCGTCAGGTGGGGGAATCCGTTCGTGCGCCAGGTTTTGAGCTGTGACAGCGCCGTGCGCAGCACCCATTCCCCAATCTGCAGGATCTGCCCGCTGTCTTCGGCAATGGGAATGAACTCTGCCGGCGATACTGCGCCCAACTGCGGGTGTTGCCAGCGCAGCAATGCCTCCACGCTGCGCACGGAGCCGTTGGTCAGGCTCATCTGCGGCTGGTAGTGCAGGTGGAACTGGTTGCGCTCCAGCGCACGCCGCAGGGCGTTTTCAAGCTGCAAGGCGCGCACCGACTGCGCCTGCATCTCGGGGGTGAAGAACTTGAAGGTGTTGCGCCCGTCGAGCTTGGCGCGGTACATGGCCACATCGGCCGACTGTGTCAGCGTGTCGAAGTCCGTGCCATCCTGCGGGAACAGCGCGATGCCCATGGACGGCGCCATGGTCAGCTCGTGGTGGTCAATCTGGTAGTGCTGGCGCGATGCCTCCTGCAGCTTGCCGGCCACGCGGGCGGCGCCATGGGCATTGGCGCCCGGCAGCAGCAAAATGAACTCGTCGCCGCCCAGGCGCGACACGGTGTCCTTGTCGCGCACCACGGCCCGCAGCCGCTTGGCGATCTCCACGAGCAGGGTATCGCCCACGCGGTGGCCCAGCGAGTCGTTCACATGCTTGAAGTGGTCCAGGTCCAGGAAGATCAGGGCCAGCGGCGTGTTGCCCTCCTGGGCGACGCGGATGGCCTCCTGCGCCCGTTCTGCCAGCAGCGTGCGGTTGGGCAGGCCTGTCAGGGCGTCGTAGTGGGCCAGCCAGTAGATGCGCTCCTGATCGGCCTTGCGGTCGTTGATCTCACGGTGCAGGTTGTCCACGGTCTCGCGCAGTTCGCGGGTGCGGTCCTGCACCTGCCTTTCCAGGTCTTCGTGGGCACTGGCAAGCACGGCCTGCGCCTGCTTGCGCTCCGTGATGTCCATCGTGATCCAGATGGAGCCCTGCGATGGATCGGCTGGGTCGATGGACTTGCTGCGCACCTCGCAGATCACGGGGGTCCCATCCTTGCGGCACAGCTCCAGCTCGCCCTCGTAGGAGTGGCCGGCGGCCAGCTGCGGATAGCATCGGCGGCCGACCTCTTCCCACGCAGCGTCGCTGGCGTACCACCGGCGCGAGGGGCTGCCCACCAGTTCACCCGGCTCGTAGCCCAGCATCTGCTCAAAGTGGTGGTTGCAGCGGGTCAGGCGCCGGTCGCGCAGGAACACGATCCCCACCATTGCGCTGTCAAAGAGCAGCTGCTTTTCACGCACCGCTGCGCCCAGTGCAGCCTGCGCACGCTTTTGCTCGTCGATGTCGTCCAGGATCCAGATGGAACCTTCGGCTGTGTCGTGCGGGTTGATGAGCCGCCCGGTCAGGCTGCCCCAGAACAGGCTGCCGTCGCGCCGGCGCAGCTGGCGCTCGACGCGGAACGCCTGGCCCTGGGCTAGTACCGGGTAGGCGGTGCGGCCCAGATCGCGAAACGCCTCGCGCGAAGGGTAGAAGGTTTCGGTGTTCAGCCCGACCAGGCTCTCGGGGCTGGCATGGCCAAAAATTTCGGCATACCGCTGGTTGCAGCGCACCACACTGCGCTGGCGCAGGAACACAATGCCTACGCCCGCACTGTCGAGCAGGGTTTGCTGTTCGCGCAGCGCGCGTTGCAAGGGAGTGTCGGTGGCAACTCCAGGACGCTGCGATTCTGGAGTGCTGTACGGCGCAAACATGGAGACCGGTACGGGCTGTAGGGCCTGGCGGCCTGGGTAATTTGTACCAAAGTGTAGCAGCGCTCCCTTACAAGCCCATGTGGGCACCTTCGGTAACCGCCGCAATGCCGCCCGCAACCAACGGCGCGCAAGTGCCTAGCCTGACGACGACGACTGCTGCTCCTGCTGCTGGCGCAAGTAGGCCTCGAAGGCATCCGCGGGCAGGGGGCGACTGAAGTAAAAGCCCTGCGCTTCGTCGCAGCCCTGCGCACGCAGAAATTCGAGCTGGCCGTCGGTCTCCACCCCCTCTGCCGTGGTTTGCATCCCCAGCGCCTGCGCCATGCGGATGATGGCGCTCACGATGGCGCGGTCGTTGGCATCCTCTTCGAGGTCGCGTACAAACGATTGGTCGATCTTGAGTTTGTAGATCTGAAAACGCTTGAGGTAGCTCAGCGATGAGTACCCGGTGCCAAAGTCATCCATCGACAGGCGCACGCCCCGGTCGTGCAGCTGGTCCATCATCGCCAGTGCGGCGGCGGGATCGTCCACGGCGGCACCCTCCGTCAGCTCCAGCTCCAGCCTGCGGGCTGGCAGGCCAGCCTGTTCCAGGCAGCGGGTCACCATCTCGGGCAACTGGGGGTGCCTGAATTGCACGGCGGAAACGTTCACGGAAACGGCCCGCAGGGGCAGGTGCAGATCCAGCCAGCGTTTGGTGTCCCTCACCGCTGTGTGGATGACCCATTCGCCAATTGCCACGATCATGCCGCTGCTCTCGGCCACGGGGATGAACTCGGCTGGCGACACCAGGCCCAGTTCGGGATGGCGCCAGCGCAGCAGGGCTTCGGCACCCACCACCTGGCGCGTGGTGAGCGAGACCTGCGGCTGGTAGTGCAGCTCAAACTGGTTGCGCTCCAGCGCACGGCGCAGCGCATTTTCGATCTGGAGGGCACGGGCGGTGCGGGCTTCAAGATCGGCGGTGAAGAATCCGTACCGGTTGCGTCCGTTCTGCTTGGCACGGTACATGGCGACGTCCGCCCGCTGGTACAGCGTGTCGAACGATTCCCCGTCGGCCGGGTACATCGCAATGCCGATCGACAAGGTGGTGGTGAGTTCGTAGGGGTCAATCTGGAAGGGCTGGGCCACGGCGGCCAGCAGCTGCGTGGCCATGTCGGCGGCGGCAGCGGCGGAAGTGGCGGGGAGCAGCAGCAGGAATTCGTCCCCACCCAGGCGCGAAACCGTGTCCTGGGGCCTCAGGAGAGACTGAAGCCTTTGTGCCACGGCCACGAGCAGGATGTCGCCGATTCTGTGGCCCAGCGAATCATTGACATTCTTGAAGTGGTCCAGGTCCAGAAACAGCATGGCCAGCGTACCGCCGCGCGCCTGCTCGTCGGCAATGTGGCGGTGGGCGCGTTCCGCCAGGAGCGCGCGGTTGGGAAGGTTGGTGAGCGGGTCGAAGTGGGCCAGCCGTTGAATGCGGTCCTGGGCCTCTCGCTGCTGGGTGATGTCGCGGAACAGCGTGATGGAATGCGTGACAACGCCATTGCCGTCTCGCACGCTGCTCACCGACAGCCACTGCGGGTAGGTGGATGCATCCTTGCGGCGCCCCCAGGCCTCGCCCTCCCAGCTTCCGCCCTGCGGCAACTGTGCGTAGACGGTATCGGCGTGGAAGTCATCGTCGGCTCCGGCGACCGTGAGCAGACGCACGGACTGTCCTACCGCTTCGGCTTCCGTGTAGCCGGTGATCCGTGTGAATGCCCGGTTGATGCGCACGATGGTATGCGCCGCGTCGGCAATCACGATGGCTTCACTGCTCTGGTCAAACACCTGGGCGGTGAGCTGCAACTGCTCCTGGGACCGCTTGCGTTCGGTGATGTCGCGCGACAGCACAATGAACCTGGGCTTTGCGCTGGGGGAGGTGGCCTTGCGCGCCGCAGACAACTCAAACCAGGTGGCACCCAGACTGGGCAGATCAAGCACGATCTGCCGACCGGTGGACCAGCCCTGGGCGTGGGCTTCGTTCAGCACGTCCATCACCGACAGTGCGGCCACCGCAGGCAGTACCTCGGTCACGTTGTGCCCGACCAGCATGTCTGCGGGTGCCATGAGCAACTCAGCGCGCTGGCTGTGCACGCTGCAGTACAGGCCGTCCAGGTCAAGCTCGAAAAGCGGGTCCGGGATGGCATCGACGGTGGCACGCAACTGCTGCTGGGTGGCCTGGATCTCCGAGGTGCGCTGCGCCACCTGGTAGGCCAGACCGCGCTCATGCGTCTTCAGCTCGAAAAGCAGCCGGGCGAGGTAGGTCATCAGCAGTGCAAACAGCAAGGCCACCGCGCATCGCATGGCCAGCACGCCCGGGTCTCCCCAGCCTTTGATGGGGACCAGGCTCAACGTCCATTGTCCGTTGGGCAGCGTCAAGGAACGGCCCACGGCGTCGGGGCCGGCGGGTGGGGTCGAGGCTGCGATCGTCTGTTCTTCCCCCGTGTCGGGCCGGATGCGCCACAACCTGTAGTGGTATCCCCGCTGGGTCAATTGCGGCAGTCGGGCGGCTGCCAGCACCTCGGGCAATCGGATGGTGACGTAGGTAAAGCCCCAAAAGGCACGGTGGCCCTGTGTGTCTTCCAGATAAACAGGCTGGCGCCCCACCACTCCCAAGCCACCTTGCACCAGTTCCATGGGGCCGGCCAGGGTCAGTCGACCTGATTCCCGTGCCCTGGCGGATTCGGGTCCTTGGCGTGGGTCGTTGAGCTGATCGAAGCCGATGGAGTTTTCGTTGCCCTGGCGCGGAACTACGTGCCTGACCACCCCGTTGGGTGACAGCCCCATGGCGGCGATGCCCGGATAGAACGGCAGCATCTGGGTGCCGATCTCTTCAAACTGCGTTACCTGGCCTTTTCCCTGGCGCACGAGGGCCACCAGGGCGTTGTTGGCCGACAGGGCCAGCTCGATGGCGCGTTGCAGGGCCTGCACATGGTCGCCAGCCATGTCCGCCACCTGGGTGCGCTGTTGTGCATGCTCCTGGCGCTCCAGCGCCCACACCATCACCCCTGCGCACAGCGCCGCCAGAACAAACACGACCAGTGGGCCCGTAACAGGGCTCCGGGGGCGAGCGGGGGAGGGGGCATGCACGGTGCGGGTTCCTGAATCAATTATGCAGTCCGCACGATGGCGAGCGTTGGTGCTTCTGCGTGAACGGCTGTCACGGCATTGACACGCCTCCGACATGGCGACGTCACGTCCCAATTCCACACTTGCTCGCAGGGAAAAAAGATCCCCGGCCATGGTTGGTGCCTTCAGCCCAACCCATCCTCATGCAAGGAGATGTTGCACCATGAATGAACTGCCCACCTTGACACCACCGCTGTCTGCCGAAGTTGCTTCCCCGAGAGTGCTTCAAGGGGTGGGCGCTTTGACGGGTGCTGCGCATCCGATGCCGGAACGCGGCGCTATTCAGGTGGCCTGGGCGCGCCATGAAGATGAAGTGCGCCAGGCGCAGCGGCTGCGGTTCGACGTGTTTGCGGCGGAAATGGGCGCTCGATTGACGACCCCCATTGCGGGCCATGACGTGGACCTTTTTGACGATTACTGCGAGCACTTGTTGGTGCGCGATGTCCAGAGCCAGCAAGTCATTGGGACTTACAGGGTGCTCACTCCGGCCCAGGCCCGGCGCGTCGGCGGTACCTACAGCGATACCGAGTTTGACCTGACGCGGCTGCGCTCGCTGCGCCCCCGCATGGTGGAATTGGGGCGCAGCTGTGTGCACCCCGACCACCGCCACGGCGGCGTGATCATGGCTTTGTGGAGCGCGCTGGCGGACTTTATGGTGCGCAACCAGTTGGACACGATGATCGGTTGCGCAAGCATCCCCATGCTTCACAACGGTGTTGTCAGCGGCGATGCGGCCGCCAGCATCTGGCAGCAGGTGCGAAAGACACACCTTGCCCCCATCGAATACCACGTGCTTCCCCGTTTGCCCTTGCCCGTGGAGCAACTCGACGGATCCATCACGGTGGAGCCACCGGCGCTGATCAAAGGCTACCTGCGGCTCGGGGCCCGCGTGCTGGGTGCGCCGGCTTGGGATCCAGACTTCAACACGGCTGACCTGCCAATGCTGATGCGCCTGGCGGACCTGCATCCTCGCTATCGCAAGCATTTTCTGGGGGCCTGATGCGCGCCGCATTCGATGCCCTGGGACCCTGGATGGAGCCATCCATGGGCCACGAGGACGCGGCCGAAGACGCACATGCCTGCGCTGCTGGTCATCGTCGGTACCGTGCGGTCTTTATTTCTGATCTGCATCTGGGCACGCCGGGTTGCCAGGCGGTTGCGTTGCTGGACTTTCTCAAGCACCACCCCAGCGATCACCTCTACCTTGTGGGCGACATCGTCGATGGCTGGCAACTGCGCCGCAAGTGGTTCTGGCCACAGGCCCACAACGATGTGGTGCAAAAGCTGCTGCGCCGTGCGCGCAAGGGGTGCCGGGTGGTGTTTGTGCCGGGCAACCATGACGAATTTGCCCGCGCGTTCGTAGGCCACTCGTTTGGAGGCATCGAGGTGCGGGCCGATGCGGTGCACACCACGGCGGATGGCCGCAGCCTCTGGGTCACGCACGGCGACCATTTTGATGGAGTCATCCAGTGCGCCAAGTGGCTGGCGTATCTGGGCGACAACCTTTATGAATTCACGCTCAAGCTCAACCGGTACCTCAACACACTGCGCGCCCGCATGGGCCTGCCCTACTGGTCTTTGTCGGCTTACCTGAAAGGCAAGGTCAAAAAGGCCCTGAACTACGTCACCGACTTTGAAGTGGCTGTTGCGGCTGAAGCACGCCGCAGGGGGCATGACGGCGTCGTGTGCGGCCATATCCACCGTGCCGAGATGCGCGAGATCGGTGGGACGCTTTACTGCAATGACGGCGACTGGGTGGAAAGCCACACCGCCTTGGTCGAGCACATGGACGGCAGGCTGGAACTGTTGCAGTGGCCGGCTTCTCCTGTCGCCAATATTTCCCGGTCCGAGTCGGCTGCCGTTGTATGAAAATTGCCTTGTTGACAGACGCCTGGCTGCCCCAGGTCAATGGGGTGGTCACCACCTTGCTGGAACTGGTACAGGAGCTTGAAGCGGCCGGGCACGAGGTGCAGGTGCTACACCCCGGCCAGTTCGCAACCCGTCCGTGCCCCGGCTATCCTGGCATCGACTTGGCAGTGCGCCCGGCGAAGCGGGTGACGACGATGCTGGACGCGATGAAACCCGATGCCATTCACCTTGCCACGGAAGGGCCGTTGGGCTGGGCAGGGCGCCGCTATTGCCTGCGCAAGGGGTTGGCATTCACTACCGCTTTCCACACGCGATTTCCGGAAATACTGCATGCAGCGCTGCGCGTGCCACTGCGATGGGGGTATGCGCTGTTCAGGCACTTTCACCGGCCATCTTCGGGGGTGATGGTGCCTACGCAAGGCGTTTTGCAGATGCTGGAGCGACGGGGCTTTCGCAATCTGCGCCCATGGACCCATGGGGTGGACACACGGGCTTTTCCGTTCCACGGTGCAACCATCCACAGCCCGCTCACGGGTGCTTTGGCGCACCCCGTCTCCTTGTATGTCGGGCGGATTTCGTACGAGAAAAACATCGAAGCTTTCCTCCAGCTGGACATACCAGGCTCCAAGCTGGTGTGCGGGGTCGGTCCACTGGAAGCTCGCCTCAAGGCCAAGTATCCGCAGGTCCGTTGGCTGGGCATCCTGGACCGTGCCGCGCTGGCGCAGGTGTATGCGGCTGCGGATGTGTTTGTGTTTCCCAGCCGGTCAGAAACCTTCGGCTTGGTCATGCTGGAGGCAATGGCCTGCGGGACGCCGGTGGCCGCCTACCCTGAGGACGGCCCGATGGAGGTGCTGGGGGCGCATTCAGGTCAGCCGCCCAGAGGGGGCGTGCTGCACAACGATTTGCTCGTGGCAAGCCAGCAGGCACTGGCGATACCCCGGTCCGAAGCGCGCGCACGGGCACTCGACTTCACCTGGGCGCATGCCGCCCGGCTGTTCGAGCAGTATCTGGTTCCCGCCCAAGCGCAGGGCTCGCCTCGTGTGACTGTCACAAAATCTGTCACATCTTTGTCATCTGGGCGTTAAATACTGCTGCCATCCTGCACTAGCCGCGTTTGCGTACCCATGTTGCCTTTGCCTTCCGATGATGCTCTCGTGCATGCCAACGCCTCCCTGTCGCCGGACAGTGGCACGAGCGGAGGATCCTCACAGTCCGCCAGCGCGCCCCCTCACATGTTTCTGGACAGGGACCACAGCATCCTGGCTTTCAACGAGCGTGTTTTCGACTGGGCTGTGAGGCCGGATGTGCCGCTACTGGAACGGTTGCGATACCTGTGCATCGTGTCGTCCAATCTCGACGAATTTTTTGAGGTCCGTGCTGCGCCGCACATTACCGCTGCGCAAAAAGGTGAGACCAAAGGGCTCTATTCGACGGCTTCGTTCGAAGCCATGGCCGCCAAAATACACAGCCTGGTGGAGCGGCAATACGCGCTGTACAACGAGTCCCTGGTGCCTGCGTTTGCCGCGCACGGGATTCGCATCGTGGGGTATGGTGAGCGATCACCCGCCCAAAAGCGCTGGGTCCACGACTATTTTGTGAACGAGGTCCGGCCACTGCTGATTCCGGTGGGGCTGGATCCGGCCCATCCGTTTCCACAGGTGGCCAACAAATCGCTGAATTTCATTGTTCGCCTGAAGGGCCACGACGCTTTCGGCAGGGAGAACGAGATCGCCATCGTCAAGGTGCCGCGTGCGCTGCCAAGGTTGATCCGCATGCCGGCCCGCGTGGCGCCTGGGGAGGCCCTTTTCGTGAGCCTCTCCAGCATTGTTCGCGCGCATCTGGAGGACCTTTTCCCGGGACGGGAGGTCACGGAGTTCTCTCAGTTTCGCGTGACACGCCATTCCGATTTGGCACTGGACGAAGAGGATGTGCGCAATCTGCGGACTGCCCTTCGCCAGGGCTTGCAACACCGGCACTATGGGCAGGCGGTACGGCTGGAGGTGTCCTCCGGGTGTTCGCAGTTTTTGTCGGATTTTCTGTTAGCGCAGTTTGCTTTGCCGGCCGCTGCCTTGTACCGGGTGCATGGCCCTGTGAACCTGGTGCGTTTGACGCAACTGGTGGATCTGGTGGATGCGCCGGAACTGCTCTTTCCACCCTGGAATTCCGCGTGGCCCCGGCAGCTGCAATCCGGCGTGTCCATCCTGGAACAACTGCGCAAGCACGATGTGCTGATCCACCAGCCGTTCGAGAGTTTTGACGGGCTCCTTGCCTTTTTGCGTGAAGCCGTCAATGACCCTGATGTGCTTGTCATCAAACAGACCATCTACCGCACCGGCGCGGACTCCGAACTCATGGACCTGCTCACCGAGGCTGTACGCCGCGGCAAAGAGGTCATGGCGGTGGTGGAACTCAAGGCGCGTTTTGATGAAGAGGCCAATATCAACTGGGCCGAGGCCCTGGAGTCGATTGGCGCCCAGGTGGTCTACGGGGTAGTGGGTCTCAAGACGCACGCCAAGATGCTGCTGGTTACGCGCAGGGAAGGGCGAAAACTGCGGCGCTACGGGCACCTATCGACGGGTAACTACAACGTACGTACTGCACGGCTGTATACCGATCTGAGCTACCTTACGGCCGATGAAGAAACCACGGCCGACATGGACGGGGTGTTCAATCACCTTGCGAGCCAGAACCGCCCGCCCAAGCTGCGCAAGCTGATGCTGGCGCCGTTCCATCTGCACCGGCGAATGCTGGAGAAAATCGAACAAGTGGGTCTGGCGGCCAGCCGGGGAGAGGATGCGCGGATCGTGGCCAAGATGAATGCCCTGACCGACGAGGCCCTGATGCGTGCTCTGATCGTGGCAGGCCAGCGCGGTGCGCGCATTGATCTCATCGTGCGGGGAGCTTGCATGCTGGCAGCCCAGGTGCCCGGGGTGACCGACAACATCCGTGTACGGTCGGTGATCGGCCGCTTCCTGGAGCACACACGTGTCTTCTACTTCCGCAGCGGGGGGGAGGAAGATCTGTACCTTTCCAGCGCCGACTGGATGAACCGCAACATGATGCGGCGTGTGGAGTTGGCCTGGCCTGTGACAGACCCGCGCCTGCGGCAGCAGATTGTGGACGAGTGCCTGGTCGCCTATTTGCATGACGACCGGGATGCATGGACGCTGAACGCTGACGGCTCCTACAGCCGAGCCCCCCGTCCGCAGGATGGGTTGGGTGCCCAGAACGCTTTAATGGTTCGCTACGGTCCAGCCCCGTCGGGGACGCGCATGGACCAGGGGGCGGCATGATGGACCTCATCCTGTGGCGCCATGCAGAGGCAGAGGAGCTCGCAGAGGCGGGTGATGATCTGGCGAGGGCCTTGACGTCGCGCGGGGAAAAGCAGGCAGCGCGCATGGCGGCCTGGCTGGACCGGCAATTGCCCGAGGGCTTGCGCGTGCTTGCCAGTCCGGCCCGGCGCACCGAGCAAACGGCCAACGCCCTGGGGCGCAAGTTCAAGATGCGCGCCGAGCTGTTACCTGGTGGAACGCCGCAAGATCTGCTGGACCTTGTGCAGTGGCCGCGTGCCAAGGGGACGGTGCTGGTTGTGGGCCATCAACCCATGCTGGGCCAGACCATTGCGCAGCTGATGGGGCTGCAGGCTTCGGAATGCGCTGTGCGCAAGGGAGCTGTCTGGTGGTTGAGGCAGCGGCAGCGGCTGGACCAGAGCCAGACCTTGTTGATCACCGTCCAGTCCCCCGAGTTTCTTTGAGACCTGTTGTGCCGAGGGTATGCCTCGGTACAGCTGGGGCTACTTGCGCGAGGCTTTGGTCGACGTCTTGGTGGCGGGCGCCGGAACCGCAGGCGCGGCTTCCGCCTTGGGGCGACCTGTCTTGATGGAAGGTACTGCCTGTACCGCGCTGCGCAGGGCGGCGTCAGACATGGCGGCCAGGACCTTCAAGCCCGCGCGCAACAGCTCGCTTTTCTTCACGGGCTGGGCGAGAGCAGCCGAGCGCTGCTTCAGGGTTTCTATGACCGCGTATTCATCTTTGGGAATAGTGAAACTGTCGCGCACCAGCTTGGGCTTCTTGGCCTTGGTATCCCGGGCGGCGGCTGGCGCGGCGGGGGCCTTGGCCAATTTCGGTGTCACTTGCGTGGCGGTGGACGCCTTTTTCTTGGAAGCCGAGGCAGGCTTTGTGGCTGCTTTTTGGGGCTGCTTGGCGACAGCAGCCGTTTTGGCGGGAGCCTTGGTGGCCGCCGCAGCCGGCTTGACCGACTTTGCCGCAGTGGTGGGGGCGGGGCTGGGCGAGGGGGCTGCGGGCAGGACGGGGCTTGAAGTGGTCATGGCAAACAAACGCTTTCAATAAACGGTATAAACAGTTTATATAGTTTATTGCCAATGCTCAGGGAAGGTCAACCACCAGTTCCCAAGGGGTCTTCTGCCATGCCTGGATTTCTTCGCGCAGCAGGTGTGCAGATTGTGGAAACGCTGTAGCCCAGCCAGCGCGGGCTTTCAGAATGAAACGGTGGCCTTGAGTCTGCAATGACAAGCCTTGGGTGTCGGGGTCGCGGCGGGCGTGGCACAGTGCCACAGCCAACCGCATGCTCAGCAGTTGAAGCACGAAGACGGGGTCTTGCAGGTCCGCTTCCAGCTTGCGGACCTTGCCGCGCTGGCCTTGAACCAAGATGCCCAAGCGGTGCAGTTCAGGGACTGCAAATCCGGCTGCGTCGGTGTTGTCAAGGATGTAGGCGCCATGGCGGTGGGAATCGCTATGGGATATCAGGCAGCCAATTTCGTGAAGCCGGGCCGCCCAGTCGAGCTTGCGCGATGCTCGCTCACTTCCAAAAGGCGTAGCCTGGTCAAACAGCGTACAGGCCGTGCGTGCAACCCGTTCCGCGTGCTCCATGTCCACGCCAAACCGCTGCATCAGGCCGTTCACGGTGGCGGTGCGCAGGTCGGTTCCGGGTTGTTCGCGGTCCAGCAGATCGTAGAGTGCGCCTTGGCGCAAGGCGCCCTGGGCCACCTGCATCTGCTCGATGTCCAGCAGATCAAACACGGCGCGCAGTACGCTGATCCCTCCGCCAATGACGGCGCGCCGTTCTTCCTTGAGGCCTTCCAGGCGGATGCGATCCGCAGATTGGGCGCGCAGCAGGCGTTCGTGCAGCCAGTCGAGGCCTTCGCGGGTGATGACGCCTTGGGGGCCGCCCGCAGCTGCAAGCACGTCGCCAACGGCGCCGGCTGTGCCGGATGATCCGTAGGCCACCTCCCAGGCATCGGGCTGGAAGGTTTCCAGCGCTTCGTCCAGCACGGCCTTGGCTGCAATTTCGGCAGCCAGGAACGCCTGCGTGGTGAACTCGCCATTGGCAAAGTAACGCTGCGACCACGCTACGCTGCCCACGCGGTACGAGGCCACGGCATGGGGCGTGAATTGCTGGCCCAAAATGAGTTCGGTGGAGCGCCCCCCGATGTCCACCACCAGGCGGCGCTCGTCGGACTGCGGGAGCAGGCGGGCGACGCCCTGGTAGATCAGCCTCGCTTCTTCGGGGCCGGAGACGACGTCGATGGGATAGCCAAGCACTTCGCTCCCGCGTGACAGAAACTCTTCCCGGTTGCGTGCTTCGCGCAGGGTCTGGGTGGCCACGGCGCGAACCTGCGAGCGCGGAAATCCAGCCAAGCGCTCTCCAAATCGCGCCAGGCAGGCCCAGCCGCGCTCCATGGCGTCTCGGGTCAGATTGCGGTCTTCGTCCAGGCCATTGCCCTGGCGCACGGTCTCCTTGAGGTATTCCACCCTCTGGATATGACCGAACTCATAACGCCCGATTTCGAGGCGAAAACTGTTGGAGCCGAGGTCGACTGCGGCGAGGCGTGTGCCGTTCTGCATGTTTTTCTGATTGGAGCTTCGTTCGGCATGGTACCGCGAGCGTCTGGTGCACCCGCGCAACGCGCATTGCCACCGGGATGGCGGGTGGGCTGATCGTAAGAATGTGATCTTCGCCAGTGTCTGTGGCTTGTATGACAAATCAATGACGGCGTTGCTGGTGCTGGATGGGGCGGGATGTATATGTGGCAGTTGCTGGTATGAGGAAGGTTTGTGTCACTGAATTGTCATCTGTGGGCCCTAGAGTTCAGCCTGTTCCTGTCAACCCTAGCCAAAAGGTACTGAATAATGAAACGCACATTTCTCAAAACCGTCGCTGTAGCACTGGCCTCCATGGCTGTAGGCAGTGCTTTTGCGGCGGACATCACCGGCGCTGGCGCAACCTTCCCGTTCCCCATGTACGCCAAATGGGCTGAAGCCTACAAAAAGGAAACGGGCACGGGGCTGAACTATCAGTCCATCGGCTCTTCCGGCGGCATCCGCCAGATTCGTGCCAAGACCGTGGCCTTTGGTGCATCCGATGCGCCAGTTTCCGGTGCTGATCTGGAGAAGGACGGCATGGTGCAGTTCCCTGCAATCATTGGTGGTACGGTGCCCGTGGTCAACCTTGAAGGCTTCAAGCCCGGCGAGTTGCGCGTGACGGGCCCTGTGCTGGCAGAAATCTTCCTGGGCAAGATCGCCAAGTGGAATGACGCGAAGCTGGCCGCACTGAACCCGGGCAAGACCTTGCCGGACCAAAACATCACCGTGGTTCACCGCGCTGATGGTTCGGGCACCACGTTCAACTGGACCGACTACCTGTCTGCTGTCAGCAAGGAATGGGCAGACTCCGTGGGCAAGGGCGCTGCCGTGAAGTGGCCTGCTGCGTCGTCGGTGGGTGGCAAGGGCAATGAAGGCGTGGCCGCCAACGTGACCCGGGTGAAGGGCGCTGTAGGTTATGTGGAATACGCCTACGTCAAGAAGAACAACATGAACTTCCTGCAGCTCCAAAACGCTGACGGCAAGTACGTAAGCCCTGATGACAAGACCTTTGCCGCAGCCGCAGCCAGCGCTGATTGGTTCAGCGTTCCTGGCATGGGCATCTCGATGGTCAATGCCAAGGGTGCAGAAAGCTGGCCTGTCAGCACAGCCTCGTTCATCCTGATGTACAAGGACCCTGCGGACAAGGCGCAGTCGGCTGAAGTTCTGAAGTTCTTTGATTGGGCGTTCAAGAATGGCAAAGGCATGGCCACGGAGCTGGACTATGTGCCGCTGCCTGACAGCCTGACCGCCGAGATCCGTTCCAAAGTCTGGTCGCAGATCAAGAAGTAAGTCAGTCTGCCCCAGAATACCCCCCATCGGCCGCCTTGGCTGGCCGATGGGTGCTGGTTTGTGGGGATCTCCAGAAGCCAGATGGGAGTCAACATGAGCGTGGGAACCACCATGAGTTCGCAACCCGGGTCCGCCAAAAAGACGGACGCCCCTACGGAGTCGATGGTATCGATTGCCAGGCGGCAGCGTCTTCAGGACATCTTTTTTCATCGGTTGACCCAAAGTCTTTCGCTGCTGGTGCTGGCGGCGCTGCTGGGGATCATCGTCTCTCTGTTTATCTACGCTTGGCCGACGTTCCATAAGTTCGGTGTCCAGTTCATCTGGCGCGTGGAATGGGACATCATCAATGAAGAGTTCGGTGCTGCGATTGCCATCGTCGGCACCCTGGCCAGTGCTGGCATTGCGCTGCTGATTGCGGTGCCTCTGGCTTTTGGCATTGCCCTTTTTCTGACGGAAACTTGCCCGGTCTGGCTGCGGCGCCCCCTGGGCACCGCAGTGGAGCTGTTGGCGGCCGTCCCCTCGATCATCTACGGCATGTTCGGTCTGTTCGTATTTGCCCCGCTGTTTGCCGATTACTTCCAGATGCCGGTGCAAAAGCTGCTGGGCTCCATGCCGCTGGTGGGCTTTCTGTTTGGCGGCAGCACCAACGGCTTTGGCATCCTGGCGGCCGGTATCGTGCTCGCGTTCATGGTGCTGCCGTTTGTGGCGGCCGTGATGCGCGACGTGTTCGAGATTGTGCCGCCCATCCTGCGCGAGTCTGCCTACGGCCTGGGCTGCACGACCTGGGAAGTGGTGCGCCGCGTGGTGCTGCCTTACACCCAGAAGGGCGTTATAGGCGGAATCATGCTGGGACTGGGTCGCGCTCTGGGGGAGACCATGGCTGTGACCTTTGTGATCGGCAACGCCAACCGCATGCCGACATCCCTCTTTTCGCCGGGAACCTCGATTGCCTCTACGCTGGCCAACGAGTTCGGCGAGGCGGCTGACTTCCATCTTTCCACGTTGTTCGCGCTGGGTTTCCTGCTGTTCGTGATCACCTTCGTGGTGCTTTCGGCCGCCAAGATCCTGATGCTGCGTGCTGAAAAGGCCAAGGGCCTTTGAGTCCTCACGCCCTGACCATGAACCTCTTTTGAGACAAGCTCCATGGAATTCAACCAACAACTTTACAAAAAGCGCCAGCGCTCCAACGCCATCGGTTTGACCCTTTCCCTGGGTGCGATGGTGCTGGGTCTGTTCGTGCTGCTCTGGATCCTGAGCGTTCTGCTCTCCAACGGCTTTGCTGCGCTGGACTGGAACATGTTCACCCAGTCCACGCCGGCGCCTGGATCGGAGGGCGGCGGGCTGGCCAATGCCATCGTCGGTAGCCTCATGATGGTGGGTTTTACCGTGCTGGTATCCACACCGATTGGTGTACTGGCTGGCGTGTACCTGGCGGAATACGGCGACCAGAGCAAGACGGCTGAACTCACCCGCTTTGTGACCGACATCATGTTGTCCGCGCCCTCCATCGTGCTGGGCCTGTTCGTCTATGCCATTGCCGTGGCGACGGTCGGCAATTTCTCAGGTTGGGCCGGTAGCCTGGCCTTGTCGCTGATCGCCGTGCCGGTGGTGGTCCGTACCACCGAGAACATGCTGCGCCTGGTGCCCGGCAGTCTGCGCGAGGCTGCTTTTGCACTGGGTGCACCACGCTGGAAAGTGTCCACCATGGTCACCCTGCGTGCTGCGCGCAGTGGCGTGATGACGGGCTTGCTGCTGGCTGTGGCCCGCATCAGTGGCGAGACTGCGCCGCTGTTGTTCACGGCGCTCAACAACCAGTTCTTCAGCACCAACATGAATGCCCCCATGGCCAACCTGCCGGTGGTGATCTTCCAGTTTGCCCTGAGCCCTTACGAAAACTGGGTGCGCCTGGCCTGGGGTGGGGCTTTGCTCATCACGTTGTCGGTGTTGATCCTCAACATCGTGGCGCGGGTTTTCCTGCGCGAAAAGAGCCGTGCCTGACCTGTCGGCCCATTACGCAGACACCACCCAGACAGCCTCCATTTTCAGGATTTGACAATGAACGCCACCGCTACCGTCACCCCCAGCAAGAATGCGCTGGAACTTCGCAACCTCAGCTTCTTCTATGGCAAGTTTCAGGGGCTGCGCAACGTCAGCCTCAACATTGCCGAGCACAAGGTGACTGCTTTCATTGGCCCCTCGGGCTGTGGTAAGTCCACCCTGCTGCGGACTTTGAATCGCATGTACAGCCTGTACCCGGGCCAGCGTGCCGAAGGCACCATCAACTTCTACGGCCAGGACATCCTGGACCCCAAGCAGGACATCAACCTGCTGCGCGCCCGCATCGGCATGGTGTTCCAGAAACCCACGCCGTTTCCCATGTCCATCTACGACAACATCGCCTTCGGTGTGAAGCTCTACGAAAGCCTGAGCAAAAGCGAGATGGACGACCGCGTGGAATGGGCGCTCTCCAAGGCCGCCTTGTGGACCGAGGTGAAGGACAAGCTGCACCAAAGCGGTTTGTCGCTCTCCGGCGGACAGCAGCAGCGCCTGTGCATTGCACGCAGCGTGGCGGTCAAGCCTTCTGTGCTGCTGCTTGACGAACCCACCTCGGCGCTGGACCCGCTGTCCACTGCCAAGATCGAAGAGCTGATCGACGAACTCAAGCACGACTACACGATTGCCATCGTGACGCACAACATGCAGCAGGCTGCCCGCTGCAGCGACTACACGGCCTACATGTACCTGGGCGAAATGATCGAGTTCGGTGCCACCGAGCAGATCTTCTTCAAGCCCGAGCGCAAGGAAACCGAAGACTACATCACCGGCCGTTTCGGCTAAGGAGACAGCAGATGCCCGATAAACACCTTTCGTCCCAGTTCGACAGCGAACTCAACAGCGTCTCCGCCCGTGTGATGGAGATGGGTGGCCTGGTGGAATCGCAGATTCGCCAGGCGGTATACGCCCTGTCGCAGTTCAGCCTGGAGGCCGTGGAGACCGTGGCCTCGATGGAAACCCGTATCAATGCGATGGAAGTCGAGATCGACCAGGAGCTGTCGTCCATCATCGCCCGCCGTCAGCCGACGGCGCGCGACCTGCGCCTGCTGCTGGCCTTCTCCAAGGCCACAGCCAACCTCGAACGCATGGGTGATGAGGCCAACAAGATGGCCCGTATGGTGCGCTCCATCATCGAGAGTGGTGCACCGCGCTCGCTGCCGTCGAGCGACCTGCGCACGGCAGCCGAGCTGGCGTCGGGCCTGCTGCGCAAGACGCTGGATGCTTTTGCGCGCCTGGACGTCAAGGCGGCGGTGGCCATCCTCAAGGAAGACGACCTGATCGACAAGGAATTCGATGGATTCGTGCGCAAGCTCATCACCTACATGATGGAAGACCCGCGCACCATCTCCCCCAGCCTGGACCTGCTGTTCCTGGCCAAGGCGATTGAGCGCATCGGCGACCATTCCAAGAACGTGGCTGAGTTGATCATCTATCTGGTCAAGGGCAAGGATGTGCGCCACACTGCCCTCGATGAGATCGAGTCAGCCGTTCTGTAAAAAGAGCTTTGGCAAAACTATGAGAAAGCTCCCACGCGTCCTCATCGTTGAGGACGAACCTGCGATTGCCGAGTTGATTGCAGTCAATCTACGCCACAACGGATTCCAGCCCTTTTGGGCGGAAGACGGTGACTCGGCCCAGCGCGAGCTGGATGCCGTGCTGCCGGATGTCATCCTGCTCGACTGGATGCTGCCGGGGCAAAGCGGCTTGTCGCTGGCACGCAAGTGGCGTGCGGACAGCCGCACCAAGCCGATCCCTATCCTGATGTTGACGGCCCGGGGCGATGAACCCGACAAGATCGCCGGGCTCGATGCGGGTGCCGACGACTACATCACCAAGCCGTTCTCCACGCAGGAGCTGCTGGCGCGGATCCGCGCCGTGCTGCGCCGTCGTGCTCCCGAGCAGGTCAGCGACAGCGTGACCATTGGCGAGCTGGTGCTCGATGCCGGCACCTACCGCGTGACCTTCCAGGGGCAGCCGCTCAAGGTGGGCCCCACCGAGTTCAAGCTGCTGCATTTCCTCATGAAACACGCTGAACGTGTGCACAGCCGCTCGCAGTTGCTCGACAAGGTGTGGGGTGACCATGTTTTCATCGAGGAGCGCACAGTGGATGTGCACGTCAAGCGGCTGCGCGAAGCCCTGGGCGCCGCCTCCGTGATGGTGGAAACCGTGCGTGGCGCGGGCTACCGGCTCACCGCCCAGCCCCAGGTGCAGTTGCAGGCCTGAGAGGCTGAGAGTCTTTTATCCGTGCCCGCCTTGTACGCCAAAACGCCCCGGCTCGTCGTTGCAAATGCTCGCCATAGCCCCAGCTATGGCTGTGCTTTGCGCCTAGATCCGAGGCGTTTTGGCGCGCCTTTCGGGCTTGGCTAAAAAACTCTCAGCCTCTGAGAGTCTGGTCATGATCTCCAGCGATAGAGTGAACAGGTGCTGAGGGCGCGGGCCTGATGTTGTCGATGGGGCGCACAGGATGCGCCCCTGTTTTTCTGAGAAGGCGTTGCTGACCGCATGCTGTGGCGTATTTCGTATTTCCTGCTCTGGCAGATAGCGGGTGGCGGGCTGGGATGGTGGCAGGGTGGTCCCTGGGGCGCAGCCCTGGGCGCCGCCCTGGCGGCGTGGGCCTGGTTTGTCTGGGATCTGCTGCGTGGCGCGCGTGTGCTGCGCTGGCTGCGCACGGGTGACCTGTCCGAAGTCCCGGCCATGCGCGGCATCTGGGGTGAGGCGGCAGACCGTGCGCGGCGCCTTTTGCGCAGGCAGGAGACCCAGATCCGCGACAGCCAGGACCGGCTGCAGGAGATCCTGGCCGCGCTGCAGGCCACGCCCAATGGGGTGGTGCTGCTGGATGCGCAAGGCCGCATCGAGTGGTGCAACCAGATGGCCGCCAGCCAGTTCGGCTTTGACGCCCAGCGCGATGTGATGCAGTCGATCGGCAACCTGGTGCGCGATCCCGAGTTCACGGCCTACTATGCCGCCCAGGATTTCAGCCACGATGTGGTACTGGAGGGGCGCTTCAGCACGCCATCGCGGCCGGTGCGCATCTCGGTGCATCTGCACCCCTATGGCGACGGGCGCACCCTGCTGCTGTCGCGCGATGTCACGGCGCTGGAGCAGGCCGAGGCCATGCGGCGCGACTTCGTGGCGAACGTGTCCCATGAGATCCGCACGCCCCTGACGGTGCTGACCGGTTTTGTCGAAACGCTGCAGACCTTGCCCCTGAGTGCCGACGAGCGCTCGCGCTACCTGGGCATGATGGCCCAGCAGGCGCTGCGCATGCAAAGTGTGGTGCAAGACCTTTTGACCCTGTCGCGCCTGGAGGGCAGTCCGCCACCGGGCATGGCGGAGTGGACGCCCGTGCAGGCGCTCATGCAGCGGTGCGAGGAGGAGGGGCGTGCGCTGTCGGCCGTGCTCTCGCAAAACCAGCCGCGCCAGCATGTCATGGTGTTTCCGTCGAAGGACGCGTTGCATGCCGAGGGCGACATTGCAGGCGTGCCCACCGAGTTGCAAAGCGCATTGTCGAACCTCATCAGCAATGCGGTGCGCTACACGCCTGCGGGTGGGGTGATCACGGTGGCGTGGCACCGCATGGAAGATGGCTGCGCAGTTTTCTCAGTGCAGGATACAGGCCCGGGAATCGCACCCGAACACATTCCGCGTTTGACAGAGCGTTTTTACCGCGTGGACCGCAGCCGCTCCCGCGAGACCGGTGGCACCGGCCTGGGGCTGGCCATCGTCAAGCATGTGCTGCAGCGGCACGGCGCCACGCTGGACATTGCCAGCACCCTGGGCAAGGGCTCGGTGTTCTCGGTCACCTTCCCTGCGAACCGGTTGCGCGGGTTTTCGCTGCCGGTCTGACCGCACGCCACAGCATGGCCAGGAACAGCGCGGCAGTGAGCCACAGCGCCACCGCGCTTGCGGCCCAGAAGGGTGTGGGCGATGGCTCCGCTGCCCAAGGCCCCAGGCCCCGGTAGGCCAGCAGGTAGCCGCCCCCCAAGCCCGCACCCCACAGCAACACGCAATACACCACCAGCGGCGCCACGGTGATGCGGTAGCAGCGCAACACAAACACGCACAGCGTCTGCAGTGCATCGGCTGCGTGGTACGCAGCGACCCACACGATGACCCCGCCCGTCAGGGCCAGCACGCCGGTGTTGGTGGAGTACAAACCGCCAATGTGATTTTTTGCTATTAATAATATAGCTGCTAGCGCAATACCAATAAGCGCTGAAAGTCTAAAACCTATAAAAACCACCTTGCGCGCCCGTGCTGGATCGCCAGCGCCCAGCCAGTAGCTGACGCGGGCGCTGGTGGCGATGGCCAGCGACAGCGGCACCATGTAGAGCACAGCCGCCACATTGGCCGCGATCTGGTGCGCCGCCGATGCGGTGGTGCCCTGGCGTGCAATGAACAACGCCATCAGCGTGAACGACGTCACCTCCACCATCACAGCCAGACCGGCCGGGATGCCCAGGCGGGCAAAGCCCGCAATGGTGGGCCAGTGCGGGGGCTCCATACGGCGCCAGATGCGCAGGGGTTCATAGATGTCCTGCGTGCGCAGCAGCCAGATGGCCAGCGCAAGCATGCTGCCGTTGACCACCAGGGTGGCCCACGCGCATCCCACCACGCCTTGCGCAGGCAGCCCTGCGCCGCCAAAGGTGAACCAGATCGACAGTGGCAGCTTGATGAACAGCGAGCCCACCTGCAGCCAGGTCACCAGCTTGGGGCGGCCCAGTGCCTGGTTCAAGGTGCTGTAGATGCGAAAAAGCAGGGCAGGCGGCAGTGCCAGGGCCAGCACGGCCAGGTAACTCTCCACCTCGGTGCGCAGGGCTGGCGGCACCTCGGTCCAGCGCAGCAGAGGTGCGGGGGACAGCAGGATGGCCATGCCCACCAGTGAGGCCGCGCCGCACAGGTACAGCGACTGCCGCAGAGACCGGCCCAGGCCGTCGGTCTGCCGGGCGCCGCGCAACTCGGCCCACACCGGAAGCAGCGCCTGCAGCACGCCAATCAGCGCCACATACACGCTGATGAAGATGGCGCTGCCCACCGAGAGTGCCGCCAGCGAGGCTTCTCCATGGCGCCCGGCGACGATGGTGTCTGTCACGCCAAACGCCATCACCGCCAGTTGCCCGGCCAGCACCGTGATGGCGTGGCGCGAGATGGTCGAAAGCTCCGACATTACTCCGGCATCATTCGGGCATCAGCGTGCAGGCCCCGCACGGTGAAACACCAGGAGGTGATCGTTCTTGTCAGTGGGGCGTGGAATGGTGGCCCGGGCTTCCCAGCGCGCCACATTCACCATGCGCTCGGACGGAGGCCAGGAGGCGATGTCAGCCACCAGCCAGTCGCACTCGTCCTGCAGGCCCGCCCTCTGCAGCGATAGGCCACCGTGGTACTGCAGAGCCGCCACCTGGGCACGGTTCAACCCTACCGTCTGCACACAGCCCGGGGATGGGCCCAGTGCGGCCATCACACTGCGAACCTGGGGGCGATAGCTGCGGGCGTAGTCCAGTAGCGGCAACCACAAAGTCATCAGCAGCAGCCAGCCCAGCGCAGCGCCGCTGGCTGGCAGCACCAGGCTCTTCCAGATGGGCGCCCGGTTGCGCGCGGCGCGCCACCACACCAGGCTGCACCAGCCCACGGTGGCCGCCAGGGCCACGACAAGCGCCAGTGCGGAAAACTGCGGCACAAAACCAGGGGCCAGCTTGGCCACATTGGCTGCAGGCTTGGCGGGAACGCCCGTTTGCATGGCAATCCAGATCACCCAGATCGCCAGCGCTGAAACGGTGAAGAACAGCAGCGTGAACCAGTCGATCAGCGCCCCCACACTGCGCCGCAGCGTGGGCAGTGCAAACGCTGCCAGTGCCGCCAGGGCCGGCAGACCGAGCAGGAGGGCCCTGTCTGCAGGTTGGGTGGTGATGGTGGCGGCAATGGAGACTGCCGAGAACCACAGCGGGAGCAGCAGGTGCCTGTGCCCCTGGCGGCTGATGATCTGCTTGCGCCAGCGCCATAGCGTCCACAGGGCCAGGGGCCAGGCGGGCCATCCAAACCACAGCAGCAGCCGCGCCAGGCTCTGCCACTCTTTGCCGCCTGAGCCGGAATCCACAATTCGCCAGCGCCAGAGATCGAGCCCCCAGGCGATCAGCGCCGCTGCCAACGTGATTGCCCCGAGGGCCAGGGCCCAGCGCAGGCGATGGTCTGTCTGGCTGCCTGGCGCATACACCACCACCACCATGCTGCCCAGTCCCAGCAATGCTGCAAGCGCCGGCGCGCCTGCCAGCGTGAGCCCCACCATGCCTGTGGCCAGCGCCACGGCAGGGGCTACGGTGCGGTGGGGCATGGCTGCAACCGCAAAAAAGATCAGCGCCGTGCAACTGAGCTGCACCAGATAGCTGGTGACCTCATGCGAGAGCTGCGCGAGGCCCAGGCAGGCAATCAGGGCCAGCAACCCGCCATCGGCAATGGCGCGGGCGTAGTCGGGTGGATTGGCTTCGCCCCCAAAGGCAAAGGCCACAGGCTGGGCGCCGGGGCTGCGGGCGAGGTAGTAGACGGCGTACCACGTGGCAATGAGGGTGATGACCAGCAGGAGTGCGAAGGGTAGGCGCACCGCCATCTCGGCAGAAACCCACTGGGGCGCCAGCTGAATTGCCCAAGCGCCCAGCCAGTACGGCAGCAGTCCCTCGGTTTCCGGGGGCATGCCGCCCAGCAGGGGGCTCAGCCAGGGCGTGCGCCCGTGGGCCAGCTCCAGCATGTAGCCAAACGCCGTGACATCCGCACTTTTCCACGGGTCGCGCCCCACGAAGCCGGGCACGACATAGGCAATACACAGCAGTACCAGTGCCCAGCGTGGCAGGGGGCTGACAGCGTTCTGGGTAACGATGGCGGGGGTCGGTGGATTCACGCGTCAGAGGGCGGCAAAGCGAAGCCACCGAGAATAAGGGCAAAACCAACGGAAAAAGGCAGCCCGGTTGCCCGGGCTGCCTTTTTGGCGGGAACGCAAGGGCGAATTACTTCGCTGCGGTCTTGCCGAAACGGTTGCGGAAGCGCTCCACGCGGCCACCCATGTTGTCCACCGACTTTTGCGTACCGGTGTAGAAGGGGTGCGATTCAGAAGACGTATCCAGCTTGAACAGCGGGTATTCCTTGCCTTCGAAGGTTTCCATTTCCTTCGTGTTCACGCAGGAACGGGTCACGAACTTGAAGCCGTTGGACAGGTCCGAGAACAGGACTTCGCGGTAGTTGGGGTGAATGCCTTCTTTCATGATCAATCCTTGTCAAGTGCGGGAGCCGCGCTGAACCCGGAGCAACCTTTGCGCCGTGGAACATCCAACGTACTTTCCGCAGAAAAAGCCCTCTATTATTGCACAGGCGGTTTGATGGCATTTTCGCGACGGCCCGTAACGGCTGAAACTGGCAAGGCCCTGGCCAGAACCGCCGCGCAAGGGCCGCCCCGCCCCGCCGCGCTGGCGGCGGCCCCCTTCCCGAATTGCGTAGCAATTCGAGAGAAGGGGGGAAGGCGCGAAAGCGCCTCAGGTGGCTGTCACCCTCCTCTTCGCATCATGTCAAAGAAGTCCACATTGGTCTTGGTGGCCTTCATGTTCTTGATCATCAGCTCCATCGACTCGATCTCGTCCATGTTGTACATGAACTGGCGCAGGATGCGGGTCTTTTGAAGGATCTCGGGCGCCAGCAGCAGCTCTTCGCGGCGCGTGCCGCTCTTGTTGAGCTCGATGGCGGGGAACACGCGCTTTTCGTACAGGCGGCGGTTCAGGTGGATTTCGCAGTTGCCCGTGCCCTTGAACTCTTCAAAGATCACTTCGTCCATGCGGCTGCCGGTGTCGACCAACGCGGTGGCGATGATGGTGAGCGAGCCACCTTCTTCGACCTTGCGCGCGGCGCCGAAGAAGCGCTTGGGGCGCTGCAGTGCGGCGGCGTCCACACCGCCCGAAAGCACCTTGCCGCTGGAGGGCACGACGTTGTTGTAGGCGCGCGCCAGGCGGGTGATGGAGTCCAGCAGGATGACCACGTCCTTCTTCAGCTCGACCAGGCGCTTGGCGCGCTCGATCACCATCTCGGCCACGTGCACGTGGCGGGCGGCGGGCTCGTCGAAGGTGGAGGCGATGATCTCGCCCTTCACCGTGCGCTGCATTTCGGTCACTTCTTCAGGGCGCTCGTCCACCAGCAGCACCATCAGGTGCACGTCGGGGTTGTTGGCCGTGATGGCGTGGGCGATGTGCTGCATCATCACCGTCTTGCCGCTCTTGGGCGGGGCGACGATCAGCGCGCGCTGGCCACGGCCGATGGGCGCAATGATGTCGATGATGCGGCCTGTGATGTTTTCTTCGCCCTTGAAGTCGCGCTCCAGCTTCATCTGTTCCTTGGGGAACAGGGGCGTCAGGTTCTCGAACATCACCTTGTGCTTGTTCTGCTCCGGCGGGCCGCCGTTGACGGAGTCGAGCTTGTTCAGGGCGAAGTAGCGCTCACCGTCTTTGGGTGTGCGGACTTCACCTTCGATCATGTCGCCGGTGTGCAGATTGAAACGGCGCACCTGGCTCGGGCTGATGTAGATGTCGTCCGTGCTGGCCGTGAAGCTCGTGTCGGGGCTGCGCAGGAAGCCGAAACCGTCGGGCAAAATTTCCAGCACGCCATCGGCAATGATTTGTTCCCCGGTCTTGGCCCGCTTCTTGATGATCGCAAACATCAGCTCCTGCTTGCGCATGCGGCCGGTATTTTCGATTTCGAGTTCTTCGGCTTGCTTCAGGACTTCAGACACGTGCAGTGCCTTGAGTTCGTTTAAGTGCATGGAATGACTCCTTGGCGGAGCTGGTATGAATCTTGGGGGAGGAGGGCTGGTGCCAGATGGGCTGCTGTTTGCAGGTCTGGCTCGCCGGGGATCTCGGTCCGGCTGCCAATGCGTGCAGGCCGGTGATCTGAAGGAATTATGACAGGAAAAAAAGCGGGAGATTCACGGGATCCGAATTCGGTCTGTGTCTGGCGCTGCAAGTGGTGTCGTGAAAACAAACAACCCCGCGTGCATGGGCAGGCGCGGGGTTGTGGGTGCGGATCAGGCCAGTTGCTGATCGATGAAGGCGGTCAGTTGCGCCTTGCTCATGGCGCCGACCTTGGTGGCGGCCAGCTGGCCGTCCTTGAACAGCATCAGTGTGGGAATGCCGCGAATGCCGAACTTGGCGGGGATCTCGCGGTTTTCGTCCACATTCATCTTGGCGATCTGCAGCTTGCCCTGGTAGGTGCCTGCCACTTCGTCCAGGATCGGGGCAATCATTTTGCAGGGGCCGCACCATTCGGCCCAGTAGTCCACCAGCACGGCGGAGCCGGGTTGCAGCACGTCGGCTTCAAAGCTGGCGTCAGAGACATGTTTGATGAGTTCGCTGGCCATGGCGGATTCCTTGATTTTGAGCGGGTTGTGACCGGTGTACGTTTAAAGTCTGGGCATTGTGACAGAAACCAATCCCACGTTCACCGGTGTGGCCGGGCCTTGCGACGCTATGACAGTCATAGCGAAAAGCGATCAAACCAGTGGGTTTGCTGTCGCCAGCACCGCCTTGTGGCAACGTGCTCTGGCCCAGGTGGCCGCACATGCCCAGGCCCATGGCGCCCATTTGGCGCGCACAGTGGTGTTGGTGCCCTACGCCCAGCTCATGCCCTGGGCCCAGCGCCACTGGGCGCTGCAGTTTCCGCAAGGCTTTGCGCCGCGCTTTGAAACCACCCGCAACTGGGCTCGCCAGTTGCAGGTGTTTGAGCCTTCGGCCGACGACTTTGCGGGCGACGTGGCGCGCGACACCCTCACGGCCCGCGCCTTGCTCGATCGTGTGGGGCAGGGCGCCCAGCGCGAGATGCTGGCCACGCCCCTGCAAGAAGCCGCCGCACAACTGGCACCCGCCGTGGCCGCTGTGCCCCCCGCGCAGCGCGCCGCCTGGGGCGACGAGGCCCGCAAACTGCTGGCCACCGCCGACGAGGGCAGCAGCCTGCATTACGAGGCCCTGGTGGCGCGCCTGGCGCTGGAATGGGTGCTGGCCTCGCGTCACGCCACCGATGTGCTGTTCGAGCCCGGTGTGCGCGCGGCGGTGGATGTGTTGGTGGTGCTCGAAGGCTTTCAGTCCGACGCGCTCCCCCAGGCCCTGCTGGCCCATTGGGGCGAGCAGGGGGCTTGTGTTGCGCTGCCAGCATTGGTCGATGAAGCTCCCGCGCCGCCAAAACGCGCTCTGCACGCAGCCACCGATGCCGAAGACGAAGCCCACCGCGCCGCCGCCTGCGTGTTGGCCCATGTCCGCGATGGCCGGGTGCCCGTGGCGCTGGCTGCGACTGACCGGGCCTTGATCCGCCGCGTGCTGGCCCACCTGGACAGCAGCGGTGTGCTGGTGCGCGATGAAAGTGGCTGGATTCTCTCGACCACACGCGCCGCTTCGCGGGTCATGGCCACGCTGCAGGCTGCGGCGTGGAACGCCTCTTCCAACGTGGTGCTGGACTGGATCAAACACACCCCTGCGCTGATGCCGGGCGAGGTGAATCGGCTGGAGCAATGGCTGCGCAAGGGCGTGGTGCAGCACTGGAGCGCTGCTGCCGCCCGCGACCTGAGCGCCCAGCCCCACCTGGCCCGCACCGTGGCCACGGTGGAGGCCTGGCGTGACACCCTGCGCACTGCGCGCCCGCTGGCGCAGTGGCTGCCCGCCCTGCGCGCCGTGCTGGAGCAGGCGGGCCAGTGGCAAGGACTCTCGGCCGACCCGGCCGGCATGCGTGTGCTGGCTGCTCTGCGCCTGCAAGACGGCCAACAGGCCGAGCTGGACGCCTGGGGCGACAGCGCGGGCCGGCGCATGACGCTGGCCGAATTCACCCGATGGGCCAAGGACGTGCTCGAAGCCGGGCGCTACGTGGCCGCACAGGCCGCCGATGCGCCCGTGGTGGTGGTGCCCCTGCCGCAACTGCTGGCCCGTCCCTTTGCCGCCGCCGTGCTGCCGGGCTGCGATGAAAAGCGTTTGCAAGCCGCGCCTGAACCATCAGGCGACTGGTCGCAGGCCCAGCGCGAGGCCTGGGGCCTGCCCACACGCCAGTCGCTGGAGGCCGCCCAGCGGGCCGCCTGGGCCCACGCCCTGCGCACGCCCGTGGTGGACGTGCTGTGGCGCACCGGCGATGAGGGCGGCGAGCCCCTGCTAGCCAGCGCCCTGGTGCTGGCCCTGCAACTGGATGGCGCCGCTACACCCGGCACGGACGACCGTGCGGCCCGTGCGGTGGCCGCCACTCCCACGCTGCGTCCCCAGCCCGTGGGCCAGGCGTTGCCGGTGGCGCACCTGTCGTCCACCGCGTATTCCGACCTGCGCCATTGTCCGTACCGCTTCTTTGCACAGCGCCAGCTGGGTCTGCGCGAGGCCGACGAACTGGATGCCGAAGTGGACAAGCGCGACTTTGGCAACTGGCTGCACGCCGTGCTGCAGCACTTTCACGAGGCGTTGCTGGCTGAGCCCACCGACCACCCGGACGAGCGCCGCACCCGCATGGACGCCGCCGCCGAGGCTGTCACCCGCGAACAGCGGTTGCAAGACGGAGACTTTCTGCCCTTTGCCGCAGGCTGGGCGCAAATGCGCGACGGCTACCTGCAATGGCTGGCAGGGCACGAGCAGCAGGGCGCCACCTTCCGCCAGGCCGAGGTCAAGGCGCGCCAGCCGCTGGGCGATCTGGAGCTGGTCGGCACCCTCGACCGCATCGATGGTGTCTCGTCTACCGGCGAGCCCACGGTGCTGGTGATTGACTACAAAACCGAAAGCGACAGCGTGACCCGCCAGCGCATCAAGAGCGGAGCGGAGGACACGCAACTGGCCTTCTACGCCGCCCTGCTGAGCCACGATACCCTGCGCGCTGCCTACGTCAACGTGGGCGAGCGCGGCGAGACACAGATACACGAACAGGACGAGGTGGTGCACCTGCGCGATGTGCTGATCGAAGGCATACAGCACGACATGGCCCGCATCGCCGCCGGTGCGCCGCTGCCCGCGCTGGGCGAGGGCTCGGTGTGCGAGTTCTGCGCCGTGCGCGGCCTGTGCCGCAAAGACTACTGGGCGGACGCTGAACAGGCGTTGCCCGCGCAAGAGACGCCATGACCGTCAGCATTCCACAACCCACCCAGGCCGCCTACGAACACAACGGCCGCCCCGTCTCGCGCGAGGCCTTCTATGCCATTGCCTGCGACCCCGCACGCAGCGTGGCGGTGGAGGCCTGCGCGGGTGCGGGCAAGACCTGGATGCTGGTCTCGCGCATGCTGCGAGCGCTGCTCGACGGCTGCGCGCCGCACGAGATCCTGGCCATCACCTTCACCAAAAAGGCGGCGGGCGAAATGCGCCAGCGCCTGCAAGAATGGTTGGAGCAGTTCAGCCACAAGCCGGTGGAAGAACTGACGGCCGAGCTGATTGCACGCGGAATCAGCCCCCAAGGCGCGCTGGAAAAGCGCGAGGCGCTACAAAATCTATACCGCCAGCTGCTCGAAGCGGGCCGCCCGGTGCAAATCCGCACTTTCCACAGCTGGTTTGCCGCGCTGCTGGGCACAGCCCCGCTGGCGCTGCTGCAGCAACAGGGCCTGCCCGCGCACTTTGAGCTGCTCGAAGACGATGCCGAGGCCGTGCGCGAGGTGTGGCCCCCGTTCTTGCAGACCGTTGCCGACAGCGCAAGCCTGCGCGCCGACTACGAAGCCGTGGTGGCCCGCCACGGCCGCTCGCAAACGCACAAGGCCCTGGCAGCGGCGCTGGCCAAGCGGGTGGAGTTCGATCTGGCCGACGAGGCAGGTGTGGTGGATGCCTCGGTGCCGTCGTTCCAGCAGGCCTACCCCGAACTGGCCGCGTTGGCAGAGCCGGCCGATGCTTTGCAGACCGAAGCTGCTCTTCAACGCTGGCGCAGCCGCGCCAGCGCCCTGGGCGCAGAGGCCAACAAGACCCCTCAGAAAGCGGCGGACGCCATCATCGACGCGCTGGCCTGCGCCGACCTGAATCAGCGCTTGGACCAATTGCGCCGTGCGATGTTCGTGGCCAAGGAAGACCGCCTCTCCAAGAACCTGGAGAAGTTCCCCGCCGCGCAGGAGGCCGAGCCCGAGCTGCAGCGCCTGCTCACCGCCCGCCGCCAGCACGAGGCCTGGCAGCACCAGCAGCGCATGGCCCGGCTGGCGCGCTGCCTGATTGCGCAGTTTGTGGCCGTCAAGCAGCAGCACGGCTGGGTGGACATGAACGATGTGGAGCGCACCGCCCTGGTCATGCTGGCCGACCCGGTGCTCAGCGGCTGGGTGCAGGAGCGGCTCGATGCCCGCATCCGCCACCTGCTGGTCGATGAGTTCCAGGACACCAACCCGCTGCAGTGGCAGGCGCTGCACGCGTGGCTGTCCGGCTATGCGGGCTCGGGCGGTGGTTCGGCCGCACCCAGCGTGTTCATCGTGGGCGACCCCAAGCAGAGCATCTACCGCTTTCGCCGCGCCGAGCCGCAGGTGTTCATCGCCGCGCAGGCTTTTGTGCGCGATGGGCTGGGCGGTGATCTTTTGAGCTGCGACCACACACGCCGCAATGCGCAGGGCGTGATCGGCGCCGTCAACGCCGTGATGGGCCAGGCCCAGGCGCAGCAAGAGACCAGCGGATTCCGCGACCACACCACTGAATCGAAACATACAGGCCAGCTGCTGCGCCTGCCCGCCATCACCGACGCGGACGACGATGGCCAGGGCGCAGCGCGCGACCCCCTGGCCTGGCGCGACAGCCTGACCGAACCCCGCCACGAGGCCGAAGAAACCCAGCGCATGCGCGAATGCACCCAGGCCGCTGCCTGGGTGGCCGCGCAGATTGCCAGCGGCACGCCGCCCAAAGAGGTGCTGGTGCTGGCCCGCAAGCGCGACCGCCTGGCCAGCATGCAAGACGCCCTGCGCGCCCTGCACCTGCCCTGTGTGCAGCCCGAAAAGGCGGACCTGTTCGACGCGCCCGAGGTGCAGGACATGGTGGCGTTGCTGGATGTACTGGTCTCGCCCACCCACGACCTGTCGCTGGCCCGCGCGCTCAAGTCGCCCCTTTTCAGCCTGGGCGACGACGCCCTGGTGGCCTTGGCCGTGCTGCGCCGCCAGCCGGAACATGCGGGCTGCAGTTGGTTTGATTTGCTATTAAAAAGTGAGCTGCTTGCGCCTGATTTGAAAGCGCTGAGGCCTGTTTTGATTCAATACCAAGACTGGGTGAGTGGCCTGCCGCCGCACGATGCGCTGCATGCCATCTACGAGCACGGCGACGTGCTGGCCTGCTTCGCCGCTGCTGCCCCGGTCACCCAGCGCCAGGCAGTGCAGGCCAACCTGCGCGCGCTGCTGGCGGCATCGCTGCAGCACGACGGCGGCCGCTACCTCACGCCCTATGCGTTTGTGCGGGCCATGAAGAAGTGCGGCGTGCGCGCCCCCGGCCGGGCCGATGCGCAGGCCGTTCGCCTGCTGACGGTGCACGGCGCCAAGGGGCTGGAGGCCGACTGCGTGCTGCTGCTCGACACCGACACCCGCCCGCAAAAAGCCGAGACCATGGGCGTGCTGGTGGACTGGCCTGGCGAGCAGGCAGTGCCCTCGGCCTTCGTTTTTCTGGCCAGCGAATCGAACCCGCCGCCCAGTGCAGAGGCCGCGCTGGTCGCCGAGCAGCAGGCCCGCAGCCGCGAGGAGTTGAACATGCTCTACGTGGCCATGACGCGCGCCAAACATTGCCTGGCGCTGTCGTCCGTGCAACCCGGCAATTCGGCGCCGGGCAGCTGGTGGAACCGACTGGCACCACTGGTGACCGAGGTGGACGCGGGCGCGGGCCCAGCGCCTTCCGCTGGAGCCGGTGCGACCCCCGACACCTTCACCATTGCCGCGCTGCACCCCCTGCCCGAAGCCCTGCAAAGCGCCCGCACCAAACCTGGTGCTGCAGCTGCCGACCCCACCAGTGCTACGCCCGTGGCCATGCCTGGCGACGCCGAGTCCACCCCCCTGTCACGCCAGGGCGACGCCATGCACCAACTGTTGGAGCAGGCCGGTGTGGCCGGTGCCCCGCTGGCCGACCTGCGCACCCACGGCTGGCCTGCTGCGCGCATTGCAAGGCTGGCCAGCGACCACGACATTGCCCCTGCAGCGGCCGAGTTGGCGGCCCGCATGGCACAGGGCATCCTGGCCGGGGAGGGAGCCTGGGCGTGGGACCCGGAGCTGGTGCAGACCGCCATCAACGAAGCCCCGCTGCATTACCAGGGCCAAAGCCTGCGCATCGACCGGCTGGTGCTGCGCCGTGCCCTGTCTGCAGATGACGCCGTGGCAGGCTGGTGGGTGCTCGACTACAAAAGCGCCTCCCAGCCTCAGCGCCAGCAAGCGCTGGTGGCGCAACTGCAGCGCTACCAAGAAGCCGTACAGGCCCTGATGCCGGGCGAGGCCGTGCACGCGGCCTTCCTCACAGGCGATGGGCGTTTGGTGCGGGCAGGGGGCGGGCCCACCCCTGCCGCCGTCGGGCATACTCTCGCCCCCGCTGCGCCGGATGCCTTAGCAAAGCCCGAGCGTCCACGCCCCGCGCCGGGGCCTGCAGATTCTGCGCAAGGCTCTTTGTTTTGACCCGCACCCAGGGCTTCCAACCCGCACAACGCCCCCACTTTTAGCAAGGTTCTCCCGTGTCTCACACCCTTTCTCCTTCCGATTCACCCGTCGCACCAGCCCTGCCTGCGGGGACTTTGCCGTGCGATGTGGTCATCATCGGCGGTGGCCCGGCGGGCCTGATGGCGGCCGAGGTGCTGGCCCAGGCGGGGGTGGCTGTTCATCTGTTCGACGCGATGCCTTCGGTGGGGCGCAAGTTTCTGCTGGCGGGCAAGGGCGGGCTCAACCTCACACATTCCGAGCCCCATGCTCCGTTTGTCAGCCGCTATGCAGAGCGCCAGCCTCAGGTCGAACCTTTGCTGCAGGAATTTGGCGGGCCCGAGCTGCGCGCCTGGGCGCAAGGCCTGGGCGTAGAGACCTTTGTGGGCACCTCCGGCCGTGTGTTCCCCGCTGACATGAAGGCCGCGCCCTTGCTGCGCGCCTGGTTGCAGCGCCTGCGCGGGCAGGGCGTGGTGTTCCACATGCGACACCGCTGGCTGGGCTGGTCGGACGATGGTGCCCTGCGTTTTGCAGCCCCTGCGGGCGAGGTGGCAGTGGCCGCCAGGTCGGTGGTGTTGGCGCTGGGCGGTGGCAGCTGGGCACGCCTGGGGTCGGATGGTGCCTGGGTGCCGCTGCTGGCGCAGCGCGGTGTGGCTGTGGCGCCGCTGCGGCCCTCCAACTGTGGTTTTGACGTGCTGCGCGCCGATGCGCCGGCGGGTGAGACGCGCCGCGCGTTCTTGCAGGAGCTGATCGGCCGCACCCCCGTTCCCGCTGTGGGCTGGACGCCCCATTTTGTCGAGCGTTTTGCAGGCCAGCCCTTCAAGACGGTGGCGCTGGCTTTCACCGACAGCCAGGGCCGCACGTTCAGCCGCAGAGGTGAATTCGTGGCCACAGCGACAGGCGTCGAGGGCAGCCTGGTCTACGCCGCGTCGCACCTGCTGCGCGATGAGATCGAGGCCCACGGCCATGCCACTTTTCATCTGGATTTGCTGCCCGACCACACGCCGGAACGCGTGCTGGTGGAAGTGCGCCATCCACGCGGATCACGTTCATTGTCCAGCCACCTCAAGAGCCGTCTGGGGCTCGATGGCATCAAGGCGGGCATCCTGTATGAACACCTGGGCAAGGACGGCATGAACGACCCGGTGGCTCTGGCACACGCCATCAAGGCACTGCCCATCACGGTCGTGGCCACACGGCCCATCGACGAAGCCATCAGCACCGCGGGTGGTGTGGCTTTTGAGGCGCTGGACACGCACCTCATGGCCCATGCCTTACCGGGCGTGTTCTGCGCGGGCGAAATGCTCGATTGGGAGGCGCCCACCGGGGGCTATCTGCTCACGGCCAGCTTGGCCAGTGGCCGCGTGGCGGGGTTGGGCGCGCTGCACTGGCTGCGCCAAGCTGCCGGAACTTGAAAACGCTGAACGAAAGGTGCTTGCGCCTGAGGCGAAGGGCCTGGCCTTGCCAGGCAAGGGGACATCGCGAAGAATGTCGCCGCTGGGAGGGGGCTGCGCGACAGCGCAAAAAAAGAAGTTGACGAGCCTTACCCCCGGCACTGACTCCACAGTTAGGGCTGCTTGGTTCCCCACCTGACCCGGTTGGCCGCTTCACCATGCGAGGAGGCCCGTCACCGTCGATTGTACGACGGATGCGGATGCACTTTTCTGAACAGCCCCGCTGCCGTGGGCGCTGGAAGGACACTCGGCACAGCCCGTAGAATCTGCCGGATGTCCTACCTCGTGCTCGCCCGCAAGTACCGTCCCCGCAATTTCACCGAAATGGTGGGGCAGGAGCATGTGGTGCAGGCCCTCACCAATGCGCTCAACACACAGCGCCTGCACCATGCCTACCTGTTCACAGGCACGCGGGGTGTGGGCAAGACGACGGTGTCGCGCATTCTGGCCAAATCGCTCAACTGCCAGGGGCCCGACGGTCAGGGCGGCATCACCGCCACACCCTGCGGCGTGTGCTCGGCCTGTACGGATATCGACAGTGGTCGCTTCCCGGATTACACCGAGCTGGATGCTGCATCGAACCGGGGTGTGGATGAGGTGCAGAGCCTGCTGGAGCAGGCGGTCTACAAGCCAGTGCAGGGCCGCTTCAAGGTCTTCATGATCGACGAAGTGCACATGCTCACGAATACGGCGTTCAACGCCATGCTCAAGACGCTGGAAGAGCCTCCTGAATACCTCAAGTTCGTGCTGGCCACGACCGACCCGCAGAAGGTGCCGGTGACGGTGCTGAGCCGCTGTCTGCAGTTCAACCTGCGGCCCATGGCGCCCGAGACGGTCCTGAGCCACCTCACGCAGGTGCTGGCGTCGGAAAACGTATCGTCCGAGCCCCAGGCCCTGCGCCTGCTGTCGCGCGCCGCGCGGGGCTCCATGCGCGATGCACTGTCGCTCACCGACCAGGCCATCGCTTTTGGCAGCGGCCAGTTGCAGGAAGCCGCCGTGCGCCAGATGCTGGGCGCGGTGGACCGCTCCTACGTGTTTCGCCTCATCGGCGCGTTGGCCGAGGGCGACGGCAAGACCGTGGTGGAAACCTCGGACACGCTGCGTCTCAATGGCCTGTCGGCCGCCTCCACGCTCGAAGAAATGAGCGCCGTGCTGCAGCGTATGGCGGTGTTCCAGGCCGTGCCCCAGATGGCAGGCGCCGTGGATGCCGACGACCCCGAGGCCGCAGAAACGGCCCGCCTGGCCGCGCTGATGCCTGCTGACGAAACCCAGCTGCTCTACAGTTTGTGCCTGCACGGGCGCGGTGAACTGGGTCTGGCGCCCGATGAGTACGCGGCACTGACCATGGTGCTGCTGCGCTTGCTGGCGTTCAAGCCTGTAAGCGGTGTTGGCGAATCGGCTGAAAAAAAAACTCTGACGCGGGCTGAAGCGGCGTCTTCCAGCCCACCAGCAGCGGTTTCGGCCGCTCCCGCAGCGGCAGCCGTGGCGGTGCCAGCCCCCGTGGCGCGAACGGCGCCGACGCCCGCGCCTGCTCCCCAGGTGCCACCAGCGGTGCCTCCCGCAGCGCCTGCAGCAGGTGCCTCGCCAGCATTGCCACCGGAGATTTCTGCAGAACCCGCCGAATCCGTGGACTCTGCGGAGCCACCACCCTGGCCAGGCTCGGAAGAGCCGGGTGCTGCATCACCTGCAAACTCCGCCGCCACGGCACTGCCGGTGCGTACGCCCGAGAGATTTGGGCAAAATCAGCGTCCAGCGCAACCTCAGCAAGCGCAAGGCGCTCCTGAATATGTAGCAATCCCGGTGCGTGAATCGCCCGAACCAGGGGAGCGTCTGCAACCGTTGCCGCTTTCTGCGCCCACGCCCGTCTCTGCGCGCTACACGCCCACCGAGGAGGGCGATGTCTGGCATGCCACCGTGCAGCAGATGGTGGCGGCAGAATCGATTACCGCCCTGGTGCGCGAACTGGCCCTGCAGTCGCAACTGGTGGCGCGCGACGGAGGCCACTGGCTGCTGCGTGTGGAGCGTGAGTCGCTGAACCAGCCTACTGCACGCGAGCGCCTGCGCGCCGCGCTGGAGGCTGCGGGCCATGCCACCCAGATCAGTGTGGAGGTGGGCCACGTCATCGACAGCCCCGCCCGCCGCAATGCCGCTGCCGCGGCCGAGCGCCAGCGCCGTGCTGAGGAGATTGTGAACAACGACCCCTATGTGCAGTCGCTGGTGCGCGACTATGGCGCGAGAATCGTGCCGGGCAGCATCAAGCCTGCGTGAGATGAAGCGCCCCCTGAGTCGCCTGCGGCGCCTTCCCCCTCTCTCGCTTCGCGGGAGGGGGACGCACTCGGTGGCTTGGCAAAGCCAGCTCCACGAGTGCACTGGATTGGCGTGTGCCAGTTTCGAGGGCCGCTGACATTGCACAGCACAATACCGTGCATCTCGGATACCGAATCTCTCTCCCTTCGTGGGAATCGATCAACCAGAAAGAAAGCAAAGGAAACCACACCATGTTCAACAAAGGACAACTTGCAGGCCTCATGAAGCAAGCCCAGGCGATGCAGGACAACCTCAAGAAGGCGCAGGACGAGCTGGCCTTCATCGAGGTGGAGGGTGAATCGGGCGCGGGCCTGGTGAAAGTGGTGATGACGTGCAAGCACGACGTCAAGCGCATCACCATCGACCCGAGCCTGCTGGCCGAAGACAAGGACATGCTGGAAGACCTCGTTGCGGCGGCGTTCAATGCTGCGGTGCGCAAGGCGGAAGAGACTTCTTCGGAGAAGATGGGCAAGCTCACCCAAGGCATGCCAGGCCTCCCCGGCGGCATGAAATTCCCTTTCTGAGGGTTGGCTACCGAGCGGGCGATCTGCGTCGTTGGGCGGTGCTCGGAATCCTCACGTACAGGAAGTACGTTCCGGTTCCTGTGCTCCGTCCGCCTAGCAGCTCATCCCGCTCGCTACGCCCTTGAGGGTGGGGTGTGAAGGCAGAGGGCGAGCACCTGTTTGTCTTCCCTACATCCGTTTGGGCTGAGCTTGTCGAAGCCTGGCTCCGCCGCTCCCTACAACGTCACGCGCATCGCATCTAGTCTGTCCATGTCCACCACCAACTCCCTCGACGTTCTGATCCAGGCGCTGCGCCGCTTGCCGGGGGTGGGGGTGAAGTCTGCGCAGCGCATGGCGTTTCATTTGCTGCAGCATGATCGGGAGGGGGCGCTGGCCTTGTCGCGGGCGCTCGGCGATGCGGTGGGCACCGTGCACCATTGCGCGCGCTGCCACACGTTCACCGAGGCCGAGGTGTGCAGTACCTGCCTGGACCCTGAGCGCGATGCGACGCGGCTGTGCGTGGTCGAGACACCGGCCGATCAGTCGGCGCTGGAGCGCACGGGGGCATTCAAGGGGCTTTACTTTGTGCTGATGGGGCGGCTGAGCCCCCTCGATGGCATTGGCCCCAAGGAAATTGGCCTGCAAAAGCTCATGGACCGGGCCACCGACGGCACCGTGCAGGAGGTCATTTTGGCGACCAACTTCAATGCCGAAGGAGAGGCCACGGCCCATGTGATCAGCGAGGCGCTCAGGAGCCGGGGGCTGCACGTGACACGGCTCGCGCGCGGCGTGCCCGTGGGCAGCGAGCTGGAGTACGTGGACCTGGGCACGATTGCGCATGCGCTGGTGGATCGTCGCTAAGTGTTTGTTCGCGAAACTTGTGCCTGCGGCGGCTAGAATACTCACAATTTAATAGCTGCTAGCGCTTGTGTATCAAGCGCTAGAGCCAAAAAAGGCTTAAAAATGAATACCACCATGCATGTCGCACGGTTCACAGTGGCCTACTGGTGCGTGCTGATCGCAGCCCTGCTTCCCATGGGCTGCGCCTGGCTGGCCAAGAGTGGCAGCTTCGGCAAGTCGCGCAAGGACGGTGGCTTTGACAACCGTGACCCCCGCGCCTGGATGGCTCGGCAGACCGACTGGCGGGCCCGCGCCAATGCGGCGCAGGCCAACAGTTTCGAAGGCTTGCCGTTCTTCATCGGTGCCGTGATCATCGCGCACCTGCTCGGGGCGGGGCAGACGTTGCTGGACATGTTGGCGCTGCTGTACGTCATGCTGCGCATCTTCTACATCATGATGTACGTGTCCGACATGCCCACCGTGCGCAGTGTGGTCTGGGCCGCAGCGTTTTTGGTCAATATCGGCATCCTGTTCGTCGGCTACCGCTGATCTTTGCCAGCCCGGCCTTTGAAGAAAGGCTGGCGCCACTCTTTCGGGGGCTGCCTGTCGGGCTCCAGTTTCTTTTAACCCTGGTACGTAGAAACCCGCAGGGATTCCCCCTGATGCGGGTTTGTGGGCTCTGGGGCACGATTGTTGCAATGCAGCATTGCTGCTTCCACTGATTCTCACGGATTTCCATGACCCGCCCATTGCTCACCCGCCGCGCCTTTGGCGCCGTCACCGCCCTGTCGGCGGCCGGGGTGTTTGCGCCTGCCATTGTGCGGGCGCAGGCAGAGGGGGCAGCAGCGCTGGGCAACGTCACCATTGCCGTGGGCGGACAGGGCGTGCTCTACCACCTGCCGCTGGCGCTGGCCGACCAGCTGGGCTACTTCAAGGCGGAAGGTCTGGACGTGACGGTGCGTGATTTTTCGGCCGGCGCCCTGGCCCTGCAGGCGGTGCAGGAGGGTGGGGCCGATGTCTGTGCCGGAGCCTTCGAGCACACCATCCGGCAGCAGGTGCGTGGCCAGTCCTACCGCTCGCTGGTGGTGATGGGGCGTGCGCCTCAACTGGCGCTGGGGGTTTCGCAACGCTCGCTGCCTGCGTACAAGGATCTGGCGGATCTGCAGGGACGGCGCATTGGCGTGTCATCGGTGGGGTCATCTACGCACTTGGCGGCCAGCGTGGTGCTGGCCCGAGCGGGCATGGGGCCGCGTGACGTGGCGTTTGTGGGCGTGGGCTCTGGCATGGCCGCGATGAATGCGCTGCGTTCCGGACAGGTGCATGCGCTGTGCCATGCCGACCCGATCATGACGCTGCTGGAGCAAAAGGCAGACACACGCATTGCGGGCGACATGCGCTCACTCAAGGCCGCGCAGGAGATGTTTGGCGGCGCCCTGCCAGCCAGCTGTCTTTATGCGCCGCAGCCCTTCCTGCAAAAACATGCCGCCCAGGCCCAGGCACTGGCCAACGGCATCGTGCATGCCCTCAAATGGCTGCAGACCGCTGCCCCGGCAGACCTTGTCAAGGCGGTGCCTCCGGGCTACCTGATGGGAGACCGGGGGCTTTACCTGGCGGCCTTCAGCCGGGTGCGCGAGACCTATTCGACCCACGGGATGATGCCCGATGATGGCGCAGCCACGGCCTTGCGCGTGCTCTCGCGCGTGCACCCCGAGTTGGCGGATTTCAAGGTGGAGCTGGCACGCACCTACACCAACGATTTCGTGCGCAAGGCGCGGCAGAAATTCAACGTCTGAGCTCGCGCACCGGATACTCGCTGGGCCACTTTGGGGGTGACCGCAGGGGAGCAGTGGCAGTGCAGGACCCAGATTGATCAGTGGATGCCGCGCACTGTCGCAATGCGTCGGCATCCGGGTCGGGAAGATGGCTTACATTCGTCGGCGTTCGGTTTGCCGTAGCCTCGGCCTACCAGTCATCTACCTCACCAGGATTGCTCCATGTCTTTTACCCTCAGCATCGGCCCGCTTGTCTCTTTGATCGCGGGCATTCTCATCCTCGTCATGCCCCGTCTGCTCAGCACCATCGTGGCGCTGTACCTCATCATCATGGGCATTCTGGGGCTGCTGGGCATGCACTCGCTGAAGGTCTGAGGCGCCTGGTGACGCCTTCTTGCGCGTTGCCCGCGGCGTTTCAATGGCGTTTTAGCGGCGCTTGACCTTGGAGGGGGTTCCCCCTCGGCGTACAGGCGCAGCAGCCGAGCGCTTATCAGATCCGGAGCGGGCCACCGTGCCACGGGCCTGCGTGGCCTGTCGCACGGGCAGGTACACGACCACCTGCTCGCCCAGCTTGAAGGCCGCACTGGCGCGCACGTCGTTCCAGTCGGCCACGCTGGCAGCGCTGAGCTTGTAGCGCCGGGCAATGCTGGCCACGGTTTCACCCTTGCGGGCTCGCACCGTGGTGCGGCGGGTCACGATCTCTGGCGAGAAAGCGACCTGGCCGTTGTCTGCCAGGTGCGAAGAGACGTCCTGCCGGATGGCGGATGAACGCGGGACCATCAACGCCGAGCCTGCCTTGATCAGCATGCGGGGAGGAATGTTGTTGATGCTGCGCAGGTCGTTCTCGCTCATGCCTGCCCGCTGGGCGGCTTCGGAGACCGTCATGGTGGAGGGCACGGACCACACGGTCCAGCTTGCATACTGGCCCTCGCGGCGCGCTTCAAGGTTGCGCTGGAACACCTTGGCGTTGTCCCAGGGCAGCAGGATTTGTGGCGTACCGGCAGCCAGAATGACAGGCTTGTTGAACGACGGGTTCAGCGCGCGGAAATCTTCCTCGCGAATGCCTGCCAGCGTGGCCACCAGCGCAACGTCGATGTCATGGGTGATGTCCACCGTCTGGAAATAGGGGTGGTTTTCGATGAGGGGCAGCTCGGTGCGGAAGGCCTCGGGGTTGGCTACGATGTTCTTCACGGCCTGCAGCTTGGGCACATACATGCGGGTTTCGGCCGGCATGTTCAGGTCGGTGTAGCTGGTGCCCAGTCCCTGCTTCTGGTTGCGGGCAATGGCCCGGCCTACGCTGCCTTCGCCCCAGTTGTAGGCGGCCAGGGCCAGGTGCCAGTCGCCAAACATGCCGTAGAGCTTTTGCAGGTAGTCGAGTGCAGCGCGCGTGGAGGCGAGCACATCGCGGCGGTCGTCGCGGAAGGCGTTCTGCTTGAGGTCGAAATAGTTGCCGGTGGCGGGCATGAACTGCCACATGCCGGCCGCCTTGGCGCTGGACACAGCCTGCGGGTTGAACGCGCTTTCGATGTAGGGCAGCAGCGCCAGCTCGGTGGGCATGCCGCGTCGCTCCAGCTCTTCAACGATATGGAAAAGGTACTTGCTGGAGCGCTCGGTCATGCGCTGCATGTAGTCGGGTCGCGTGGCGTACCACTGCTCGCGGTCCTGCACCAGTTCGTGCTGCAGGTCTGGCATGGCAAAGCCTCGGCGGATGCGGTCCCACAGGTCGGCGGGGGCCGAGAGCGATGCGACCTCGCCGCTGGAGGCCTGCGCGGCGGTGATGGGCCTGAGCGGGCCGTTGGGGATGACGGGAGTGTGTGCGGTCCGGGGTGGTGCACCGGTGGGTGTGGAGGGTGCGCTGTCAGCCGCGCTGTCCTGCGAAGGCCCGGTGGTGGCGCAGCCCGTGAGCCAGAGCGCGCACGCCAGGCAGGCGATGTGCAAAATTTTCATCGAAACTCGTTTTTCCATTGACGCAGTGCGGCCAGTACCGCCACGGCATCGTCTTGATTCACCTTTGCGTCGTAGGCATGGGCCGCCTGGGCCACTGCAGGCTGTCGCACGCGCAGGAAGGGGTTGATGTCTTGCTCCAGGGCCATGCGCGACGGCAGTGTGGGCTGGTGGCGGGCCCGCAGTGCTTCGCACTGGCTGCTGTAGTGGAGCAAGGCCGCATTGCCGGGTTCCACGGCCCGCGCAAATTTCAGGTTGGAGAGGGTGTACTCATGGGTGCAGCATACGCGGGTGTTGCCGGGCAACGCCGCCAGCTGGTCCAGGGAGTTCAGCATTTGGGCGGGCGTGCCTTCAAACAGCCGGCCACAGCCGCCCGAAAAAAGCGTGTCGCCGCAGAACAGCAGGGGCTCCCCGTCGATGTCGGGGCAGTAGTAGGCAATGTGGCCAGCGGTATGGCCGGGCACATCCATGACTTCGAACCGAAGCCCCATGGCTTCCACAGCATCACCGTGCGCCAGGCGGTGCAGCGGCTCGGGGATTTTCTCGCGTGCGGGGCCGTAGACCACGGCGCCGGTGGCGCTGCGCACGGCATCCACACCGCCGACATGATCGGCATGGTGGTGCGTGACTAGAATGGCCTTCAACTGCACACCAAGGTGCTGCAGGGCCTGCAGCACAGGCGCGGAATCTCCCGGGTCCACAACGATCGCTTGGCGGCCGTCGTGCAGCATCCAGATGTAGTTGTCGGTAAAGGCGGGCAGCGGCAGCAAGTTCATGAGCGATCAAATTATAGGTTTGCACCACTGGTTCGATTCCCCGCCGGGCCGGTACCTGCTGGCGTGGGAGCAGGCGCGCTTCGATGAGGCGGTGGCCGATATCTTTGGCTACCATAGCCTGCAGCTTGGAATGCCCTTGCTGGATGGCCTTCGCACCAACCGCATGCCGCACCAATGGCTGGCGCTGGGGCAGGAGGCGGTGCGGGGTTCCATCGCCTTTCTAGAGACCGGTAATGGCGATGCCCCCCTGCAACGCCGCGCGGTGGATCTGCTGACAGAGCCCGTGGCCTTGCCGTTTGCGGCAGCGAGCCTGGATCTGCTGGTGTTGCCCCATACCCTGGAGTTGAGCATTGACCCCCACGCCGCCCTGCGTGAAGTGGAGCGCGTGCTCGTGCCCGAGGGCCGGGTGGTCATCAGCGGGCTGAACCCGACCAGCCTGTGGGGGCTGCGCCAGTGGCGTGCCCGCATGATCCAGCGTCTGGGCGGGGGCACTCTATACCTGCCGGATGTGGGCGAGTTCATTGGCTACCGGCGCTTGCGCGACTGGCTCAGGCTTTTGAGTTTTGAGGTCGAGTCGGCCCAGTTTGGCTGTTATCGTCCGGCGGTGCGCAGCACCCAGTGGCTGGAGCGTTTTGGCTTCATGGACCCGTTGGGCGAGCGGTGGTGGCCCATTTTTGGCGCGGCCTATTTTCTGGTGGCGGTCAAGCGGGTTCACGGCATGCGTTTGCTGGAGCCCGCCTGGCGGTCCAGCCGACAGCGTGCCGCCTCCACAGTGCCCATTGCCAACCGGGCAGGCCCGGCGGGTGCAACGGGCAGCACCTCGCGCATATTCACAGACAGCGACGACAGAGACAGGAACACAGTTTGAACCAGGTAGAGATATACACAGATGGCGCCTGCAAGGGCAACCCCGGCCCTGGGGGATGGGGTGCATGGTTGCGTTCGGGATCGACAGAAAAAGAGCTTTTTGGGGGTGAGCTGGGCACCACCAACAACCGCATGGAGCTGATGGCCGTGATCGAGGCGCTGTCGGCCTTGAAGCGCCCCTGCGCCGTGACGCTGTACCTCGACAGCGAATATGTACGCAAGGGCATCACCGAGTGGATTCACGGCTGGAAGGCCAAGGGATGGCGCACGGCCTCCAAGCAGCCGGTCAAGAACGTGGAGCTGTGGCAGCGGCTGGACGCGCTGGTGAGCACGGCTGGCCACCGTATCGAATGGCGCTGGGTGAAAGGGCATTCGGGCGATCCAGGCAACGAGCGGGCCGATGCACTGGCCAACCGGGGTGTCGAAAAAGCCCTGGGGCGTGGGTGACGGTGGGTGTCTATCGGTGCGCAGCGTCTGTGCACCACGGCATCAGAAGCCCCCTCCGGGGCTTTTTTTGTCTCTGCAGCATGTAAAGCCTGCGTAAATCTGCCGCAATTGCCCTTGTGGGTATGCCAAGGATTGCTGCAGCGCAAGACACGCACTGATACATTGTTTGGCTGCCTTCCCCACATCACCCGCTTCATTGATCCATGGCGTCCAAGAACAAATACATCTTTTTCGCTGTCATCGGCATCGCTGCCGCGTCGGGCGCAGCCTGGTGGCTTCAGAAACCGGCCCAGTCCGTGCGCAGCGAGGCGCCTGCCGACGGCAGGGGTAGCGCCGCGCCAGCTGGTACGGCGGCCAAGGGGGGGGGCGCAGGCCGCCCCGTGGCGGTAGAGGCCGTGGCCGTGCGGCAGATGGCCTTGCGCGACGATGCCGAGGCCGTGGGCAGTCTGCGGTCGCGCCAGAGCGTGGTGCTGCGCCCCGAGGTGAGCGGTCGCATCACGGCGCTCAACTTTCGCGACGGCGAGCGCGTGCGGCGCGGGCAGGTGTTGGTGCAGTTTGACGACCAGTTGCCCCGCGCCCAGGTGCAGCAGAGCCAGGCCGAGCTCTCCATCGCCCAGGCCAACCACAAGCGCAATCAGGAACTGGTAGCCCAGGGCTTCATCAGCCAGCGTTCGGTCGATGAAAGTGCCGCCAACCTCGAAGTGGCGCGGGCCAAATTGTCCTTGGCGCAGGCCACGGCCTCGCGCCTGAAGATCGTGGCGCCGTTTGACGGCATCGCTGGTATTCGCGGGGTGAACGTGGGCGACTACCTCAAGGACGGTGCCGACATCGTCAATGTCGAAGACCTGGATGTGGTGTATGTGGACTTCCGCCTGCCCGAGCGTTTGCAGAGCAAGGTCCGCACGGGCCAGACCGCCCAGGTGGCGTTCGACGCCTTGCCCGGCGTGCGCTACAGCGCCGTGGTGCAGGCCATCAACCCCCAGATTGACGCCGATGGCCGCTCGGTGGTGGTGCGCGGCTGCATTGACAACCGGCGCTTGCAACTGCGCCCCGGCATGTTTGCGCGCGTGACGGCCGTGTTTTCAGAGCGCAGCGATGCCCGGGTGATCCCCGAGGAAGCCATCGTGCCCGACGGCAGCAGCCCGTATGTGTTCAAGATTGTGCATGGCAAGGAGCCTGGCAGCCGCGTGGCGCGGCGCACACCCGTCAAGCTGGGTGCGCGCACCCCCGGGTTTGTGGAAGTGGTGGATGGTCTGGCCATGGGAGATGTGGTGGTGACCGCAGGCCAGCAGCGCATCCAAAAGGATGGCACCCCAGTGCGTGTGGTGGAACTGGGCAAGCCAGGCAAGCAGAGCAATGGCGGCGCGCCATCACCAGCGCGCGCAGCCGCCTCGGCCGGGGCGGCAGGTGCAGACCGTGCTGCAGGTGCCGTGGCACCAACCGATGCACCAGCGCCCACCGGGGCTGGCAGCGCCAGCAGCCCCCGGGCAGCGGCGCAGCCGATGGCAACCGCACCCGTTGCCAATGCTGCTACCGCCGCCGCTGCCACTGCCACTGCAGCATCGGCCAATGCCGTAGTGGCGCCGTTGCCCGGCCCTAATCCTTGCCAGCTTGCGGGCAGGCCCGGCCGCGCACCACAAGGCAGCCCACGCCATCCTGCGTGATCGATGAAGTTCCAGGACTGCCATGCAACTCGCTGAAATATCGATACGCCGACCGGTCTTTGCGACCGTGCTCTCGCTGCTGGTGCTGCTGATCGGCGCCGTGAGCTTCACGCGCCTGTCGGTGCGCGAATACCCCAAGATCGACGAACCCGTGGTCACCGTCAGCGTGCGTTATGCGGGCGCGTCGGCCGAGGTGATCGAATCCCAGGTCACCAAGCCGCTCGAAGACTCCATTGCGGGCATTGACGCGGTGGACGTCATCACCTCCATCAGCCGGGCCGAGCAAAGCCAGATCAGCGTGCGCTTTCGCCTCGAAAAAGACGCCGACAACGCCGCCGCCGAGGTGCGCGACCGCACCGCGCGGGTGCGCAACCGCCTGCCCGATGCCGTGGATGAGCCCGTGATCGCCAAGGTGGAGGCCGATGCCTCGCCCGTGATGTGGCTGGCTTTCAGCAGCGAGACACGCACGCCGCTGGAGATCAACGACCTCATCAACCGCATCGTCAAGCCCCGGCTGCAGACGGTGACCGGTGTGGCCGATGTGCCCATCTACGGCGAGCGGAAATACGCCATGCGCGTGTGGCTGGACCCCGAGCGTTTGGCGGGCTACCGCCTGACCGCGCAGGACGTGGAAGACGCCATCCGCCGCAACAACCTGGAGCTGCCCGCAGGTCGCATCGAGTCGCAGCAGCGCGAGTTCAGCGTCACCTCGCAGACCGACCTGGCCACGCCGTTCCAGTTTTCCGAGGTGGTGATCCGCACCGTGAACGGCTTCCCGGTCCGTATCCGCGACGTCGCGCGGGTGGAAGAGGGCGCCGCCAGCGACCGCAGCCGCGTGCGCCTGAACGGGCGCGAAGCCATTTCCGTGGGCGTGATCCGACAGGCCACCGCGAACCCGCTGGAGCTGTCGCAGGGCGTGCGCGCCATGCTGCCCACGCTCAAGGCCGACCTGCCACCGGACATCGGTATCGACATTGCCAACGACAACTCGCTGTTCATCGACCGGTCCATCAAAAGCGTCTACACCACCATTGCCGAGGCCGTGGTGCTGGTGGCCCTGGTGATCTTTGTCTTCTTGCGTACCTTCCGCGCGTCCATCATTCCCATCATCACCATCCCGGTGAGCCTGGTGGGCAGTTTTGCGCTGATGTCGCTGGCGGGTTTTTCGATCAACACCCTCACGTTGCTGGCGCTGGTGCTGGCCATCGGCCTGGTGGTGGACGATGCCATCGTGATGCTGGAGAACATCTACCGCCACATCGAGGAAGGGCTGGACCCGTTCTCAGCCGCCATCAAGGGCGCGCGCGAAATCGGCTTTGCCATCGTGGCCATGACGCTCACGCTGGTGGCGGTGTATGCCCCGCTGGCCTTTACCCCGGGCCGCACGGGCCGGTTGTTTGTGGAATTCGCATTGGCCTTGGCGGGCGCGGTGGTGGTGTCCGGCTTCGTGGCGCTGACGCTGTCACCCATGATGTGTTCGCTGCTGCTCAAGCACAACCCGAAGCCCAACTGGTTCGACCGCTCGATGGAGCGCTGGCTCACGGCCTTGTCAGACGCTTATGGCCGCCTTTTGCGGTGGCTGGTGACGGCCCGCTGGTCGGCCAAGGGCAGCGAGCGCGGGGGCGTGCGCGGGGCCATCTTCCAGGCCCGCTGGATCGTGCTGGCGGTGATGGCGGTGAGTGGTGCGGCGCTGGTGGTGGTTTACCCCAGCATGCGGCAAGAGCTGTCGCCGCTGGAAGACCGGGGCACCATCCTGGCCAGCGTCACCGCCCCCGACGGCGCCACGCTGGACTACACCAACCGCTACGCACTGGAGCTGGAAAAGATCGGCCAGGACTACCCCGAGTTCGACCGCATCTTCGCCAACATCGGCAACCCCACCGTGGCCCAGGGCAGCGTGATCTACCGCACTGTGGATTGGGAGAAGCGTGACCGCACCACGCTGGAGCTGGCGCGCGAACTGCAGCCCAAGGTCTCGGGCTTGCCGGGCGTCAACGCCTTTCTCATCACCCCGCCGTCGCTGGGTCAGGGCTTCCGTTCACGGCCGCTCACCTATGTGATCCAGACCTCGGACAGCTACGAAAACCTGAACGCCGTCACCAACGCGTTCATGGCCGAGATCGCGCAGAACCCCGGCATCATCGGCCCCGATGTGGACCTGCGCCTGAACAAGCCCGAGCTGCGCATCGAAGTGAACCGCGAACGCGCCGCCGACCTGGGCGTGAGCGTGGATGTGGTGGCCAAGGCCATCGAAACCATGTTGGGAGGGCGCACAGTGACGCGCTACAAGCGCGATGCCGAGCAGTACGACGTGATCGTGCAGACCGAGGCCAGGGGCCGCACCACGCCCGAGAACATCGACACCATCTACGTGCGCGGCCGCAACGAAGCCATGATCCCGCTGTCCAGCCTGGTCAACGTGCGCGAAAGCGTGAGCCCGCGCGAGCTGAACCACTTTGGTCAGCGCCGCTCGGCCACCATCACGGCCAACCTGTCGCCTGACTACTCGCTGGGCGAGGCGCTGAGCTTCATGGACGCCACGGCGGCGAAAGTGCTCAAGCCCGGCTACACCACCGAACTCAACGGCACCTCGCGCGAGTTCAAGAGCTCGCAGGGGGCGCTGGGCATCGTCTTCGTACTGGCTTTGGTCTTTATCTTCCTGGTGCTGGCCGCGCAGTTCGAGAGTTTCATCGACCCGCTGGTCATCATGGTCTCGGTGCCGCTGTCGATGATTGGAGCGCTGCTGGCGCTCAAGTGGAGCGGCGGCTCGCTCAACGTGTATTCGCAGATCGGGCTGATCACGCTGGTGGGGCTCATCACCAAACACGGCATCTTGATCGTGGAGTTCACCAACCAGCTGCGTGAGCAGGGCATGGAGATGGTGGATGCGCTCGTCAAGGCCTCGGCCCAGCGCCTGCGCCCCATCCTGATGACCACCGGCGCCATGGTGCTGGGAGCCATCCCGCTCGCGCTGGCTTCAGGCGCGGGCGCCGAGACGCGCACGCAGATCGGCTGGGTGATTGTGGGGGGCATGTCGCTGGGCACGCTGCTCACGATCTTTGTGGTGCCCACCATGTACACCCTGTTTGCACGCAAGGCAGTGCCGGGGGCGAACACGGCCGTGGCTGCCGAGGAGCCTGAGCATCCGTTGCACCCGCCGCACGATTACGTGGCCAAGTAGCCATGCGGAGCCCCAACGGCGGAGCGTTGCGACCCAATAAGAAGCCCCGATGGGGCTTCTTCCTATTCGGAGTCGGACGCGTGCCTCATGCAGGTGCCGAGACGGCGGTGTTTACGGCGTCCAGAACGTCTTGCTGCTCCTGAGGCCGCACCAGGCGAGCGACCTCCTTGCCGTCCTTCAAGAACACCAGCGTGGGCCACAGCTTGACGCCGAACGTGCGACCCAGGCGCTGGCCGGGGCCATCTTCCACCTTGATGTGCGCTACGTCTGCGCGGTCCTTCAGCGCTTGTTCGATCAGTGGCTGCGCGCGCTGGCAGTGGCCGCACCAGGGGGTGCCAAATTCCACAACGGCGGCGCCTGTCAGGCGGTCCACCTCGTCACGGGATGGGGGTTGCGCAAGGTGCTGGGCGGTGTAGGGCATAGGCGCAAGATTTCCAAACGGGTGCAAATGAAAAAAGCCATTGTGCTGTGCTCCGCCCGCGCGGGGTGCCACGGGCGCGGCTCCTGTGAGGGATGCTTGGCAAGGGCCGCCCCGCAGTGAAGGCGTCGCGGTCCCCCTGGGGGAAAGCGCGAAGCGACTCAGGGGGTCAAATAACGCCGTCAAACACCATCACATCCACCGTGTCGCCCACGGCCACGTTGCCCTGGCCGTGGTGCAGCACGATGAGTCCGTTCGCCTGCACCATCGAGCTGAGCACACCCGAGCCCTGGTTGCCCGTGGTGCGTACCTGCAGGGTGCCGTCGGCGGCGGTGGTGATGGTGCCGCGCTGGTACTCCGTGCGGCCAGGCTTCTTGCGCATGGCTTCGGTGCTGGTGGCGCGCAGCAGCGGTGGGGCGCTGTGGGTGCTGCCCATCATGCGCAGCAGGGCGGGGCGCACAAAGGCCAGAAACGTCACCATCACCGCCACGGGGTTGCCTGGCAAGCCGAACAACACCGCACCGCTGTGGGGGTGATTGGTATCATTTTGATAGCTGTTAGCGCTTGATGGATAAGTGCTGGAGGCCAATTTGGCTTGATTTTCTGTGGTGGCAATGCGCCCCACCGCCATGGGGCGGCCCGGCCGCATGGCAATGCGCCAGAAGGCCACGTCGCCCAGCTTCTTCATCATGGTGCGTGTGTGGTCGGCCTCCCCCACACTCACGCCGCCGCTGGTGATGATGGCGTCCGCGCGCTGCGCTGCGTTGCGAAATGCGGCCTCCAACAGTTCCGGCTCGTCGCGGACCACGCCCAGGTCGATCACCTCTACGCCCAGCCGCGTGAGCAGGCCGAACACGGTGTAGCGGTTGCTGTCGTACACGGCGCCTTCGCGGGGTGGTTCGCCGAGGCTCAGGATCTCGTCGCCGGTCGAGAAATACGCCACGCGCAGGCGGCGGTACACCGTGACGGTGGGCAGGCCCAGGCTGGCGACCAGGCCCAGCGCAGCTGGCGCCAGCAGCGTGCCCTTGGCCAGCGCCACGCTACCCTCCATCAAGTCTTCGCCCTTGAAGCGGCGGTTGTCGCCGGTCTTGAGCACATCGGCCGCGATGGTGATGTGGCCGTCAGCTGCGGCGGCTGTGGTGAACTCCTGCGGCACCACGGTATCGAGGCCCGTGGGCATGATGGCGCCGGTCATGATCTTGACGCACTCGCCCGCCGCCACGGTGCCCACCCAGGCCTTGCCCGCCAGCGCCGTGCCCACCACGCGCAGCGTGAGAGGCTGGCCTGCGACCAGTTGGTCGCCGGCAAACGCATAGCCGTCCATGGCCGAGTTGTCGTGTGGTGGCACGCTGATGGGTGAAATCACGTCCTGCGCCAGCACGCGTCCCAGGGCGCTGAAGAGGGGCAAGTCTTCGGTGGCGCTCACGGGCTCGACCAGCCGTTCCAAGAACGTGTTCACATCGGCAGCGCTCAGGGCCTGCGGGTCGTAGCCTTGCAGTTCGGCGGCAATCTGGGCAATGGTTTTCATGGGGCTCAGTAACTTTCAATCAGTCGTGCAGCACGCGCACCATGTGCAGCTTGTCAAAGCCCACGCCGTCCACCACGATGGCGTGGGGCAGCAGGCCCCAGGCGCGGAACCCAGCCTGCTCGTACAGGCGCACGACATGCGTGTTGGAGGCGGTGACCGTCAGCACCAGCTGGGTCAGCCCGGGCACGCGGCTGGCGGCCTCTACGCAGGCGACTACCAGCTGCTGGCCGACGCCCTGGCGCTGGGCTTGTGGCGCAACCATCATGCCTACCAGCGTAGCGAGGTGCCGCTGCTTGGTGCGCTGCTCGCGCTCACAGCCCAGGCAGCCGACCAGCTGGCCTGCGGCATCGAAGGCGCCGAGGAAGAACTGACCCGACTCCGGCGCGCCAAACCGCGCCACGTACTCGCTGGCATCGCGGCCCACCGAGGATTCGTAGTCGGACGTGAACGCATCCGGCGCGGTGCGCAAAGCCTCGTCGCGAAGGGCTTTGTAGGCCACAGCGTCCGATGCGACCAACGGGCGGATCAACACTGCACGGGCGGCCGCAGGCGTGTGCGCGTTCATCGCAGCGGTGCGTGATCAGGCCTGCGGTGCGCTCGCGCTTTCCAGCGCGTGCAGCTCAGCTAGGGTGTTGGCGTTGAAAAAGGCCTTGGGGTCGTCGCCGGGCTGGTCAAACGGCACGATGGCGCAGCGGTGCTGTGCCGTCCATGCGTCAATCTTGCGGCCACCGGCCTGGGTGAAAGCGACCAGGCTTTCGAGCAGGTCCACGCGCAGCAGGCAGAACACCGGCTGGGTGCGCACGGTGGTGCGGCCCGTGCCATCGTCCTCGGGCGCTGCGGCCATGGCGATGTCGGCGTCCTGGGCGTCAGCCGCCGCCGCCAGGCGCTGGGCCAGGTCCAGGGGGAACAGCGGGGTGTCGCAGGGCACTGTCAGCAGCCAGGGCGTTTCGCAACGCTCCAGGCCTGTCAAAAAACCCGCTAGCGGCCCGGCATAGTCGCTCAGCACGTCGGGCCACACCGGTGCGCCGAAGGCTTCGTAGGCGGCCAGATTGCGATTGGCGTTGACCATGGTGGCGCCGGTCTGCATCTGCAGTCGCATCAGGGTGTGCAGGGCCAGGGGCAGGCCCCGAAAGTTCTGCAGGCCTTTGTCGACCCCGCCCATGCGGGAGCCGCGGCCGCCGGCAAGGACGATGCCGGTAATGTCTTGGGTGTCAATCTTGGTCATGGTGCGCGCGATGGAGCGTGAAATAGAGGGCTACCGCAGCGGCCGGGTACGCAGCGCGGTCAACTGCAGGCAGGAAAGGACAGCCGTGCCGACCAGCAGGCCCAGGGACACAGGTTGTACAAAGGCCTCATGTCCCAGGGCAAAAAACAGCCCGTGGATCACCACGGTCAAGGCACCGAGGCAAGGCATGAGTTTGTAGAACATCAGGGCCGCTGAACCCTCGCCACGGGCCACTTGCGACTGCGCGTACAGCACCAGCGCAATGATGGGCAGGTTCAGCAGCAAGTTGACCTGGTTGCCGCCGGGGATGTGAAACAGCTCCCACTCGTGCCAGTACGCGGCGTCGATCTGGTGGGTGACCAGAACGGCGGCGTTGGCCAGAAACAGTGCGCGGTGTTTGGGTTGAAGGGACATGGGTGGCTGTAAGGACAACGCGAGGACCGAAGCCACCGATGGTGCCCTAAAAAGTCGGCACTTTGCTTACCCGCCGATGTAGCTCATTTCCACACGCCGCACCCCTGGCGTATTGTCTGCCGGCAGGGTGCTGCGCAGCTCGGAGTAGCGGTCAGCGCGCTGCTGCCAGATGGGCGCGATGGCCGAGGCAATCGCCTCGTCGCTGGCGCCGCCGCGCAGCAGGGTTCGCAGGTCGTAGCCCTCGGAGGCAAACAGGCACAGGTAGAGCTTGCCTTCGGTAGACAGGCGCGCGCGGTTGCAGTCGTGGCAAAACGCCTGGGTCACGCTGCTGATCACGCCCACCTCGCCCAGGGCGGGGTCATATTGGCCTGCGGCATTGGCATAGCCCCAGCGCTCGGCAGTTTCGCCGGGGCTGCTCGGGTCGAGCTGGACCAGCGGCAGCTCGGCGCGCAGGCGGTTGATCAGCTCGGCCGAGGGCAGCACTTCGTCCATGCGCCAGCCGTTGGTGGCGCCCACGTCCATGTATTCGATGAAACGCAGCGTGGTGCCCGTGCCCCGGAAGTGGCGGGCCATGGGCAAAATTTCGTGGTCGTTGGTGCCGCGCTTGACCACCATGTTGACCTTGATGTGCGACAGCCCGGCGGCGTGCGCCGCTTCGATGCCCGCCAGCACGTCGGCCACCGGAAAGTCCACATCGTTCATGCGGCGAAACACGGCGTCGTCCAGGCCGTCGAGGCTCACGGTCACGCGGTTCAGGCCCGCGTCTTTCAGCGCTTTGGCCTTGCGCGCCAGCAGTGATCCGTTGGTGGTCAGCGTGAGGTCGGGCGCCAGCCCGTCCACCGTGCGCAGCTGGGCCAGCTGCGCCACCAGCGCTTCCAGGTTCTTGCGCAGCAGGGGCTCGCCACCGGTCAGGCGGATCTTGCGCACGCCATGCGTCAGGAAGAGCTTTGCCAGCCGCGTGATCTCTTCAAAGCTCAGCAGCGCGCCATGGGGCAGGTAGGGGTAGTCCTTGTCGAACACTTCCTTGGGCATGCAGTAGTTGCAGCGGAAGTTGCAGCGGTCTGTCACGCTGATGCGCAGGTCGCGCAGCGGGCGGCCCCGGGTGTCGGTGAGCAGGCCGGTGGGGACCACGGCTCGCGCGGGCACTTTCGCTGCCAAAGCAGCAATGCGTTGGTCCACCAGGGGAATCACTCGTTCGGCCATGGCGCGATTTTGCCGCAAGGGGGCCTTCAGAGGGGGCAAGCCCCTGCGCGCGGAGTTGATCGCGGTCAAGTTTTGCTCAGGCGCTGGTATGGCCCGCCTTTGACATGGCGCAGGGCGTTCTGTTTGCTGCGTTGCAACAATCTGCCCATTCGATTTCAAGGGGATTCCCATGTTGACGCGCGAATTTTCTGTCGATGCCGTGCCATGCCAGCGCCGTGTGGCCCTTCAGCGGGTGGCGGCGGGTGTTCTGCTGCCCACCTGGGCAACTTGGGCGACTGGAGCCCAGGCGCAGATGGGGTTGTCGGGGGCCATCAACTATGCGGGCTGGTTTCGTGCACTGTCGCAGCGCATGGCCAAGGCCTATTGCCAGCAGTACCTGCAGGTGCTGCCTGCTGCGGCGGTGGATGTGATGGGTTTGGCGCGCAAGATGGTGCAGACGGGCAGCGGCGAACTGGCCCGAGGCATGCAGTCGGGCCAGTGGCCTGCAGAAGTCGGGCGGCAGCTGGCAGAAGTGCAAAAGCAGTTTTCCCTGCTCAACCAGATGACTTCGGCGCCCGCCACGACCACGGCCCTGGTAGCGGCGGCATCGGAACAGGCCGATCGAACGCTGCTCATTGCGCAGGCCGTGACCGAGGCCATCGAAAAAATGGCACAGGCCCCCAGTGCCCGCCTGGTGAACCTGGCGGGCCGCCAGCGCATGCTGTCGCAGCGCCTGGCCAAGAACTACTTTTTGAGTGCTGCCAAGGTGGATTCCAAGGTGGTGCAGGCGCAGCTGGCGTCCGATGCGGCGGACTTCCGCCAGGCCTTGCAGACATTGAAGGCGGCGCCCGTGTCCACATCGTCCATCCGCAACGAGCTGGAGTTGGCCGACTCACAGTGGCTGTTTTTTGAATCCGCGCTGCGCCGCCCGGCCGATGACGCGGGGCTGAACGCCGTGGCCACCACCAGCGAACGCCTTCTGGGGGTGATGGACAAGCTCACCGGCCTGTACGACGCTGCCCTGCGCGAGGTGCTGGGCTGAGAGGCAGGGAGCGGCCGGGGTCACCCGATCAGCCGCCCCAGCCCGCATGCTGCATGAAGTCCGCCAGGCGGCAATCGCGCCCCACCAGCACCAGCCGCGTGTCCAGCGCGTTGAAAAACCCTGGGGGAGGTGGAAGCGGCAGCTGCTGGACGCGTTTGTGGGTGTCGATGCGCGCCGCTGCCAGTTCGTAGTCGCGTGCCAGGGCCATCCACAGGCCATGGGCGCCGGCCGACTGGCGTGCGCCTGTTATCAGGCTCCTCCCTGAGTCCAGCCACCATCGGTAGATGGCTGATGCAATGCCCATGCGGCGGTAGCCGTCCACCACCTTGGTGTGGGGCGCACGCAGGTGGCGGTCGGTGCGGCGGTCCACCTCGACCAGCCGGTTGAACACGGTGTAGGCCACGATGCGGTTGCGCTGCGGGTCGATGGCATACACAAAGTATTCGCCGTCGGCCTCGCGCAGGCGAAACACCAGCCCATGCAGATGCAAGGGCAACGGCTGCATCGCATCGCGCGTGCGGTGGTTGGTGCGGATGCGGTCGTACAGCGCCTCGAACTCGCGCTGGATGTCGCGGCCCGACAGATCCACGTCGATGCGCAGTTCGGTCAGCCGCTGGGCCCACCGGCCCAGCAAGCCCTGGCCGGGCCACGTGTTGGCGATGACGGTGGCGTCGCGTGGGTCGCACAGGCTGCAGGCGATGGCCATCATGGCGTGTTCCCCTGGCCATCGGTCCAGCAGCCGCTCAGCAGGCGTGCAGGCTGTTCGCGGGCGCACACCTGGGCGCTGTGGGGCCAGTCGGGCAGCGGCACCACCAGGCCTGCGTATACGCCGTAGGCCTCACCCGCCGCAATGGTTTCGCCCGCCCACAGGCTCTCGCCCGCACGGATGGCCCCTCCGGCGTGAATGTGCCCACCGGCCCGCACACCCCAGCCCACTTGCAGGTGGCCCTTGCAGTCCACGTCGCCCGTTACCCACACGCCCCGGGCAGCCTGCACGGCAGCATCGGTTTGCAGGTGGCCACCCACCTTGATGCCGCCGTCGCAACCCAGGTCGCCCATCACCCGCAGATCCTGGGTCACCCGGCAGTGGCCACCGACGTGGGCGGCAGCCCCGCAGTCCAGCTCGCCGCCCACCCGCAGGCTGCCTGTGCACTGCAGTCGCTGCGCCACTGTCAGCGACCAGCCCACGCGTGCATCGCCGTGCAGCCGCGCGCTGCCCTCGCAGCGCACTGCGCCCGCCACGCGCAGGTCTTCGCCCACGCGCAGTGCTCTACCCACCCGCAGGCCGCCCAGCACGCTGAGGCTGCGGCCCGTGCGCAGCACACCCTCCACGTCGGCGTGGCCCCGGCAGCGCACGCTGCCGGCAAACACCAGCGCGTCGGCCTCCAGGTGGTCTATTTCCAGCACATCGTTGGTGGGGCCGAACTGGTCCAGCATCCAGCAAGCGTCTTCCACGCGACCTTCGCGCACCAGGTCGTCCAGCAGCGCCTGGTAGTTGCTGGCGCCCTCCTGGCGGCGCAGGTACCAGCGGTAGCCGTCGGCGCAGGGCTGCTTGGCACGGATGAAGTTGCGGGTGATGTCGGGGGCGACCGCCGCGCTGGCGATGGCCTCATCGGCGGGCAGGCTGCGCGCAGGGGCGCACGGGGCGAGCGAAATCTCGCCCGAAGGGAACGGGGGCATGGACACTCCTGGCGTTCGCGCCCCGGCCGTGGCCAAGGCGCAAGCTGGCGCTGGGCGTGGGGCCCGGCGACAGGAGGTGCGCGAAAAGAATGCGAAGGGGAGGGGGGTGTCGCCGGGCTCAGGAATCTGCAGCAAGCGTGCAGACTTGGCGGTCACCGGCCTGGAGCGTGGCCTGCGAGCGCGCGGCACGGCGCAGCGGCGCGGTCGCGCTGGCGGCTGTGGCGGGAGAGTGGCTCGCAAACATCGGCGGCACTATAGGCAGCAGGGCCTGCACCGTCAAATCAATCCGCACTGCCCTAGTGCGGATTGGGACGCTCAAAAAGGGGCGTGGTGGCTGCTTCAGAGAGCATGCCGCGACGCCTGTTTGCTTGCTGACTTACACGCAGCGCCCGCCATCCACCTCAATGCACACGCCGCTGATGAATGACGCCTCGTCGCTGGCCAGGTACAGCGCCGCATTCGCCACGTCCAGCGCGGTGGAGAAGCGCCCCAGCGGAATGGTGGCCAGAAACTTGGCACGGCGGGCCTCGTCCACCGGGCCGCCCGCAAACTCGGCGGCCAGTCCCGTGTCGGGGTTGAACACGGGGTTGATGCAGTTCACGCGGATGTTGTCGGGGCCCAGCTCAGCGGCCATGGACTTGCTCGTGATGATGACGGCGCCCTTGGAGCCGTTGTACCAGGTCAGACCTGGGCGCGGGCGCAGTCCGGCGGTGGAGGCGATGTTGATGATGCTGCCGCCACCGGCCTGGCGCAATGCAGGCACGGCGTGGATGGCCGACAGGTAGATGCTCTTCATGTTGATGGCATAGACCTTGTCGAACTCGTCCTCGCTCACTTCGAGCATGGGGCGGTTGCGGTGCGTCCAGCCTGCGTTGTTCACCACCACGTCCAGGCGGCCGTACAGGCGCACGGCTTCGTCGACCATCGCCTTCACTTCGGCGGACTTCGTCACGTCGGCCTTGAAGAACGCGGCGGTGCCGCCGGCGGCCGTGATCTCAGCCACCACGCGCTGGCCACCGGCTTCATTGATGTCGTTGACGATGACCTTGCCGCCCTCTGCGGCCAGGCGTTTGGCGATGCCTTCGCCAATGCCGTTGCCAGCGCCGGTGACGATGATGGATTTGTTCGAAACGCGCATGGAATGGCTCCTTGAATTATTCAAAATTGATAGCTACTGACGCTTTAGTATCAAGCGCTAGGGGCTTGTTTGGCTGAAATTTCTGCAGTGAAATCTGTGGTTGTGGCTTGCTCCGCCAGCTTGGGGGCCTGCGGCGCACGGCCGTAGAACTGGGGGAAAAACTCTTTCACGCCCTGGCCGTTGAAGTCCCACCCCGTGCACTGGCCCAGGTGGCGCGGTGGCTCGTCGGGGTGGCTGGACGAAAACACGGCGGGCACCGACTGGAACGCCGCGGTGGCCAGGTTGAACAACAGCTCGCGCAGGTGGGTACAGCTCGCCACGCCGCCCAGGTGCTTCTGGATGGACTGGCGCCAGCCGCGCGCCATGCTGCAGCCCACCATGTGCTGCAGTGCAGTTTGGGCCTCGGTGCAGCCCTGGAGCGGGTGCGAATCCATCGCCACATCGATCGCCTGCACCACCAGCTGGCGGTTCACGGTCACGCGCAGCCACATGTGGTGGATGGCCTCGCCCGCGAGGCGCTGTTTGGTAGGGTCGCGAAAAGAGGTGGCGTCGTAGGCCTTGCTGTCGTGCAGCTCGCCTTCAATGTCCCACAGTCCATCGTCGCGTTCAAAGCCCTGGTAGTTCACCCGGCGGACATGTTTCAGGGTGCGGGGGGCGGGGGGGCTCAGGGGCATGGAGGAAAAGGGACGTCGTGCAAAAGAGGCAAGGTTAGCGGCGGGTGCCACACCGCGCTGTCGCGCGCGGACATGATGCAGCCGGGGCGCGATCAGCCGTACTTGATGGCGACGGTTTTCAGCGTGGTGAAGCCGTACAGCGCCTCAAAGCCCTTTTCGCGTCCATAGCCGCTGGATTTGACGCCGCCAAACGGCAACTCCACACCGCCGGCCGCGCCGTAGTTGTTGATGAACACCTGGCCGCTGTGCACACGCTTGGCCATGCGGAACTGGCGCGCGCCGTCACGCGTCCAGATGCCGGCCACCAGGCCGAATTGTGTGGCGTTGGCCAGCTCCACCGCATGGTCTTCGTCCTGAAAGGCCATGGCCGACAGCACGGGGCCGAACACTTCCTCCTGCGCAAGGCGGTGGCCTACCGGTACATCGCGCAGCAGGGTGGGGGCCTGGTAGTAGCCGGTTTCGGGCGCTTCGTCCACCACCACGCCCTGCGCCACCATGGGGATGCCTGCCACCTGCGCGTCGGAGAGGAAATCCCACACGCGCTGCTGCTGCGTCTGGCGGATCAGCGGGCCCACGTCCAGGTCCATGGCGGCGGGGCCGACGCGCAACTTTTCAAACGCCTTGCCCAGACGCTCCAGCAGCGGTTCGTAAATCAGCGAATCGATCAGCACGCGTGAACCCGCCGAGCAGGTCTGCCCCGCGTTCTGCACGATGGCGTTGATGACCACGGGGATGGCGGCATCGAGGTCCGCATCCGCAAAGATGATCTGCGGGCTTTTTCCGCCCAGTTCCAGCGTCACGGGGCAGTGGCGCTCGGCGGCCACCTGCTGGATCAGCGTGCCGATCTTGGGGCTGCCGGTGAAGCTGATGTGGTCGATGCCGGGGTGGCGCGCCAATGCGTCGCCCACCTCATGGCCGTAGCCGGTGACGATGTTGAGCGCGCCGGAGGGAAAGCCCACCTCGGCCGCGAGCTGCGCCACGCGGATCAGCGAGAGGCAGGCATCTTCGGCCGGTTTGACCACGCACACATTGCCTGCCGCCAGCGCGCCGCCCACGCTGCGGCCGAAGATCTGCATGGGGTAGTTCCAGGGAATCACATGGCCCGTCACGCCGTGGGGCTCGCGCCAGGTCAGCACGCTGTAGCCGTCGGGGTAGGGGATCGTCTCGCCGTGAAACTTGTCGCACGCACCGGCGTAGAACTCGAAGTAGCGCGCCAGCGCAATCGCGTCGGCGCGTGCCTGCTTGGTGGGCTTGCCGCAGTCGCGCTGCTCCAGTGCCGTCAGCTCGTCCGCATGCTCCAGGATCTTGGCCGAGAGCTTTTGCAGCAGTCGGCCGCGCTCCACCGGGGCCAACTTCTGCCACACCGCGTTGTAGCACTGGCGGGCCGCATGCACCGCCGCGTCGATGTCGTCGGCGTTGCTGCGCTGGATCTCGTCGAAGGGCTGGCCGTCGGACGGGTCGATCATGGCAATCGTGCGGCCCGAGGCGGACGGCACCGAGGCGTTGGCGATGTAGTTCAGTTGCATGGCCGTCATTTTGCCCGGAAATGAAATGTGTGCTTATTATTTAAGTAAAAAATGCTTCTGGCGCTTGTTGGTAAAGTGCTGGTAGCTATATATTTAATAGCAATTCAATAGCAGGTGGCGCGCAGCGCCGCCAGGTCCAGAATCTCCAGCTCGCCGCGTTGCACGCGCACCAGGTGGCGCGATTCCAGGTCCTTGAGGATCTGGTTAGTGGTCTGGCGCGAGATGGCCAGCATCAGCGACAACTGCTCTTGGGATATGGACAGCACGCGGCGCGACCGCCCCTCGGCCGTCCACTGGCCGTAGCCCTCGGCCATCATCACCAGGCGGCGCGCCAGGCGTTGTGGCGCAGGCAACAGGGCCAGCTCTTCCATGGCCACAAAGGCCGAGCGCAGCTTGTCGGTGAGCAGCAGCGCGAGCGCATGCCAGTGCTGCGGGTGGGCCTGCAGCCACGCCTGCAGCCGCTCGTGCGGAATGTGCAGCAGCGTGGTGGGCTCGGTGGCCTGCGCGTCGTGCGTGCGTGCGGAGTTGTCGAACACCGAGATTTCGCCAAACCAGTGCGGCGGCTCCAGGCGGATCAGCAGCGCGGCCCGCGCCTCGTCGGCCCGGCCGCCCGTGCCCGAGATGCTGACCGCGCCGCGCACCACCGCATACAGCCCGCAGGGCGAATCGCCACGCAGAAACAGCACTTCGCCCGTCTGCAAATGGCGCACCTGTGCCATGGCCAGCAGCGGCTGGGCAAAGTCGGGCGGCAGGTGGGCAAACCAGCGGCCGGACTGGAGGACGGGCAGATAGGTGGCGGGGTCGGTCATGCAGTGCAGATTGGGCGCGAGGCAGGGTGGGGCGGTGCCGTGGGAGTGTGCCTTTTTGTCGTCTGCACGACAGACGCTGGCAATGCCCCGGGGGGAGTATTGATGCTGCTCAAAACAACAGCCGGAGACACCCATGAAAACCCTGATCGACCACCTTGCGCAGTACGCCGACTACCACCGCGACCCGCGCAACATCCACACCCATTTTGTGGGCGTCCCGATGATCATGTTTGCGGTGGTCATCCTGCTGTCGCGCCCGACCTGGATGGCGGGCGCGTTGCCGCTGAGCCCTGCGCTGTTCGCTGCGCTGGCGGCCAGCGTTTTCTACTTCCGGCTGGATATGCGTTTTGGCCTGGCCATGGCGACCCTGCTGGCGGCCATGCTGGTGGGGGGGCAGTGGGTAGCTTTGCAGAGCATGGCGGTGTGGCTGGCCACGGGCATTGGCCTGTTTGCGGTGGGCTGGGTGATTCAGTTCGTGGGCCACTACTACGAAGGTCGCAAGCCCGCGTTTGTGGACGACTTGGTGGGCCTGATCGTCGGCCCGCTGTTTGTGGTGGCCGAGTGGGCCTTTGCGCTGGGTTTGCGCAAGGAAGTGCAGGCGGCGATCGAGCAGCGCAGCGGCCCGGTGCGACTGCGCACCGGCCAGGCACCTGCATAAGCCCCGCGCGTGACCCATGAGCTTTGTTTCCATACTTCCCACCTTGTTGTTCATCGCCCTGGGGCTGGTCATGTTCGGCCTGGGCCTTTCGCTCACGGTGGGCGACTTCAAGCGCCTGCTGCAGCATCCGCGTGCCGTGGTGCTGGCCCTGGTGCTGCAGGTGCTGGTGCTGCCATCGGCCTGTTACGCCCTCATCGTGCTGCTGGGCGTGGCGCCGCTCTACGCGGTGGGGCTGATGCTGCTGGCGGCTTCACCGGGTGGGGTGTCGGCCAACCTGTTCAGCCACCTTTTTGGTGGCAATGTGGCGATGAACATCTCGCTCACCGCCATCAACACCGTGTTGTCCATCGTGAGCCTGCCGCTCATCACCAACTGGGCGATCAACACCTTTGCGCACACGGGCCAGGTGGTGCCGCTGCAATTTGGCAAGGTGGTCGAGGTGATCATCATCGTGCTCGTGCCGGTGGTGCTGGGCATGGCGGTGCACCGGCGCGCGCCGGCCTTCAGCGCCCGCATGGAAAAGCCCATGAAGATTTTCAGCGCCGTGGTGCTGGCCGCTTTTGCGCTGATTGCGATTGCCAAGGAGTGGACGGCGCTGGTCGAGTCCTTCGCGGGCATCGGTCCGGCCGTGTTGTTGTTCAATGCGATCAGTCTTGCGTCGGGGTACTACCTGTCGCGGGCGGCGGGGCTCGACAAGTCCATGGCCACGGCCATCAGTTTCGAGATCGGCATCCACAACTCCACGCTGGCCATCTTCATCGCGCTGTCGGTGCTGGGCAACTTTCAGCTGGCGCTGCCTGCGGCCATCTACTCGGTCAGCATGTACATACTGGCGACGCTGTTTGGTGGTCTGGTGCTGCGGCGTGGTGCCCAGCCAGCGGCCGCCGTCAGCGCCTGAAACCGCATTCTGGCGTTGTGGCTCAGCGTGCGCCCACGGGCACGTAGGCGTCGCTGTGCTGGGTCAGCCATTGCTGTGACAGGTCCGTGCCGTGCTGGCTGGGGTGAAAGTCGCGGCGCAGGTATTCGCGCCACGGGCGCCAGGTTTCGCGCACCAGGCCGCCCTTGCCAAACAGCGTGCGCGCTGCGCTGGCCCAGGTGGTCCATTTCCACAGGGTTCCGTCGCGGCGCAGGTTCAGCACCGTCTGGCGCAAGGCGTCGCCCAAGAAGACGAGGGTGATGCGGCGGAACCAGGTGATGCGCCACTCGTGGTTGCCGCCCAGCGCCTGGTAGATGTCGAACGCCGTGTTCTTGTGCTCGGCCTCTTCGGCGCAGTGCCATTGCCACATCGTGGCCAGGCGGGGTTCGGCTCCCGCCAGTGTTTCGGGGTGGGCCAGCAGCCATTCGGCCAGCAGCGCGGTGAAGTGCTCGTTGGCAGCCGTCACGGCCAGGGGGTGGCGTGGGTCGGCTCCGGCAAAAAGCTTCATGCGCTCCTGCGCGCGGGACGCCCATTCGTTGACCAGGCCCTGCTTTTCGAGGTGCCCATTGAACAGCGCATGGATGCGGCGGTGAGTGGCCTCTTGTCCGATGAAGCCGCGCACCTCGTCGGCAAATTGCGCGTGTTGCTCGGGCGGCATGGCTTTGTGCCCGCCCTTCACAGCGTCGATGAAGAACTGCTCCCCCACCGGGAAGCTCATCGACAGCGCATTGAAGAACGCCGTGCGAAACGCATCGCCGCCGCACCAGTGGCGGTCAAAAGGCGTTTCCAGGTCAATGAGCAGGCGTCGCACGACGAGTTCGGTCATGGGGATGGATCTCTGGGAGCTCGGTAAAAAGATAACGTCTTTGTCGTTTGGTACGTTGTAGTACCAGTGGTGAGGAATCATGGAGTGCGCATGTGGTACTGTCAAGTACCTGTTAACCCCAAGGGAATCTGCCAGCATGACCGCACTGCAAGCCGCCCCCCGACCTGGCGCCACCGAGGGTAAGGAGCATCGGGATCGCCTGCTGCAGGGCATGGCCCGCGCCGTGGCGACCAAAGGCTATGCCGACACCACGATTGCAGACATCGTGCGCGAGGCTGGCGTCTCGCGCCGTACTTTCTACGAGAACTTTGCCGACAAGGCCGAATGCCTGACAGCGCTGTACGAATCGGCCAGCGGCAACGCACTGGCGGTGCTGCGTGGCGCCATCAACCCCCAAAGCGATTGGCAGGCCCAGGTGGAGCAGGCGCTGTCGGCGTACTTTGGTGCGCTGGCCTGCAATCCGGTTCTGCTGCGCACTCTGTTCATTGAAATCCTGGGCCTGGGCATGCCCGGCCTGGCCGCGCGGCGGCGCGTCAACCAGCAGTTGGTGGACCTGATGCTGGAGGTGGTGAACAACCGCCCGGGGGCTCCCCTGCGCAAGGCCCCGCTGCAGCCCATGATGGCCATGGCGGTGGTGGGGGGTATCAACGAGATGGTGCTCCAGTCCATCGAACAGGGGCGCGCCGGACAGCTGCAGGAGCTGGTGGCGCCCGCTGCATCGCTGCTGCGCGCGGCCACCTCGACGGATCTTTGACCGTTCACACTTCGTTGGCGATCTCGATCAGGTTTTCGTCCGGGTCATAGATATAAACCGACAGCAACTTGTGGCACGCTCCCGTAGCACCCACCGGGCCTTGCACGATGGAGACGCCTTCAGCTTGCAGATGTGTCACCACTTCTTCCAATGGGGTTTGCGTGAGAAAACACAGGTCGGCAGAGCCCGCGGTGGCATGTCGCACGTTCGGGTCCACCACCGTGCCTACTTCGTGCAGATTGATCTTTTGATCGCCGAAGTGCAGCGCATACCGCCGGGGCTTGAACTCCCGCGCAGCCATGCCAAGCACACGCTCATAGAACGCGATGGTTTTTTCAATGCTGGCAACGGTGAGTACAACGTGGTCGAGCGATTCCAGAACAATGGGCATGGCGTGTGGCGGGATGGTCAGACGGTCGGATGATTGTGCGCCAGCGTTGGGGGGCCGAGCCATCGTTTGTTGGCTGCAAAGAGCCCTGTCAATGTCAACCCGGCCACCATCGCCATGAGCCAATACAGGGGCGGCAACGGCGCAAACTTGAAGGCTGAGGCCAGCCAAGGTACTGTGGTGATGGCAGTCAGCGCCGCCAGTGTGCCGCCCAGCACCCACAGGCTGACGGGTGTGAGGCCCGCCCACAGGCTGCGCCAGCTGGTCTGGTTGCTGCGGCTGGGCAGGATGAGCGCTGCGTTGGCAGCCACCAGCACCACGAAGGCGACCGTGCTGGCCGTGGCGGCATGCGCGGCCTGGCCCAGCAGCCAGGCATAGAGGCCCACCACGGCAGCCGTCACCACGCCGCCCTGCACCAGGCTCAGCAGGATGTGGCGGGCTGAAAGCAAGGGTTCATCGGCGCGGCGCGGCGGCTGCTGCATAAGGTCGGCCGCACCTTCCTCGGCCTCAAAGACGATGGAGCAGGCCGGGTCGATGACCAGTTCCAGAAACGCAATGTGCAGCGGTGCCAGCACCAGCGGCAGCCCAAACAGCACCGGCAGCAGCGCCAGCCCGATGATGGGCACATGCACGGCGAGCGTGTAGACCATGGCCTGGCGCAGGTTGGCAAAGGTCTGCCGCCCCCGGTGGATGGCCTGAACAATGGCTGCGAAGTCGTCGTGCAGCAGCACCAGCGCTGCGGCCTCGCGCGCCACGTCGGTGCCGCGCTGGCCCATGGCGATGCCGATGTGGGCGGCCTTCAGGGCGGGGGCGTCGTTCACGCCATCGCCCGTCATGGCCACCACCTCACCCTGGGCCTTGAGGGCTTCGACCAGCGCCAGTTTCTGGTGCGGCTTGATGCGTGCAAACACGCTGACCTGCCGGACTTTGCCGGTGAGCATGTCGGGGGACATCAAGGCCATTTCATCGCCGGTGACGACCTGGTCGTGGGCGATGCCCGCCTGGGCTGCAATCGCGCGTGCGGTGCGGGGGTGGTCGCCTGTGATCATCACCACGCGGATACCCGCCTGGTGACACTCTGCAATCGCCTGGGGCACCTCGGGTCGCAAGGGGTCGGCCAGGGCCACGAGGCCCAGCCATTCAAAGTCAAAGTCGTGCTGAATGCCTGGCCAGTCGTCTTGCACGCGGTGCCGGGCCTTGGCCACGCCCAGCACCCGAAGGCCCCGATCGGCCAGCCGGGCGGCCTGGGCGCTGACGGTGGCGCGCTCGGCGTCAGGCAGGTGGCACAGGTCGGCCACGGCTTCGGGCGCACCCTTGGTGGCCACGGTGTCGTGCGCGGATGTGCCATCGCGCCACAAGTGGCTCATGGCCAGCAGCTGGGGCGAGAGCTCATATTCGCGCGCCAGCGACCAGGCGGGGTGCAGGTGCTCGGTGCCTGCCAGATGATTCCCCGCCATGCGGTGAAAGGCCTGCTCCATGGGGTCGTGCGGTTCGATCTCGCTGGCCAGCACGGCGTATTCGAGCAGTTCGTGAAAGGCCTCTGGCAGCGCCGTGCCACCTGCTTCGGCTGCTTTTTCGGGCAGGTTCTGCACATCCAGCTCCTCGCCCGCAATGCACAGTGCGGCCACGGCCATGCGGTTTTGCGTGAGGGTGCCGGTCTTGTCCACGCACAGCACGGTGGTCTGCCCCAGCGTTTCGATGGCGTTGAGCCGCCGTGTCAATACCTGCTGCGCCGCCAGCCGCCGTGCAGCCAGGGCCAGGAAGACGATCATGATCACCGGCAGCTCTTGCGGCAGGATGCCCATGGCCAGCGTGATGCCTGCCAGCACGGCTTGCAACGCGTCGCCGCGCAGTGCCCAGAACAGGGTCACCAGCAGCACGCACAGCGACAGGCCGATCAGCACGAGCTTGTGGGTGAGCCGTGCCATTTCTTCACGCAAGGGCGAGGCCTGCAGCGCAATGGTGTCGAGCGACTGGCCAATGCGGCCCAGTTCGGTGTGGCGTCCCACGCCAGTCACCCGCAGCAGGCCCTGGCCGCTGACCACCAGCGTGCCTGCAAATACCTTGTCGGCAATCTGCTTGGCCACGGGCTCGGACTCACCGGTCAGCATCGATTCGTTGGTGGCCAGTTCGTGCGCCTGCAGCAGGGTGCCGTCAGCCGGGATGCGGTCGCCCTCGGCAATCATCAGCAGGTCCTCGCGCACCACATCGCGGCCTGCGATGCGCACCATGGTGCCGCCTCGCAGCGCCAACGCGCGGGGGCTGGAGAGGTCGCGCAGGGCGTTCAGCGCGTTGTCGGTGCGGCGCTCCTGCAGCACCGTGATGGTCATGATGATCACCACAAAGCCCAGCAGGATCAGGGCCTCGTGCGCGTCGCCCATTGCCAGGTAGATGCCGCCTGCGCCCAGCAGCAGCAAGAACATGGGCTCGCGCACCACGTCCCAGGCCATGTCGCGCAGCGTGCGGCGCTGGCTGATGCCCAGTTCGTTGGGGCCTTCTTCACGCAGGCGCTGGACGGCAACGGCCGGGTCAAGGCCAGTCGGTGGGGGTTGTGCGGGCATCTGGGGGCGTGGGGAGTCTTGAGGCGATCTTTCTTATACCTTTGATCGGTGAAAGTGTCAGTGTGCTGGTGCAGCTGTTTCCCAGATCACACCTTGCACCTCACACCTCGCACAGCACAAAGTCTGCCTTGCCCACATTGCACTCTGGGCACCGCCAATCGTCGGGCACATCGGCCCACAGGGTGCCTGGCGCAATGCCCTCATCGGGCAAACCCGCAGCTTCGTCATAGATCCAGCCGCAGACCACACACATATAGATTTTCATGGGTTGATCCTGATAGTAGTTTTGACGGGCTTCAGTCGTCATCGTGGTGTCTGCTGCGCTCGCTCGTCGTGCCGCTGGCAATCAAACCATTGGGCGATTGCTGCCACTCCCATGCGCCAAAGGCCAGCACTGCCAGCAGCAGCGCTGCCGCCAGCCAGGTGCGGTTTTTCTGCACCAGGTTGGGCCCGGGGCCTTCCACGCGCCCGGTCAGCATGGGCAGCGCCTGATTCTTGCGCCGCAGCATGCTCAGGCCGGAAATCAATGCGAGGTGGGCCAGCACGACAAACAGCATGGCTTCTCCGAAGAACTCGTGCACTTCTTCGATCCAGTCGCCACCCAACACGTCGCCCCAATCGTTGTAGGTGGCATAGCCGCTCAAGGTGATAGGAACGACCAGGACCAGCAGCAGCACCACCGCGAGTGTCATCAGCATGTTTTGCCCCTGGCGCCAGTTCACCTGGCTCACCTGGCTGGCAGAGCGTGCTTGGGACAGGGTGCGCAGCCATGCGGGAGCACCGGCCAGCTTGCGCCACAGCAGGCCCAGGCCCGAAGTGCGCGGGCCAAAGACTCCGTACAGCACGCGAAAGCCCAGCAGGCCCGCCATGGTGTAGCCCAACGTGACGTGCAGCAGCCGCCAGTGCTCGCCATCGGCGGTCGCGTAGGCGCCCACAAAGCAGAGCGCAAACAGCCAGTGGAACATGCGCGTGGGCGCGTCGGTGACCCGGCGGCTGGGGCCCTTGGCAGCGGCTGGCTGCGCTGCGGCGCTGGCGGGTTGGAGGGAAGGGGTGTTGTTCATAGTGTTTTCCTTGATGGGATGCATCTCAGATTCAACGCAGAGCGAGAGCGGCGAACAGGGCTCAGCGAAGCGGTTCTGGCTAGGCGCTGTGTCGCAGGCAGTACGGCCAGTACGACAAGACACAGCAACGACGCCAGAAGAGTCCTGTTCACCGCTCTCAGTCGTTCCAGGCGCGGCGTGATCGGGCATCCAGCCCCGCCGGCATGCGCAGGTCGTGGTCGTCAAATTGCCCTTGGTCGGCACCCGTGTGGCAGGCCGCGCAGTTGGCGGCGCTTTTCACGCTGGCAAGCTTCCAGGCGGCGGGCTCGATCTTTCGGTGTTTGCGCTCAAACCAGGCCGAGCGGGTGATGCGGTCCTCGGGAGGCTCTTCGCTCACGCGCTTGTAGGTGCCGGCGTGGGACTGCAGCCACTGGTTGAGCTGGCGCACGGTGGCCGCGTCCAGCGATGCGTCGGTGCCATAGTGCTTGTCGAGCCCCGTCATCACGCGGTTCCACGACGCGGCGGGCAGCAGCCCGGGTGGGTAGGCGGTGTGGCAGGCGGCGCATTCCTGCGTGTAGGCGCTAGGCACGTTGCGGGGCATGGCGCGCCCGCTGTCCGCATGGGCGCTGGAGATTGACAGCAGGGTCAGTGCGCACACAGCGGCGGCCAGGGCCGCAGGGCGTAGGGGGGCAGGTTTTTTCATGGTGTCGGTCTCAGGGCTTGAGGGCGTTGAGGTACGCCAGCACATCGGCCTTCTCCACAGCCGTGCATTCGCGACTCAGCACGTCGTTGCAGTTGCGGCGAAACCACTTGTCCACCTTGGCGGTGTCGGTAAAGGCCTTGGGGTTGAAGGCAGGGGCCAGGGGCGCTATCGACTTGCCGGTGCTGGCGTGTTTGCCCTGCGCGGTGGGCGGCGTGCCGTGGCAGGATGCGCAAGACCACTCGCCGCCGTGCCGGGTGGTGAAGAACACCTTGCCCTTGTCGGCATTGCCGGGGCTGCCTGCCTGCGCGCTCCAGTGCGCGAGCTGCTGGGCGGCGGTGGTGTCGGCTGCGTGGCTGGGGCTGGCTGCGGCCCAGAGGCACAGTGCAGCCAGGGCCAGAGTGCGAACGGTTGTCATCGTGGTGTCCTTGTAGGTGTTGGTTGTCCTATGCAGCCATTGTTGAAACCCCAGCCTGAACGGCGCGTGAAAGAGCTGTTCATCGGCCGTTCAGACACTGCGCGGGACAATGCACCCATGCTTTTTTCCCCCCACCGTGCTTCAGAGCGCCGCCACGCCATGCGCTGGGGCGCGGCAGCTTGTCTGCTGTGGGCGGCAGCGGTATTCGCACAAAACGCCTTGGCCAGCGGCAAGGACGACCACGACCGCGCCCGCCAGGCCGTGCAGGCGGGCCAGGTGCTGCCGCTGCCTGCAGTGCTGGAGCGCCTGCAGCGCGAAGTGCCCGGCCAGGTGCTCGAAGTGGAGCTGGAGCAGGAGCGGGATCGCTGGATTTACGAGATCAAGCTGCTCACACCTGCGGGGCAGTTGACCAAGGTCAAGCTCGATGCACGCACGGCCGAGGTGCTGCGCGTCAAATCGCGCGACGATCAACGTACCGGCCGAGAACACCGCTAAGACTGCCCCGCGTGGGCGCATGCCCATGCAAGCAGACGATGCTTCCAATCGCCCGATTTCGCTCCAACCCTTCGGGCAAGGTACTTGTGCGACCCTAAAAAAACACTGAACAGGTTCTAAAGCCCATGCGCATCCTCCTCGTAGAAGACGACACGCAGCTGCGCACCCAGTTGCGCACCGCGCTGCAAGGTGCGGGCTACACCGTGGACGAGGCCGACAACGGGCGCGACGCGCAGTTTCTGGGCGAGACCGAAGCGGTGGATGCCGTGGTGCTGGACCTGGGCCTGCCGGTGGTGGATGGGCTCACGGTGCTCAAGCGCTGGCGGGCCGAGGGGCGCAACATGCCGGTGCTGATCCTCACCGCGCGCGACAACTGGCACGAGAAGGTGGCGGGCATTGATGCGGGTGCCGATGACTATCTGACCAAGCCCTTTCACCTCGAAGAGCTGCTGGCACGCCTGCGTGCGCTGATCCGCCGCGCCAGCGGGCTGGCGTCTGCGGTGCTGCAGTGTGGCGACTGGTCGCTGGACACCCGCAGCGGCCGCGTCACCTGCGCGGACCAACCCGTGGCACTCACGGCGCACGAGTACAAGGTACTCGACTACCTCATGCACCGCCCTGGCGTGTTGGTGTCACGTGCAGAACTGACCGAACACATCTACGCGCAGGACTTTGACCGGGACTCCAACACCATCGAAGTCTTTGTGGGGCGCCTGCGCAAAAAACTGCAGTCGCCGTCGGCCAGCGCGGCCCGTATCGAGACGGTGCGTGGCATGGGCTACCGCCTGGTGCCGCCATGAAACGGGGCGCGAACCGCGGCGGTTTGCGCTGGTCACGTTCCCTGCGGTTTCGGCTACTGGCCGTGACCGTGGCGGGGCTGACGGTGGCGGTGGTGCTGGCGGGCCTGGTGCTGAGTGGGCTGTTCCGCGAGCATGTGCAGCGCCAATTCGAGGCGGCCCTTGTGCAGCAGCTGGACCAGGTCACGGCGCGGCTGGAGTTTGATGCCCAGGGCCAGCCGGCGATTGCCGCGCAGGCTTTGTCAGACCCGCGCTGGCTCAAACCCTATTCGGGCCTGTACTGGCAGGTGGACGCCATGGCGCCCGATGGGCGCGGCCGGGCTGGGGTGCTGCGTTCACGCTCCTTGTGGGACACCAGCCTGGCCCTGCAGGTGGATGCGCTGGCTGACGGTGCCGTGCATGTGCACGAAGTGGCAGGCCCGCAGGGCGCGCCCTTGCTGGTGCTGGAGCGCACCGTGCGTGCCGAGGGCACGGATGCGGCGCGCTGGCGCCTGATCGTGGCGGCCGATCTGCAGGCCACCCAAGCGGCCACCGCGCAGTTCACGCGCGTGCTGGCGCTGTCGCTGGCGGCCCTGCTGGTACTGCTGGCAGCGGCCGCGTGGGCCCAGGTGGCCGTGGGCCTGCGGCCTCTGCAGGCGTTGCAGCGGGGCTTGCAGGATGTGCAGCAGGCACGCACCACACGGTTGCAGGGCGCATTCCCTGCCGAGATGCAGCCGCTGGTGGATGACTTCAATGCCGTGCTGGAACGCAATGCAGAAGTGGTGGAGCGCGCGCGCACCCAGGCAGGCAATCTGGCGCACGCCCTGAAAACCCCGCTTTCGGTGCTGGAGAACGCGGCCTGCGCGCCAGCACCCAGCGATGGCGCAGCGCTGGCTGCACTGGTGCGCGAGCAGGTGCAGGTGGCGCGGCGCCACATCGACTGGCACCTGGCGCGATCCCGCGTGGCTGCATCGGCACACCTGCCCGGCCAGCGCACGGCGCTGGAGCCGGTGGTGGGCGGACTGGTGCGCGTGATGAACAAGGTGCATGCCGGGCGCGGGGTGGACATCACGGTGGCGCTGCTCGATGCCCCGCTGTTCTTTGCGGGCGAGGCGCAGGACCTACAGGAAATGCTGGGCAACCTGCTGGACAACGCCTGCAAATGGGCGCAGTCCACCGTGCGCTTGCAGGCGCAGGTCCTTGGCGGGCAGCCGTCCCAGATGGTCGTCAGTGTCGAGGACGACGGCCCCGGCATCGGTGCGGCGCAGCGTGCGCAGGCGGTGGAGCGTGGCGTGCGGCTGGACGAAACGGTGCCGGGCACGGGGCTGGGCCTGGCCATCGTGCAGGACCTGGCGGCCCTGTACGGCGGGCGGCTGGATCTGGAGCCTGCCGACCTGGGCGGCCTGCGTGTGGTGCTTGTGTTGCCCGCCGCTCGGGAGACGGCGTAAGAAGCCCGCCTGTCAGCGAGAGAGGCGTAAAAAAGCCCGCCGAAGCGGAAGGACGTAAAAAAGCCCGCCGAAGCGGAAGGACGAAAAAAGCCCGCCGAAGCGGGCTAAGGCCCTGACAAATCCCTTCAATCTCTCGAATGTCGCAAAGCCTTGGACTGGACGCCCCCAGCGTAGCACCCCCGTTGGAGTTTGACTACCCGGGGAACACCAGGGTGTGCCGCGAAGGTGGCAGGCCTCGGCTGGATAGCCAACGAGATGGGGTAGGCATTTCTATGAAAAATTGGCTCTAGCGCTTATCCATCAAGCGTTATAAGCTATGTTTTTAGGAGTAAATTCATAGCCTGCTCTCCACGCTGTTGCGCATGGCCGCCTGTGCCACGGCGTCCAGGGCGCCGTCCACCACGGTCTGCTCGGTCAACACCTGCACGGCGCCCTGGTGGAAGAGCCGCTCCAGCAGCCGCAGGGTCATCGATTGGGTCCGGCCCGATGCGCTGGTGAAGAGGAAAAGCTGGCCTTGCGAGCCGATCCAGGACAGCTGGGTGCGTTCCCACTGGCCTGCCACTTGCAGGTTGACCCAGGTCCCAACAGCCAATGGGGCCAAGGGCGCGCTTGAGGCCAGGTGGGGCAAAGTGGCCGGGCCGCTGGTGGTGCTGGTGGATTCGGGCACAAGCTCGGCGCTCTCCGATACGGGGGACTGAGAGATATCCACATAGCCCGACTCCCTGGCCTCGGACGGGGCGACCCACGGATCGTCATCCTCCAGCGGGGCGGGCTGCGCCACAGCCGGTGGTTGGGGCGGCGGGGCGGGGGGCTTGGTGGCCACCCGGGGGCCGGGCTTGAAGGCCTGCTGGTGCAGTTCCATCAGCAGTTCGAAGACGGCCTCGGTTCGTGCAGCCGGGTAGTCGATGGACGCCAGGCCCTCGCGCAGCTTGGCCAGCAGTTTGGGCAGCAGGCGCGCCAGCTGGCCTGTGTTCGCGCGGGTCAAGGCGGGCTGCGTGCTCCAGATCAGGGCGTCCACCAGCTCCTCGTAGCGGCCTGGGTCGGCGCTGCGGGTGGTGTCGGTCAGGCGCGCCTGGGCCATGACTTGGGACCAGGGGCCGAGCAGAAAACGGGAAATTTCGTCGGGCACCTTGCCGAAATCAGGCCGCAGCGAGAGGTCGCGCGAAATCCGGGCGGCCAGCAGGTGGCGCTGTTCAGCGTGCTGCAAGGCCTCGATGGCGCGCTGGCGTTCCTGTTTGCGCTGCTGGTCCTTTTCTGCCCATTTGGCGTGCAATTGCTGGAGCACGTGCTCGAAATCGTCGGGCCCGTCGATGGTGGCGGTGGCCAGCGGACCCGCGATGTTCATGAGCGAGCGCATGAAGCTCTGGAAGCCGGGGGCTTCGGGGCTGTTGAAGGCCAGGCTGCGGTCGGTGATGTCTTGCAGCAGTCGGCGCGCGGGGTGCTCCTTGTGGCTGAAGAAACGGGGGTCGGCTACGGCCAGCTGTATCAAGGCCGGCTCCAGCGCGCGGATGAACTGTTGCACCGGCCACAGCAGCCGACCATCGCGCGCGATGTTGTCCACCATCAGCGCCACCACCTCCATGCTCAAGGCCTCTCCCAGTCCGCCGGAATGTTTGCGCGGCGGGGCTGCAGGGCTGCCCTCTGTGCTGCTGCCGACCTGCTGCGGGCGCTGGCCCCCCAGTCGCTCCATCATGTGGCCGACCTGGTTCATGGCCTGCAGCGCTTCGAAGGCGGCGGGCACGGTGGCTGCGAAGTCCGTGGCGGGTGGGTCGATGGGGGGCAGCTGGTTGGGGTTATCGAACTCGCGTGCGAATTGGTCCGCGAAGCTCTCGTCTGAATGGGGGGAGGGCGTGTGTGTTGGCGCCGACGTGGGGGCCGGGTTCTCGCTGAACTCGCCCAGCAGCAGGCGGCGCAGGCGGTCGAGTGTGAGCAGGGAGTCGGCGTGGCCTTCCGCTGTGGACAGGTCGTTGTCTGCTGCAAAGCCGGGGGATGCACCGCCTTCGGTGGGCGCCACGTAGACCACCTGGCCATCGGCCTGGCGCATCGCATAGCCCACGGGCTGCACGCCGCTGAGCTTGAGCCGATCAATCTGCGCCAGATAGAGCCCCCGCAGCTCCGTGCCCAGCGCCTGGGCCATGGGGCCCATCCAGTCGTGCCGCACCTGCGGCGTGACCTGCATCTGCGACACCACGGTCTGCAGCGCCTGTAGAAAGACTTCGGGGCGCAGGGGGTTGTGCTCCGGCTGAACGCGGGCCAGGCCCAGGGCCGCGCACACTAGGGCGTCGAGGTCGGCCAGCGGCCCTTCCACGGCCGAGATCAGCACCTGCCGGGCGCGGGCGCGCTCCACGCTGTCGTTGATCTGCGCCTCGTCCATCAGTTCAAGGTCGTCGAAATGGACGGTGAACAGGGAGCGTGTGGGCTTTTCCTCGTTCTGTGCCGCCTCCTGGTCGAGTGCCTTGCGCAGCGCGTCGGGGTAACGCTCGCCCATCACGGACGTGAGCCGCGACAGCTGCTGCCGCGCTTCGTGCATGGCGTTGTGTTCGCCCGGTGTGCGGGCCTGGTCCTGGCGCGTGAGCAGGGACATGCGCGTGGCCTCGGAGACGCGCTCCATCAGGGGCCGGGCCTGTGCCAGCACGTCGCGCACGATGTGCTGGTAGGGCGTGGTGTCGCTGGCGGAGGGGGCAGGGGCCGACGGTGTGGTGTGTTTCAAGGCCATCTTCTGGGAGGACGGGAACCGGTGCCCGCCATGGTACGCGGCAAAAAGGGGCCCGCGGCCCCTTGTTTACCTGGATTCCCGGCTTGTCAGACCGGGGCTGTGGTTTCACCCACCGTGAAACTTGACCACCAGCGGCACGATGAGCAGCGCCACGATGTTGATGATCTTGATCAGCGGGTTGATGGCCGGGCCGGCCGTGTCCTTGTAGGGGTCGCCCACGGTGTCCCCGGTCACTGCGGCCTTGTGGGCCTCGCTGCCCTTGCCGCCATGGTGGCCGTCCTCGATGTACTTCTTGGCGTTGTCCCATGCGCCGCCGCCCGTGCACATGCTGATGGCAACGAAGAGGCCGGTGACGATGGTGCCCATGAGCAAACCGCCCAGCGCCTTGGGCCCCAGCAGCAGGCCCACCACGATGGGCACCACCACAGGCAGCAGGCTGGGGATCACCATCTCCTTGATGGCGGCGGTGGTCAGCATGTCCACCGCCTTGCCGTATTCAGGCTTGGCGGTGCCCTCCATGATCCCGGGAATATCGCGGAACTGTCGGCGCACCTCCACCACCACGGCTCCGGCCGCGCGGCCCACGGCCTCCATCGCCATGGCGCCGAACAGGTAGGGGATCAACCCGCCGATGAACAGGCCGATGATGACCAACGGGTCGGACAGGTCAAACGTGATGGCCTTGCCGTAGCTCTCCAGCTTGTGCGTGTAGTCGGCAAACAGCACCAGCGCGGCCAGGCCCGCCGAGCCAATCGCATAGCCCTTGGTCACGGCCTTGGTGGTGTTGCCCACGGCGTCCAGCGGGTCGGTGATGTCGCGCACGCTGCTGGGCAGCTCGGCCATTTCGGCAATGCCGCCGGCGTTGTCGGTGATGGGGCCATACGCATCCAGCGCCACCACGATGCCCGCCATGGACAGCATGGACATGGCCGCCACGGCAATGCCGTACAGGCCCGCGAGCTGGTAGGCCGACAGGATGGCCAGGCACACGAAGATCACCGGCCAGGCGGTGGACCGCATGGAAACGCCCAGTCCTGCAATGATGTTGGTGCCATGGCCCGTGGTCGATGCCTGCGCGATGTGCTGCACCGGCGAATACTGCGTGCCGGTGTAGAACTCGGTGATCCACACCAGAGCAGCCGTCAACACCAGCCCGGTGGCGCAGGCACCGAACAGCTTCATCTGGCTGCCGGTGGCGGTGATGGAGTTGTCCGGCATGATCCAGACGGTGACAAAGTAGAAGGCGACGAGCGAGAGCGCACCCGCAATCGCCAGGCCCTTGTACAGCGCGGGCATCACATTCTTCATGCCGGGCGAAGCCTTGACGAAGAAGCAGCCAATGATGGATGCAATGATGGACACGGCCCCCAGCGCCAGGGGGTAGACCACGGCGTTGACGGGCGCGGTGGCCACCAGCAGCGCGCCCAGCACCATGGTGGCGATCAGCGTCACCGCATAGGTCTCGAACAGGTCGGCCGCCATGCCGGCGCAGTCGCCCACGTTGTCGCCCACGTTGTCGGCGATCACGGCGGGGTTGCGCGGGTCGTCTTCAGGAATGCCAGCCTCCACCTTGCCCACCAGGTCGGCGCCCACGTCGGCGCCCTTGGTGAAGATGCCGCCGCCCAGGCGCGCAAAGATCGAGATCAGCGACGAGCCAAACGCAAAGCCGATCAGCGGGTTGAGCAGCGTGGCGAGGTTGGCCGTGGGTGTGAGGTTGCCGTTGCCCGCCAGGAACCAGTAAAAGCCCGTGACGCCCAACAGGCCCAGCCCCACCACCAGCATGCCGGTGATGGCCCCGCCGCGAAACGCCACGTCCAGTGCCGGTCCAATGCCGTGGGTGGCCGCCTGCGCGGTGCGCACGTTGGCGCGCACCGACACGTTCATGCCGATGAAGCCACAGGCCCCCGACAGAAAGGCGCCCAGCACGAAGCCAACGGCCGTCGTCATGTCCAGAAAGATGCCAATCAGGATGGCCAGCACCACGCCCACGATGGCGATGGTCTTGTACTGGCGGGCGAGGTAGGCCGCCGCGCCGGCCTGGATGGCGGCGGCGATCTCCTGCATGCGGGCGTTGCCCGGGTCTTTGGAAAGAATCCAGCCCCGAGCCCAGATGCCGTAGGCCACCGCGATGAGCCCGCAAACGAGGGCGAGGATGAGAGGGGATGTCAGTGCTGAACTTGCAGCCATTCAATTCTCCTAGGGTTGTGTTGCACGGAGGGGGACCAACGCATCGGTGGCATCCCCGCTGCGTTGCTTCCTCGTGCTCCCCGTGCGTTGTGCGGTAGGAGTCGATTGGCCAACAGGCCCAATTTACAGGCAAACGCCGGTTTGCAAGCGGGCAGAAAGGGGCGTGCGCCTAAAATCAGGGTTAATCCCGACGGTTCGTTGCGCTGTGTCAGCGTCGGCCGCTTCGCGGGTTACCGTCAACAAACCACTCTCCAAAGACATGTCCCTCAACAACGTCCCCCCAGGTAAGAACGTCCCCGAAGCCTTCAACGTGGTCATCGAGATCCCGATGAACTCTGACCCGATCAAGTACGAAGTGGACAAGGAATCGGGCGCGATCTTCGTGGACCGTTTCATGACCACGGCCATGCATTACCCCACCAACTACGGCTACGTGCCGCAGACGCTGTCGGGCGACGGCGACCCGGTGGATGTGCTGGTGATCACCCCCTACGCGCTGCACCCCGGTGTGGTCGTGCCGTGCCGCCCGCTGGGCATCCTGATGATGGAAGACGAGGCCGGTGTGGATGGCAAGGTCATTGCCGTGCCCACCTCCAAAGTGTTGCCCATGTACGACCACTGGCAGAACATCGACGACGTGAATGCCATGCGCCGCAACGCCATCGCCCACTTCTTCGAGCACTACAAGGACCTGGAAAAGGGCAAGTGGGTCAAGGTGCTGGGCTGGGAAGGCATTGACGCCGCCAAGAAGGAAATAACGGACGGCATCGAGGCTTTCAAGAAGTCGAACGCCTGAAGAAAATTGGGTATCAAATAGCCTCAGGGCTTTTGGGGTAAAGCAGGTGTAGCTACAAATACAATAGCATTCCAGCGTCCCCGAAAAAAGGCATGCGCGCCACAAGCCCGCATGCTTTTTTTTGGCCGCGCGGTGTTGTTCTTAAGGGGAAAGCCCACTTTGCAGCGCGGCAGGCACTGCTAGACTGCATTTGGTTACAAGTATGCGGTGCTGAGCAATACAGATTGGCATGCGTCGAAGTGCCTTTTGGGCAAACGCAATGTGAAGGGTGATCCATGAGAGTTTCCGATCTGCGCATCGGCGTCAAGCTGGGAGCGGGATTTTTGGCGGTGGTGCTGTTCACCACCTTGCTGGGTGTGATGGCGCTGGTGCAGATGTCCCGCATCCACCAGGGGGCGGACCAGATCGCCACCAACTTGCTGCCCAGCGTGGCGCAAACGGGGGAGCTGCGCGTGTTGCTCAACCGCATGCGGCGCTCCGAGGCGGGGGTGGTCACCTCGCGCAGCGTGGCGGAAGTCAAGGCGTTTTCCGAGCAGGTAACCCTGCGCCACAAGGATCTGAACAAGGTCGAGGTTGCGTACGAGGCCCTCATCGACATGGACAAGGAGCGCGAGGTCTATACCGCCTACAAGCAGCGCAAAGCCGAGTACATCAAGCTCCAGGCCAAATTGCTGGAGATCGCCTCGGGCGTGGACTTCACCAACGCCGAGACGCTGGAACTCACCGGCGACGCCCTGGGCATGCTCTATGCGGGCGAGTCGGAAGCCGCTTTTGTCGCCGCGGCAGAAACGCTGGGCGAACTGCAGAAGATCAATTCCGAGGCCGCGTTGCAAGCCAGTGCCGAAGGGCGTGAAGTATTCGCCACGGCGCGCCTGTGGCTGCTGGGCACCCTGGCGGTGTGTGTGGTGCTGGCGGCCTTGCTGGGTGTGGGCATTACACGCACCGTCTCCCGGCCGGCCCACCATGCTGTGCGGGCGGCCCGCGCAATTGCCGAGGGCGACCTCACCACCGAGGTGCCGCCTGGCGGCAAGGACGAAATGGGCCAGTTGCTCACCGCGCTCGGTGACATGCGTGCCAACCTGGCGCACGTGGTGTCCGGCGTGCGCAGCAACGCGGAAGGCGTGGCATCGGCGAGCTCACAGATTGCCTCGGGCAACAACGACCTGTCGGCACGCACAGAACAGCAA
>NZ_CAXUPT020000010.1:0-184873 GCF_964252975.1 Acidovorax sp. LjRoot38 | reverse complement strand
ACACTCTCTCTGGAAATCGGCTTGGGTGTACCAAGAGTGACGGGCACTACGGTGAGGTGGAAATTTCGCCGTCAACTATGAACACTTTGTCCGCGCTTTTGCACGAAGTTTTGCAGAGTTTCAAGTGGAGCGGTCCCATGAGGCATGCACCAAGCGCCTAGATTCGCTCTACCCGCCACGGTCTCTAGTCAATTCGAGACGCATCTTCCAGAACGTAGGGCTTGAAGCGGCAAACTGTAGTGCTTGCCCAGGTGTTAATGGCGTGCGCCATGCGTGTTTGCAAAGGTGCGATCTCATTGCGGGCAAACACCATCGCTGCTTTCTCTACGTCACCAAAGCCGCCCACGTTGTTGGGCAGCATGCCCATCAGCTGGGGTGGCACGCGGTGGGCGGCCAGCACATCGTCACGGCTAACATTCTTGATGTTCAGGAAGTCATCCTTGGCGGCCACCTCGCTGATGGGAATCAGCTGGATGCCCTCCTTCTTCCCGTTGGGCGCGTAGTAGAAAAGGTTCTTGAAGTTGCCAACGCCTTTGGTCTTTGTGAGCTGCTCGCGCATCCTGTCCACATCGCCCTGGGACTGCGCGGCATCGGTCACGTACAGGATGAAGCCGGCGTGGCTGCCGTTGTTGTAGTAGCGGCGCCGGAACAGCGTGGCCGATTCGTTGAGCATGGCCGACTGCAGCGCGCCTAGGTATGGCGGCAGGCCATAGATTTCCTGGTGAATGTCCTGTTCGCGCAGCTGGAACACAGCGTGGCGTGGGAATTCGTGCGGGCTCTGCAGGTCAGTGACGAAGAAGAAGCGACCCGCCTCTAGGCCGCGCCGGGTGTACTTGCCCAAGGCGTGGCGTAGCTCCAGCAGTTCGCCCAGCCGGTTGCGGCGCCGCTCCAAATAGGCATTGCCCAGCACCATGTAATCGAGAGCGAAGCCGCCGAAGGCTTCGGCGCTGAGCGACTGCGACGGGATGAAGGTGCTGACCAGCACATTGACTTTGAACCGCAGGGCCGATTCATGGTGCGCCCCCACACGCAGCAGGCGAGCCAGGGCCGCCAGGCTCACAGGCGGCTCGTACCAGTCGCCGCATTGCAGGCACTCCGCATACTCCAGCAGCGCGGAGCGGCCACCCAGCACCGGCTCAGGCTCGCCCAGGTCAAAGCTGAACGCCTGGGCCTGTGGTGGAGCCGCAGTAACGGCTGGCACAGCAGAGGGCGTGGGGGCGTGGTGCGCATGCGCGCGGCGATTGCGTTTTGTCATGGTCAGTCAGAGATAACAAGGAAGGATTGGCCCTGTGGCGTGGCCAGGTCTGTGCCCGTTTCCAAGGGCTCGTGGCTGAGCGCGTTCATCGTCGCCCAGGCCAGATCAGAGTGGCCGGTTTCTTCGCTGCGCCCTGCCGCATACGTCACGTTTCGCCCGCTGGCCGTCATCTCGCGTTTGATGGCCATGAAGCTGGTGGCCAGCTCCTTGTTGCCGGCGTCAAACTCCAGCCGCCCCGCATTGATTACCTGTTGCGCCTTGAGCACGAGCATGGTTTTGCTGTCCACGCTGTAGTTGATGCCGCGCACGGCGGGGTAGAACTTCTGTACCAGCTGATAGACGCCCTGCCCGATGCCCGTGGTGTCCACCGTCATGCCGGTTACGTTGAAGCGTTCGGTGATGGTCTTGATAGCCTTGGCCTGCGCTTCAAAGTCCATGCCCTTGAACTGCTGCGTGTGCAGCACGCGCAGCGCCCCGCCCGGCTTGGTGGGCTGGGCCACCACCACCAGGCCGGCGTTGTCACCGGTGTGGCTGGGGTCATAGCCCACCCACACCGGCAGCCAGCCATAGGGCCGCTGGCTGAACGGCTTGAAGTCGGACCACAGCTCCCAGCTGTCCACCATGCAGGGCTGCAGCATCGAGAGGGGGAAGACCGAGAACGAATCATCGACAAACCCGCACATCAGCAGGTTGGCGAACTCCGCATCGGAATACTCCAGCTTGAGTTCTTCAAGGTCGAACAGGTCACAGCCGCCCGCCAGGGCATCCATGATCGTGACGATGTTGCGCCACACCCGATCCTCGCCAGTAAAGCCGCCGGCCAGGCGCGCGTGCGTCAAGTCCACTTCAATCCTGGACTTCTTCTTGACCCGCAGGCCCGACCAGAATGCATAGGCCGCGTGCTGGATGCTGGATGGCGTGGAGAAGTAGGTCTTGCGCCACTTCTTGTGCATGGCCATGCCGCTGGCGACCTTGTTAAGCCGCTCAAAGTCCTGCGTCCAAAAGAACTCATCGAAATAGAAGTTGCCGTGGTAGCCCTGCGCCGTGCGTGCATTGCTGCCCAGGAAATAGAGCGTGGCGCCGTTCGCCAGGATGATCGGATCGCCCTTCAACTCCACGCCCGTCACTTCGTGCACGAACGCGCAGATGTACTGTTTGAAGATGTGCGCCTGTGCCTTGCTGGCGGACAGGAAAATCTGGTTTCGCCCAGTCTCTAGCGCATCTATCAGCGCCTCCCGCGCAAAGTACCAAGTGGCACCGATCTGGCGGCTTTTGAGAATGGCCCGCGTGCGCTGCTGGCTGCTCTGCCACCAGCCCAGCTGGTACTTGAACAGCGAATCGAGGAAAGCGCTTTTCAGCTGTTCCACCTGTTCCTCTGACAGGAAGTTTTTGCCGCGCGACTTCTTCGGCCCTGCGTTGCGCGCCTCAATCGCCGGGTTCAAATCGGATTCACGCCCCGTGCGTTCGTACTTGCCAATGCGGGCCAGGCGCTCAAGCTGGCGGCCCAGCAGGTCGATTTCCTTGAAGTCGCCGCCCGTCTTCACGTCCTTGGCGATCAGCGTTGAAAGCCGCGCCTCCAGCGCGTACTCCACGCGCTGCGCTGCGGGTGTGTCCTGCCACTTTTCGGCCTTGCACCAGCCGTGCAGCGTGCCACGCGGCACACTCAGGTGCTCCGCGATGTGTGAGAGCTTCCAGCCCATCCAGAACAGCGCCCGCGCTTCACGGCGCACACCTGCGCCGCCATCCACCGGGCTGGTCTCACCGCCCGGCTGAGCGTCTTTGAAGATGGCCTTGGCACGGCTGGTGATGGCCTTCTGTGCAGCGCTGCCCGTGTTGCGCACGGCGCTGACCGTGCGCCTGGGCTTGGCTGCGGTGGCTGGTTTGGTGGCGGCTTTGCTCGTCATGGGCTGCCAGTGTCTGCCGCGCGCGCGCGGAAAGCAGCAACGGGAAAATGTGATTCGCGCAGCCACAGCGCGCACAAATTGCGGCCAGTGCAAGGCATGCGGAACATAGGCGGTAGATCAACTCACCGCACGAAAGCCGCACCATGCCATCCAAGTTTTTCCGCGTAGCCACCGAAGGCGCCACCACTGACGGCCGCGAAATTCAGCGCAGCTGGATCGAGCAGATGGCCAAAAACTTCAACCGCGAAAAGTACGGTCCCCGCGTGTGGCTGGAACACATGCGCGGCATGCTGCCCGAAAGCTCCTTTGCCGCGCTGGGCGACGTGCTGGCCGTGGAATCGCGCACTGTGGAAGACGGCAAGCTGGCGCTGTTCGCGCAGATCGAAGCATTGCCGGCTCTGGTGGCCATGAACAAGGCCAAGCAGAAGATTTACACCAGCATCGAGGTGGACCCGAACTTTGCGAAGTCCGGCGAAGCCTATCTGACCGGCCTGGCTGTCACCGACTCCCCCGCCAGCCTGGGCACTGAGGTGCTGAAGTTCGCGGCGGGCAACCCCGACGCCAGTCCATTCAAGGGCAAGAAGCACAGCGAAGGCGCACTGTTCTCCGCCGCTGTCGAAACCGAACTGGGCCTGGAAGGCGACGCCGAAAGCATCGCGTCCACGCTCATCACCAAATTCAGCGACATGCTGAAAAACTTGAGCGGCATCACTGCACCCAAGCCCACGCCAGAAACCACCGACGTATTCGCTACCAAGACGCTGGAAGTGCTGGGCGCAGCTGATGCCGCCATTCAACACCAGTCCAAAGAACTCGCCGCCGAGAAAGCCGCCCGCGAGAAGCTGGCGGGCGAGCTCTCTGCGCTCGAAAAGAAGTTCAACGAACTGACCGTGAAGCTCAGCGCGCAAGACGGCAACACCGCAGGGCGCCCCGAAGCCACCGGCACCGAAGGCGCCGTGCTGGCCGACTGCTGAGCCAGCACCACCACGCACCACACAAGACACCGCAAACCAGAAACAAACCCAAGGGACAGACCATGAAGAACCCAACCCGCAAGCATTTTTCCGCCTACCTCGCACAGCTGGCCACGCTCAACGGCGTGGAGTCGGCCGCGCAAATGTTCACTGTCACGCCCAGCGTGCAGCAAAAGCTGGAAAGCCGCATTCAGGAAAGCAGCGAGTTCCTGAAATCCATCGGCATCTACCCGGTGGACGAAATGCAGGGCCAGAAGATCGGCATCGGCACTGACGGCCCGGTGGCCAGCCGCACCGACACCACCGCGGGGGATCGCACCACGCGCGATGCCGCATCGCTGGGCGGCCAGGGCTACCAATGCGTGCAAACCAACTACGACACGCACGTGCGCTACGCCACGCTGGACATGTGGGCAAAGTTCCCGGACTTCCAGCTGCGCCTGTCGCGCGCCATCCAGCAGCAATGCGCGCTGGACCGCATCATGATCGGTTTCAACGGCACCAGCGTTGCGGCCAACACCAACCGCGTCACGAACCCGTTACTGCAGGACGTGAACAAGGGCTGGCTGCAGTACCTGCGCGACAACGCGCCAGAGCGCGTCATGGACCACGGCGCTACTGCCGGCAAGGTGGTGGTGGGCGCTACTGGCGACTACAAGACGCTGGATGGACTGGTGTACGACGCCACCGAATCGCTGCTGGACGCATGGCACGCCGAAGCGGGCGACCTTGTAGCCATCGTCGGCCGTGGCCTCATGCATGACAAGCTGTTCCCTCTGGTGGACGGCCAGACCGCCCCCACGGAAATGCTGGCCGCCGACATCGTGCGCAGCCAGCGCCGCCTGGGCGGCAAACAGGGCATCACCGTGCCCTACATGAAGCCCAATGCCATCCTCATCACCAGCCTGAAAAACCTGTCCATCTACTACCAGGACGGCAGCCGCCGCCGCGCGGTGATCGACAACCCCAAGCGTGACCGCATCGAGACTTTCGAGAGCAGCAACGACGCATTCGTGATCGAAGACCTGGGCAAATCCTGCCTGATCGAAAACATCGAGCTGCAGGACTGACGCGCAGCAGCCGGCCGCAAATAGCCGCTCCTAAAAAAGGGAGCCGCTATTTGCAAGCCGACGGCCACAGCACCGACAAGAAGCACGGGGAACACCAGCTATGCGACAGACACCAGCCCAACGGCACCGCATGCACAGCCTTGCATCGCAGCAGGCCGCGCAGCACGAAGCCGACAACGCCCACGGCCAGACCGTGGGCACTGCCTACGAACTACAGCTGGCGCAACTGCACCAGCACCGCCTGCGCCTGAAGGACATGCACAGCGTGGAACGGAAGATCGAGGCAAAGCGGGCCATGCTTCCGGAGTACGACGCCTATGTGGACGGGGTACTGCAAGCCCGGCCAGGCACCCAGGATGATGTGCTGGCCACGGTGCTGGTGTGGCACATCGACGCAGGCAACTACACCCGAGCACTGGAGATTGCGGAATACGCGCTCGCCAGCGGCATCAAGCCGCCAGACCAGTACAACCGCAATCTGCCCACCATCGTGCAGGACGAAGTGGCCGAAGCCATCCTCGCCGGCAAGCTCAGCGGCGCAGATGCACTGCAGGTGGCAGCCAAGGCCATGGCGCTGACCGACCAGGCCGACACACCCGACCAGGCCAAAAGCAAGCTGTACAAGGCCGCAGGCTGGGCCGTGCTAGGCAAAACCGGCAGCCACGATGTGGACATGGCCACCCGCACCCTCAAGGCGTGCAAGGAAGCGTTGCCACTGCTGCAGCGGGCCATGGAGCTGGACACCCGAGCCGGTGTGAAAAAAGACATCGAGCGGCTGGAACGCCGCCTGGCCAAACCCCAGGCGAAGTAACAAAGCCGCTGCGACCCGAGCGTACCCCGCACCCGTGGCGGCCCCAGGGCAGAGAGCGCACACCCGTGCACCACTCCGACGCCCTGGGCCACCGCCACCCCTTCAAACACTGCCAGCACGAAGCCCCCCATGTCGTTCATCGCCACCGCCAATCCGCCCATCGAAGCCGAAGACGCACAGGTTGAAAACGACCCGTGGTTCCCAGCCATCGAAGCGCCCAAGGTCCGCGAGGCCTGCCTGCTGGACGGCACCGTGACTGCCGCGCGCCTGGCCGAAGCCATCGAAAGCGCCATCGACACGGTAAACGGCGAGCTGCGCAGCTATATGGCCGAGCAGATCGCCCTGGGAGCGGCCTCGCTGGGCGTGGCCGGGGACGGACGCCAGGCTGGCCGCTACCTGCGCGCCATCCATGCGCACGTGCAGGCCGATCTGGCCGAGGCGTACCGAGAAACCGACACCACGCCGCACAACGACAGCAAAACCGAACGCATCCGCGAGCGCATCGAAGCCAAGGTGGACGAACACCGCCGCAAGCTCCGGTGGGCAATCTCCGACTTGCTGGGCCGGCCGCGCACCACAGTGGAGCTGATCTGATGCGCGCGGTTGCCCAACAGCACGAAATGCTGGACGAACTGTGCCGCCGCACCACTGGCGCCACGGCCGAGGTGGTGGAGGCCACGCTGGCCGCAAACCCCGGCCTGGCCAAGCTGGGGCCGCGCCTGCCCGCTGGCGCCGTGGTGCAAATCGTTGTCCCGCCCAAGCGAACCCAAAAACAAACCATCAATCTGTGGGACTAAATCACCATGAGCGACACCCCAAGCAACATCGCCAAGGCCGTGGGCGTGGAGGCCATGAAGGCATCGCCCCCCGTTGCCGTAGCGGCGAAACAAGACGGTGGCTTTTTTACCCTGAGCCCAATCACCACCCTGACGTGCATCTATCTGGTGCTGCAAATTGCGTACTTGGCCTGGAAGTGGCACAACGAACGCGAGGACCGAAATGCCAAGCGCAACGAATGCGAGGTTCAGGAATGAGCACAAGCACCCGCCAGCGCATCGCAGTAGCACTGCTATCACTATCGGCCGCAGGCTTCGCAACATGGAAGGCGAGCGAAGGCGATGGCCCCACCAGCGCGCGGAGTGATGGCACCGTGGTGCACCACGCCTACATCCCCACGGCGGGCGACGTGCCCACCATCGGCCACGGCTCCACCCGCTACGAAGACGGCACACCCGTTCGCCTGTCCGATCCGCCCATCACCCGCCAGCGGGCCGCGCAGCTGGCGCGTGCCCTGCACAGCGAAGAAGAAGCCAAGTTCAAGGCCAGCCTGCCCGGTGTCCTGCTGTACCCAGGGGAATACGACCTGTATCTGGACTTTGTGGGCCAGTACGGCATCGGCAATTGGCGCGCCAGCTCCATGCGCCGCCACCTGCTGGCTGGCGACCACCTGCGCGCGTGCGAAGCCCTGCCCCAGTGGCGGTTTCAGGCCGGGCGCGACTGCCGCTTGCCACAGACCTGGGGGCCGCAGGGCTGCAAAGGCGTTTGGACCCGGCAACAAAAGAGGCATGCGGACTGCATGGCGATGCAATGACAGCACTTGCCACCCTGCGCGCCAGCGCCTGGAAATACACCGCCATCGCCTTGGGCCTGGGCTTGGGCTTCGCCCTGGTGATGCAGACCTTACGCCTGGCAGAAGCCAAGCTCGAAACCGCCCACACCGAAGCCACCTTGCAGACCGAGCGCGCCACCGCCGCGCGCATGGCCTTCAGGACCTCAGAACGCAACCGCACCCTGGAAGGAAAACACCGTGACGAAATCGCCCAAACCGACACCGCTGCACAAGCCGCCCTTATTGCTGCTGATGCTGGCCGCGCTCGCGCTGTTGATGCTCGCAACCGGATGCAGCGCGACCTTGCCCACTACCTCACCCAGCACCGTACCGCCGCCCAGGCTCGCGCCGCTGCCGGCCAGTGCGCGCCAGACACCGGCCCCGCCGATCTGCTTGCCGACATGCTCCGAAGCGCAGACGACAGAGCGGGAGAACTCGCGCACATTGCTGACACTTCCCGCACCCGTGGCCTTGCCTGCGAGCGTGCCTACGACAGCGCCCGCGCAATGATGGAGGCAACCCAGAATGGAGAAACCGAATAGCCTGCGCGAGACGCTGACCAAGGCATTGCCTGCGCTCAAGAAAGACCCGCAGAAACTCGCCATCTTCATCACGGGCGGCCGGGTCATGCACACCGGCACCGACTCGCTGTCGTTTGAGTACGCCTACACCCTGCGCGCGCTGCTGATGGACTATGCGGGCCACGCCGATGCCGTCATGGCCCCGTTGGTGGGCTGGATGAAGCGCAATCAGCCCGAGGTGTTCGACAACCCCGAGCGCCGCGCCCGCGCCATCCGTTTCGAGGCCGAGTATCTGAACGCCAAGGCCATCGACCTGCAGATCGAGCTGGAGCTGACAGAGCGCGTTATCGCCCGCCCGCGTGCCAACGGCCCGGCCGGTGCGTTGGACCTGATCCACCCCAAGGAACCACCGCCACCGCTGGCGATCCTGCAGGCCGAGCATTGGGAAGTGTTCCTGCGCGACGAAAAGCTGGCCACCTGGGACTACGCCCCCCGATGAAATACCTGTTCACCCTCTGCTTTTTGGTGTGGGAGGGATACCAGCGCATCCGTGGCCGCTGGCGCCGCTGGGTGCGTGGCCGCCAGCGTGGGGAGCGTTGACCCATGGCCGATGACTTCGCCCAGTTGGAAGGCTGGCTGCAGCCGCTGCTGGATCGCCTCACAGATGCCGAGCGCCGCAAGCTCGCCCTGGACATTGCGCGCGAACTGCGCCGCGAGAACGCCGCCACCATCCGCGCCCAGCGCGGCCCCGATGGCGAAGCCTGGGCACCGCGCAAGAACGCACTGCGCGACCAGCAAGGGCAAATCCGCAAGGGCCGCCGCTCGCAAACCATGTTCGCCAAACTGGCGGGCACGAAACACCTGCGCGCCCAGGTGGAGGGCGGCGACGCGGTGGTGGGCTTTGCAGGCCGCACCGAGCGCATAGCGCGCGTGCACCACTTCGGCTTGCGCGACAGCGTTAAGCCTGGCGGGCCGCAATACGACTACCCAGCGCGCCCGCTGCTGGGCATTTCCGACGACTTCACCAAGCGGCTGCAGGACCGCCTGCTAGCTCACCTCGCAGGCGGCTGATTCTTGAAATGTGCATAGCGCCCCCACAGCATGGGGTGCGTGCTTTCTCGCGCACGCGCGGGCACCATCAAATGCATGGATCGCCCCATTGATCAACCCGAATCCCCGTTTGAAATCCTGCGCCGCCTGGAGAACGTGGCGCGCATGGGAACCATTGAGGAAGTGCGCACCAGCAAGCCTGCGCGGTGCCGAGTCCGCTGCGGTGAAATCCTCACCGGCTGGCTACCCTGGGTAGCCGGGCGAGCAGCTGGCGAGAACGGGGCCATCTGGTGGCCGCCCGTCAAGGGCGAACAAGTGCTGATGCTCGCGCCCGGTGGCGACCTCACGAACGCCATGGTGCTGCCCGGCGCTTTCAGCGACGCGAACCCGCAGGCCAGCGACAACCCGGCGATTTTCCGCATGGACTTCGGCGGCGGCGCGTACATGGAGCACGACGCCATCAACGGCAATTTCCGCCTTGAGGCAATGGCGTCCATCCACATCCAGTGCATGGGCTCCAGCATCACCATCACCGAGCACGAAATCACCCTGCAAGCAGGCGGCGGAACCGCGACGCTCAATGGCGAAGGGCTCAAGGTAACGCCCGATGTGCTGGCTCAGGGCATCAGCCTGGTGAACCACTTGCACCCCGGAGTGAAGCGCGGCGGCGAAGAAACGGACCCGCCCCTATGAACCGCACCACCGGCCAATCCATCACCGGTCTGGACCACCTGCGCCAGTCCCTGGGCGACATCCTCACCACGCCCATCGGCTCGCGCGTCATGCGCCGCGAATACGGCTCGCTGGTGCCCGAGCTGATCGACCACCCCGACAACCTGCCCACCCAGGTGCGCGTCTATGCGGCCGTGGCCAGCGCCTTGATGCGCTGGGAACCCCGCTTTCGCCTGACCCGCATCGAATCCTTGCGCGAGGCCGACCGCCCCGGCGCCGTGCTGTTCCGCCTGCACGGCACCTACGACCAGCGCGGGCGCGTGGGGCCGCTGTCCTTGAATGTTTCCGTGACGGGCCGCGCCGCATGAACACCCTCGACCTGTCCGCCCTGCCCCGCCCCGCCGTGGTCGAAACCCTCGACTACGAAACCGTGCTGGCCAGCCTGCGCGCCGACCTGCTGCGCCTGTACCCCGATGCAGCCCAGGTGATCGACCTCGAAAGCGAACCCCTCATCAAACTGCTGCAGGTGGCCGCCTACCGCGAGCTGCTGATCCGCGCCCGCATCAATGACGCGGCCAGCGCCACCATGCTGGGCTGGGCCGTGGGCACCGATCTGGACAACCTGGCCGCCCGCTATGACCTGGCGCGCCTGCCGGGTGAAGATGACGAACGCTTGCAAGAGCGCGTGCTGATGGGCTACCACGCACTGTCGGCCGCTGGAAGCCCGACAAGCTGGCGCTTGCGCGCGCTGTCGGTGTCGGTGGACGTGCGCCAGGTGGACGTGTGGGCCGACCGCCCCGGCCGCGTGAAGGTGTCCTTGCTGGCCCGCGTGGCCGCACGGGTCGAAGACGTGGACGCCCAGCAGCAAGCCATCGGCCGCGCCCTGTTTGGCGAGCACCCCCAGGCGGGCGCCAATTCCATGTGCTGGCGGGTTGCGGTGGCAGGCGACGCCATCGTGGGCAAGACCGAAGCCGCGCTGCTTGCCGAAGACGTGCGCCCCCTGACGGTGGATGTGGACGTAACAGCCGCCCGAGTGCTGCCGCTGGCAGTGGCCGCAACCCTGGTGCACCCGCCCGGCCCCGATGGCGCCGTGCTGGCCGCAGCTGCCGCCCAGCGCGTGCGCCAGCTCGGCCTGCGCGCAGCGTTCCGCGTGGACGTGACGCGCGCGGCCCTGGTGGCCGCCCTCATGGGCGAGGGCATCCGCGACGCGGTGCTGGCCACCCCCGCCGCCGACATTACGGCCGGTGCCGGTGAAGTGCCCGTCATCACGTCCATCACAGTCACACCACAGGCGCGCCATGACTGACCGCCACCACCTGCTACCGCCCAACGCCACGCCCCTGGAGCGCGCGGCATCGTCTGCCATGGGGCCGTGGACCGTGGGCGACTCTGCGCTTTCGACGTTGCAAGATCCCGCGCGCATCCCCGCCCATCTGCTGCCGCACATGGGCCTGGCCGAGGATGTGCCCGTGTGGCCCCAGGGCGAGGCCGAGCGCCGCGCCGTCATCAAGGCCAGCCCACGCTTGCATGCCCTCATCGGCACCCCGCGCGGCCTGCGCGAACTGGCCCGCCTTGCAGGTGCCCGCATCGAGCGGCTAGAAATGCCGCCCGCCAAAACCTTCCTGGGCTTTTGGGACGGTGAGAGCCGCGCAAAGTGGCTGGCCGCTCACCCAGAAATGCGCATCTACAGCCAGCGCGAGCGGGCACCCTGCGAAGGCCTGATGCTGGGCAGCGGCTTTGTGGGCGCCCAGGCCGAGCCACCCACACGCACCACCGCCATGGCTCGCTCTGCCGTGCGCGCAGAAATCCGCTACCCCACCGGCCAGGTGTTGCCACTCACCACCAACGGCTGGAGCGCCATGGACCAAGAGCACACCGCCACGGTGGACCTGGCCCGCCGCGCCGTGGCCCGTGGCCAGCACGTGGGCCAGCCGCTGGCCGGTGTGTTGAGCCGCGCCGACGCATACACCCGCTACTGGCGCGTGAAGACCGTGAACTACCGCGAGCGCCTGCAGCTGCTCACGCTGAAACAAATGGCCCCATCCCTGGCGCCCCTCTCACCCGATGCCGAACCCGTGGCCGAGCGCGCACCGCGCCCGCATGTGCTGTGTGCGGGCCTGCCCCTCGCGGGCTTCACGGTGCGCAGCGACAGCGCCCGGCGCATGTGCGCCCGCATTCGCCTGCACGACCCCGCCGTGGCCAACGTGCCCAAGCACGGCCCCGCGTACCTGGGCTTCACCCGCCTATCGAGCCCGCCCTTTATCGCCCTGGCCCACGTGCGCATGCCCGAGCGGCGCCAGCCCTTTGCCATGGCGGGCAGCGCCATGAATGCCGCGCTTTCGGCCGGTGGCGCCCGCGAGCGCATGGCCCCCGCCCTGGACGCCATGGACTGGGCACGGGCGGCCCACGACAAGGTGCTGGTGCGTACGCGGTTGCATGCCACGGCGCGCGCCAGCCGCATCCACAAGGCCGGTGCCGTGCTGGCAGGCCAAACCATCAACAGGAGCTGAACCCCATGGAAAAAAGCGTCATCTACCGCGACCGCCAAGAGCTGCAGGCCGCCGACCTCAACAACACCCAGGCATGGGGCGACGAAGCCCGCCGCCACATCGTCAGCGATGCCATCACCAGCGAGCGCCAGTTTGTGGGCCTGACCGTGTCCGGCCGCAGCGCCACCGAGCTGGAAGTGGCCGTGGGCCGCCTGTATGACGGCCCCACGGGCAAGGTGTACGCGCTGGACGTTGCACAGGTGCAATCCGTGTTCGCCATGCTCCCTTTGCAGGATCAAAAGTGGGTGGCCGTCAGCGTGTTTGGCCAGGAAGAAGACACCGGCATCGAGCCGCGTGACTTCCTCATCGACCTGCAAACCCGCGAGGTGGAACCCGAGGCCGTGGCCATGCAGCGCCGCCGCGTGGCCACCGTGCACATTGCCCAGGGCCTGGAGTCCCCAACCCCTGAGCGCCCCGAGCCGCCCACCGGGTACACGCTGATCGCGCATGTGCGCCTGTCTCCAACCGGCGTGCAAGAGGTGGTGCTGGCCGAAGGCCGCCGCCTTCCCAACCTGCAGCGCGTGGATGCCCGCTTGCGCACGGCAGAGGGCTGGATTCTGGGCGCCGAGCCGCGCATCGCCCACATCATGAGCGATATCGCGGGCCTGGCTTCGGACCTGTCCACCCGCGCCAGCCTGGAACACGTGGCCCAGCTGGGCCGGGACGTGGCCAAGCTCAAGGAGCGCGGGGAGATTCCCGACGATTACGTGTTCTACGGTGCCGACCACTTCCTGGACACCGACGAAAGCGACACCGCCCACGCGGCCTACAGCGCCGACGCATTCGAGGGCATCCGGCCGCCCATCGCTGCGCAGCAGACCGGCACCCTGTCGCTACTCAACCCCATGGACCCCGAGGCCCGCACCAGCGCGGCCGGGCTGATGCTGCCCGCGTTCGATGAAGTCACCCGCCTGCGCATGGAGAACCGGGCGGGCGAGCTGGCCATCAATCAATACCAATACCAGACCCTGAACGCGGTGCAAAAGACCATGAGCCGCGAGCGCGTGCGCACCGGCGAAACGCTCACCTACTGCACCAATAGCGCCTTCTGGAAATCCGGTGTTTACGACCCGGTTACCGGCATCCTGCGCCGTGGCGATGAAGTGTGGACGGTGGACCCGGCCGACCAAGCGCGGGCCAACATCGACCACCAGTTCCTGCGCGTCACGCGCATGTGGGTGGACCGCTGGGAAGAACCCTATTGGGACATGGTGACCACCAACTACGTGGTGCAGGGCTCCGTGCTCGCGCAAACCGTGCTCATGGCGCAAACGGGCTGGCTCACAAGCGTTGAAATCTTTGTGACCAGCGCCGACGCGGCCGGGGGCCTCACCGTGCTGGTGACCGAGGCCGCCCTGGGCCAGCCCGATATGGAAAAGGTGCTTTCTCGCGCCACCCTGGCGCCGGGTTCTGTGACGGCCGGGTGGCTCAAGGTGGCCTTGCCCGACCCGCTGCTGGTGGAGGCTGGCAAGCGCTACGCCGTGGCGCTGGTAACTGGCGCAGGCCACCGCGTGGGCTTTACCGAGGGCACTGAATACACCCAGGGCATTCTGATGTACACGCAAGACGGCGCTTACTTCACCCAGGCCGCCGAGCGCGACCTGATGCTGCGCCTGAACTTCGCCCGGTTCGTTTCGCCCCGCGCAGTGGTGCAGATGCAGCCGCTGCAGCTTGCGGGCGGTGTGCAAGAGCTTGACTTGCTCTATGACAGCGCCGTGCCGGCCGGTTGCCGCCTGGTGTGGGAATACCAGACGGGCGGCCTGTGGCGCCCCGTCACGCCCGATACCCCGCCCGCCTTCGGTGGGGCGGCCCTGGTGCCCCTGCGCGCAGTGTTCATCGGCACCCAAGACCTGATGCCCGCCGTTCGCCCTGGCAATGCCCAGGTCACGGTGCGGCGGCGCGGCACGGCCTTTGTGCACGTCAGCACCAGCCGCCTGTTGGGCACCCCATCGCAAACCATCCGGGTGCGGCTGCTGCTCGAAGACTTCAGCGCCGCCGCTGGCCACACCGTGGACTGCCGCCTGATCGTGGGCGCCGCCACGGTGGCCGCCACATCGCACCGCGATGAAATCGTGGACGGCCGCAGCCTGTGGCGCGAGTTCCGGTTTGCCCTGGGCGCCAATACCGGCGCGTACCGCATCCGCATCGACGGCGCGGGCGTCACGGGCGCCAACCCCTGGCACGTGGCCGAGCGCTACGACCTGGCGCTGTAAGCGGGGCCGACATGCCAAAACGATTCGAGGCCTACCGCATGCGCGACGGCCAAACGCCGTTGTCCGAGGACTTCTTCAATGGCGTCTTTGGTGATATCGACACGCGCATTGCCGATCTGGAAGAACGCCGGGCCGACATGCAGGGCGTGGTCGATGAACTGACCCGGTTTGGCCTGGCCCGCATCGACACGCTGGTGGGGCCGTCCATGGCCGAAGTGAACGCCATTCTTGTGCAGCTGCGCCAGCGCCGCGACGAACTGGAAGCGGCCATTGGCAACGTGGGCGACCTGGCCACGCAAACGCAAATGGATTCGGCAATTGGCGATGCCATGGACGCCGAAGCCCAGGCACGTAACGAAGCCATCACCGTGGCCGTGCAGGCCGAAGCCACGGCGCGAGCTGCGGAAGTCACGGCCGAGGCCGCAGCCCGCGCCGCCGCCATCGCGCTGGCAACCGCCAGGCCCAGCGCGTCCACCGTCACTTATGACGGGAACGGCCGGGTGTCGGGCATCACAGAGACATTGCCGCAGGGCGTGCGCGCCACCGTTCTGACCTACAACGCGGCCGGACGTGTCAACACCGTGGCCGAAACGCTGGCTGGAAAGACCCGCACCACAACCTACGCCTATGACGGCGCGGGCCGGGTGAGTGGCTATGCAGTCGTGGAGGTGTAAATGTCCGAAGCCCTGATCGCTCCAACCTACGGCGAAGCTTTCGAGCTACGCCGCCAGTTCCGCCAGCTCTACGGCAATGGCCTGGCACTGGATTACCTTTTCGCCACTGTGGCACCAACTGGCGCCCAGCTGGAAGCCTGGCTGGCGACCGATGCCAACCTGGCGGCCTACCAGCGGCTGATCGCCACCGCTGTGGGCGCCAGCGCAGTTTGCACAAGCGCTACCGCCATGGCGGCCGTGGTGGGCAGCACCACCGCGCTGGCCCACCTGCGCGACAGCGACACCGGCCGCGCTGCCCTGATCAGCTCAAAAACCGCCATGACTGCGGTGCTTGCGAATGCAACAGCAGCTGGTGCCTTGCTAGCCAGCAGCGCCGCGCGCGTGGCGCTGTACGACCATGAAACCGCATGGGGCCTGCTGGTGGCATCTGCAAACGGGCGCAACGCTATCTCCGCGCTGGCTGTAGAGCACACCAACGGGGCAACAACACTGGTCATGCCGCCAGGCGTAGCAGTCGGCACCCGCGTGGTGTTGGTACAGCAAAAGATTTCCGCAGCGGGCCCGACCTCACACGCGGGCACGGGCGCTGATACCTACTCCACCACGAGCACAGCCTACGTTGACAGGTACGTGCGGGTAGCGGGCGTGGGGCACCGGACTACGACAGCCGCAGGCGCCTCGCAAATCCGTTACCTGATCGCATAGCAAAGCGACCGCCCCCCATGAAAACCCAACTCATCATCATTGACGGCGCCATCATCGGCACCACCACCCCGGACGATCCCAACGGTTACCACTTGGTGGACGCGCCCGAGGGCTTCGACGGCGACCTGGCGGCCGTGGAATACGACGCCCAGGCGGGTGTGGCACGCCTGGTGCTCGCGGGTGTGCAGGCCCGCCGCATTGCCGCCATCAAGGCCGAGGCCGCCGCGCACCTGGCCAGCACCGACTGGAAGCTGGAGCGCGCGAGAGAACGCGAGAAAGCGGGCTGGGCGCAGCTGGCGGACGTGGCCACCGTGCTGGCCGAGCGCGAGGCCGTGCGCCGCAGCAGCGACGCGGCAGAAGCTGCCGTGCTCGCCCTCACCGATGCGGCGGCCGTGCGGGCCTTCACCTGGGCGCCCGATGCGGTGCATGTGCCTGCCCCGCGCCTGCTCACGCACGAACAGTTCATTCAGCGGTTCACCCCGGCCGAGTGGGAGGCCATGACAGCCGCCGCCCGCGCCAGCACCGCCATGGATGCATGGATGCGCCGCTTCACCCTGGCCACGTTCGTGAACCTTGATGACCCAGCCACCGCCGCCGGCGTGCAAGCGCTGGAGCTGGCGGGCATCTTGGCCAACGGCCGCGCCGCCGACGTTCTGCAAGACCCCCAACCCGAGCCGACCACCTAACCCCCATCTTTCGCGAAACACAGGAGAACCACATGGCTACCCAAGCAAACTATCACCACGGCGTGCGCGTTGTCGAAATCAACGAAGGCCAGCGCAACATCCGCATCATTTCCACGGCGGTGCTGGGCCTGATCTGCACGGCCAGCGACGCGGACGCCGCCGCGTTCCCCCTCAACACCCCGGTGCTGGTCACCAAGGTGGACGCCGCCATTGCCAAGGCTGGAGAGCTGGGCACCCTGCGCGGGGCCCTGACAGCAATCCGCGACCAAGCCCGCCCCATCGTCGTGGTGGTGCGCGTGGCCGATGGCGAGGGCGCAGACGCTGCCGCCAAGCTGACCGACCAAAACGGCAAGGTGATCGGCACGGCCGTGGGCTCGCAGTACACCGGCATGCAGGCGCTGCTGGCCGCCAAGGCAAAGCTGGGCGTGCAACCGCGCATCCTGGGCGCGCCGGGCCTGGACACCCAGGCAGTGACCACTGCCCTGGTGGCCGTGGCGCAGAAGCTGCGCGCCTTCGTCTATGCCGAGGGCTACGGTGAAGACGTGTCGGAGGTGATGGACTACCGCCAGAACTTCGAGGGCCGCGAGCTGATGCTGATCTGGCCCCGCGTGAAGGTTGCCACGCCTGGCACCGGCGTTGTGGTGGACGCCTCGCCCGTGGCCTACGCCATGGGCCTGCGCGCCAAGATCGACACCGAGCAGGGCTGGCACAAGACGCTTTCCAACGTGCCCATGAACGGCGTGCTAGGCATCAGCAAGGATGTGTTCTGGGACTTGCAGAACCCCGACACCGATGCGGGCCTGCTCAACGGCGCGGGCATCACCACGTTGATCCGCAATCAGGGGTTCCGCTTCTGGGGTTCGCGCACTTGCGCCACCGACGAGCTGTTCGCGTTCGAGAGCGCAACGCGCACAGCGCAAATCCTGGCCGACACCATGGCCGAGGGCCACTTCTGGGCGGTGGACAAGCCGCTGCACCCCAGCCTGGTGAAAGACATTCTGGAAGGCATCAACGCCAAGTTCCGCGAGCTGAAAAACCTGGGCTACATCCTGAACGGCCAGGCCTGGTACGACGAGGAGGTGAACGTGTCGGCCACGCTCAAGAACGGCAAGTTGACGCTGGACTACGACTACACGCCCGTGCCGCCGCTGGAAGACCTCACGTTTCAGCAGCGCATTACCGACCGCTACTACGCCGACTTCGCCCTGCGCGTGGGCACCGGCGAATAAGGCCCCACCACCCCGACTGATTGACCACAGGAGAACACCATGGGACTGCCCCGCAAGATCAAGAACTTCGCCACCTTTGTGGATGGCACCAACTTCGTGGGCGAAATGCCCGAAGTAAGCCTGCCCAAGCTGGCCCGCAAGACAGAGGACTACCGCAGCGGCGGCATGAACGCCCCCGTGAAGACCGACCACGGCATGGAAGGCCTGGAAGCCGAGCTGACCGCCGCCGGGTACATGAAAGAACTGTTCACCAGCTGGGGCACGCTGCGCCACGATGGCGTGCTGCTGCGCTTTGCCGGTGCGCTGCAGGGCGACGACAGCGAGAACGTGGACTCGCTGGAAATCGTCATGCGCGGCCGTTTCGTGGAAATCGACCCTGGCAGCGCAAAGGCTGGCGAAGCCACGGCGATTAAGTACAAGGCCGCACTGAGCTACTACAAGCTGTCGATCAACGGCGAAACGCTGATCGAAATCGACGCCGTGAACATGGTCGAAATGGTCAACGGCGTGGACCGCCTGGCCGAAGTGCGCGCCGCCCTGGGCGTTTGACCACCAGCACCACCGCAGCTGCCCCGAGCGGGCCGCGCCCCTTTCCCCCTATTCCTGATCCATAGCCATGAACACCCAGCCCGAAAACACCACCGCCGCCGCTACGGCCGCCCCCTCTGTCGCCATCGCCGCCCCCGGCATCCCCGTGGGCATCCCGCTGGATACGCCCATTCAGCGCACCGGCCAGACCATCACGCACGTGCAGGTGCGCAAGCCCAACGCGGGCGCCCTGCGCGGCCTGTCGCTGGTGGAGGTGCTGCAGATGAACGTGACGGCCTTGCAAACCCTGCTGCCCCGTGTGACCGAGCCGCCCCTGCTGAAACAAGAAGTGGCCACCATGGACCCTGCCGACCTTGTGAGTCTGGGAACGGAGGTGGTGGGTTTTTTGGTGCCGAAGGCGCAGTGGGAGGCGTTCCAGCCCGAGTAGAGGACGCCATGGCCGACCTGGCCCTGGTGTTCCATTGGCGGCCCGCCGACATGGACCCCATGAGCGTGGCCGATCTGATGGAGTGGCGCGAGCGGGCGCGCGAGCGTCACGAGCGCCAGGAATGACCCCGCCACCCCTGCGCCTTTGGATGTGCAAGAATGAACCATGCTTTTGACCGCCCTTGCGTACCTGCTGATTGCGGCCCTGGCCATTGCGGCCCTGGCCGTGTTCATGCTGCCCGTGTACGTGTGGATACTGGCGCGCGACCGCGCGGCCGATGCCGACATGGCCGAGGCCCGGCGCATCCTGGGCAAAGACTTCCCCGCCTGATCCGCTGCACTGGCGGCCTTGGGGGCCGCCATGGCTGACAACCTGCGCCTGCGCGTTGTCCTCGACTTCGTGGACCGCGCCCTGGGGCCATTGAAGCGCGTCAGTGAAGGGAGCCGCGACGCGGCCCGCGCGCTCAAGGCCGCCAAAGAAAGCCTCAAGGCACTGAACGCCCAGCAAGCCCAGGTGGGCGAGTTCCGCACGCTCAAGGGCGAGCTGCACGACACGGCCGCCAAGCTCGCCCAGGCGCGGGGCCGGGTGGGCGAACTGGCGCGCATGTACGGCCAGACGGCCGAGCCCACACGGGCCATGACGCGGGAGCTTGAGAAGGCCAAGCGAGAAGCTGCAGCGCTGGGCAACCAGCACGATACCCAGCAGATGAAGCTGCAGCAGCTGCGCACCAAGCTGGCGGCCGCAGGCATCAGCACGCGCGACCTTGCCAGCCATTCGCAGCGCCTGCGCACCGACATTGCAGCGGCCAATTCCACCATCGACCAGCAAACGGCCAAGCTCAAGGCCAACGGCGAACAGCAGCGCAAGCTGGCCGAGCTGCGCAAGCGCCACGGCAACGAAATGATGCACACCGGCATGATTGCCGCCGGTAGCGCTGCCCTGATGGCCGGTGGCAACAAGATGGCGGGGCCGCTGCGCTCTGTGGTGGGCGCGTTCATGCCTGCCGAGGTGTCGGAATCCCAGCTGCGCGCGTCCATGATGGGCAAGGCGGGCGAGGTGGGGCCGGAGTTTCAGCAGATCGTGGACCTGGCCACGCGCCTGGGCGATAGGCTGCCCGGCACCACCGCCGAATTCATCGACATGATGACCATGCTGCGCCGCCAGGGCATGGCATCCAAGGCCATCCTGGGCGGCCTGGGTGAGTCGGCCGCATACCTGGGCATCCAGCTGCGCATGCCAGTGACGGCGGCGGCCGAGTTTGCGGCCAAGATGCAGGACGCCACACAGACGGCAGAGGGCGACATGATGGGCCTGATGGACACCATCCAGCGCGCCTTCTACCTGGGTGTGGACCCCACCAACATGCTGCAGGGCTTCACCAAAATCAGCGCGGTGATGCCCTTCCTGGGGGAAAAAGGCCTGCAAGCCAGCAACATGCTGGCGCCGCTGCTGGTGATGATGGACCAGACCGGCATGGCCGGGGAATCCGCGGGCAACGCCATCCGCAAGGTGGTGCAGCTGTCGCTGGATGCCGAAAAGCTGGCCAAGACCAACAAGATGCTGGCGGGCGAAGGCATCGAGCTGAACTTCGCCACCAAGGGCGGCAAATTCGCGGGCCTGGACAACCTGTTCGCGCAGCTGGACAAGCTCAAGGGCGTGGACAGTGACGTAAAGCGCATCGCCGCCTTGAAGAAGCTCTACGGCGACGACGCGGAAACGCATCAGGTGCTCAATACCCTGATGGAAAAGGGTCTGGACGGCTACCGCGAGGTGGTGGCAAAGATGGAAGCCCAGGCCGATCTGCGCAAGCGCGTGGACTCCCAGCTCAAGACCCTGAGCGCTTCGGTAGAGGCCGCCCAGGGCAGCTTCACCAACATGCTCAAGGACATGGGCGCCACCATCGCGCCCGATCTGGTGCTGATCGTGGGCAAGCTGGGCGACATGGCCAACGCCGTGGGCGCATGGACGCGCGAAAACCAGACCGCCGTGAAATGGGCACTGCGCGTGGTGGCCGTGCTTGCCATTGGTGCCACCGCCGTGGGGGCCATCGGCCTGGCCTACGCATCGGTGATGGGGCCACTGCTGCTGTTTCGCTTTGGCCTGGCCCGCCTGGCCTTCCTGTTGCCGGGTGTCGGCAAGGCCGCCAGCCTGTTGGTGTCGGGCCTGGGGTTCCTGCTGGGCGCGTTGCGCGCTGTGGCGCTGTTCCTGCTGGCCAACCCCATCGTGCTGGTGATCGCGGCCATTGCGGCGGCGGCCTTCCTGATCTGGCGCAAATGGGACACCGTGAAGGGCTTCTTGCTCGCCATCTGGCAGCAGCTGGCGGGCGCGGCTTCGGCCTTGTGGGCCAGTGCCACCGCAGGCGCCGCCGCCCTGTGGCAAACACTCGTAAGCCTGAAAGACCGGTTCATGACAGCGGGCGCGGACCTGATGCAGGGCCTGGTGAACGGCATCACCAGCCGCGTGCAGGCCGTGCGCGACGCCATCGTGGGCGTGGCCGATGCCGTGGGCGGATGGTTCCGCGAGAAGCTGGGCATTGCATCGCCGTCCAAGGTGTTCATGCAGTACGGCGGCTGGATCAGCGAAGGGACGGCCCTGGGCATTGCAGGCGGCCAGGGCGCCGTGCGCACTGCGGCGCTGGCCATGGCCACGGCGGCTACCGCCACCATGCCGATGGCGGCCGACGCCGCTGCGTTGCGCATCGACAGCCGCGCGCCCCTGATGGCACACGGTGCAGGCATGGGGGCGCCAATGGGTGGTGGGGATAACTTCTACATCACCGTGCATGCGGCCCCCGGAATGGATGCAAGCGCACTCGCCAAAGCCGTGGCGGATGAGGTGCGGCGGCAGAAGAACGCCGACCGATCGCGCGTGAATTCTCAGTACAGCGACATTGACGGGTAGGAGCACCACATGCTGTTTTCTTTGGGGCAGTTCACCTTCGGGCTGCAGACCCTGCCCACCGATCAGCTACGCCGGCAAACGGCCTGGCGCCACCCCAGCAACTCGCGCGTGGGGGCCAGGCCTGCACGCCAGTTTGTGGGCCTGGGCGACGACACCATCAACCTGTCGGGCGTGCTGGCGCCTGAGTTCGCGGGCTCCATGCGCTCACTGGAAGCGCTGCGCAAGATGGCCGACAGCGGCAAGGCCTGGGCGCTGGTGTCAGGCGCGGGCGAAGTGTTCGGCGCCTGGACCATCGAGAATCTGACCGAAACCCGGTCCGTGCTGATCGACAACGGCGCCGCGCGGCGCATCGAGTTCGACCTGCAGCTGGCGGCCGTGGATGACCAGCGCGCCGAGCCATCGGGCGGTGTGGACCCGTGGCCGGTGGATGACTGGTGGGAGTGGTGGGAATGATGGCGCCCGACTACCAACAGACCCGCCAGCTGCACCGCGCGCCCACGTTCACCCTGGTGGTGGACGGGCGGGACATTTCCAAGAAGGTGGAGGCGCGCCTGGTGTCGCTCACCCTCACAGAAGCCCGAGGCGGCGAAGCCGACCAGCTGGACCTGGTGATTGACGACAGCGACGGCCGCATGGGCATCCCTGCCAAGGGGGCCGAGCTGGCCCTGGCCCTGGGCTGGGAAGGCAGCGGCATGCAGGACAAGGGCACGTTCGACGTGGACGAGGTGGAACACAGCGGCACGCCCGACACCATCAGCATTCGCGCTCGATCTGCCGAGATGCGGCGCGAGCTGCGCACCCGCGCGGAGCGCAGCTACCATGGCGAGAAGCTGGGCGAGATCGTGGGCGACATTGCGAAGCGCAACGGCCTGCAGCTGCGCATGGACGACAGCCTGACCAAGACCCCGGTGGAACACATCGACCAGACGCGCGAGAGTGACCTGCACTTCCTCACCCGCCTGGCCAAGAAGCACGACGCTGTGGCCACGGTGAAGAAAGGCCGCCTGGTGTTCAAGCCCATCGGCTCTACCCGCGCCGCCAACGGCGACGACTTGGAAACCATCACCATCATCCGGGCCGATGGCGATCAGCACCGCTACCACAGCGCCGACCGCAACGCCTACAGCGGGGTGCGGGCGTACTGGCACGACCCCAACGCGGCCGAAAAAAAGAGCGTGCTTGTCGGCGAGCAGGAAAACGAAAAGCGCCTGAAAGACACCTACGGCAGCGAGGCCGACGCCATGGCCGCCGCGCGGGCAGAACGCGGGCGCATCGAGCGCGGCAAAGCCACCATGGAGCTGACCCTGGCTATCGGCCGGCCCGAGCTGATGCCGCAAACCCCGGTGGTGCTGCAGGGGTTCAAGGATGTGATTGATGACACACCGTGGCTGGTGGTGAAGCTGACGCACACCCTAGGCGACAATGGCCTGACCACACGCATGGAGCTGGAAACCCGCGCAAGCGGCAGCTAGGCAAGCACCTAGCCAATGACGACCAGACATGTTCGGTAGCGTACAGAAGTAGTGTGCAGAAATCGGCAATATCTACACATGGTGAACTCACAATTAGCGCTCGACAGTCAAGCGGCCATCCACTACCAACAGTGGCTTGATGCAATGGAGGTTGTCTTGGCCGATGTCGAAAGAGTATCGCTAGGGGGAATACCGAACCCTTTGCATACAGAATCTTTGCTTGCCGCCGCCGATAAGGCACGCGAGCAGGTTGAAGCCTCAACGCTGCAGGCACTGGATAACGTTCGCGGTTGAGGCCAGCGGCACGGGCTGGCAAAACCCGCGTGAATGAGCTGCTGCGCGACGCTGTGCGTCGGGGCAAGCTGGCTGCATGGCACCATCGTGTTGTTGGCCCTCGGCCGGCCTGAACTGATGCCGCAAACACCGGTGGTTCTGCAGGGGTTCAAGGATGTGATCGACGCCACCACATGGCTGGTAGTGAAGCTGACGCACACCCTGGGCGACAACGGCCTGACCACACGCATGGAGCTGGAAACCCGTGCATTGCAAGCTGGCTGAGTGCGCCGCGGACGCACTGTGCAAATTCACAGTACACTCGACGCGAAGATCGTTTGTGCTGCTGGAACAGCTCGGGGCCGGAACCGGCCTTTTTTGTTACCCTACAGCCGAACGGCAGAAAAATACCTGGCCTCTCCACCGAACCGGAAAAAGCGACATGAGCGAACGCAACTTCACCCCGATTCCTGATGCGCTTGCCAGGATGAAACATGCCCGCATTCTGGCCGGCAACGCCCCGCGCACGCTGGACCTCTTTGCCGGGTGCGGCGGCCTGTCGCTGGGGTTTGATGCTGCGGGCTTCAAGACCATTGGCGCCGTGGAGTTTGACCCCGATGCGGCGCGGTCGCATGCGATGAACTTCCTGTCTGACCTGCCACACGAGCTGTTCGAGGTGCACGCCAAGGCCAAGGACATCACCGCCATCGAGCCGGAAGAGCTGCTGCAGTCGTTTGGCTACGCAGGCCCTGCGGAAAACCATGTGGACGTGATCGTGGGCGGCCCGCCCTGCCAGGCATTTGCCCGCGTGGGCCGCGCCAAGCTGCGCGAGGTGGCAGACCACCCCGAGGCGTTCCTGAAGGACCCGCGCGGCAACCTGTATCTGCGCTACCTGCACTACGTGAACAAGCTCAAGCCGCTGGCGATCCTGATGGAGAACGTGCCAGACGTGCTGAACTATGGCGGCCACAACGTTGCCGAGGAAACCTGCGAGCTGCTGACCGACATGGGCTACCGCTGCGGGTACACGCTGCTCAATTCCGTGTACTTCGGCGTGCCGCAGATGCGGGAGCGGATGTTTCTGGTGGCGGTGGCAGCGTGTGCGGTGGACCGCATCAGCTTCCCCAACCCCACGCACTGGATCAACATGCCCAAGGGCTACGAAGGCACCCGGCAGGTGGCGCTGCAGACGGTGAAGCGGGGCATGTTTGATGAGCATGCGTTCTTCATCGACCCGCCCAAGGCCGACAAGGCAAAGTGCCTGCCTGCGGTGACAGCCCGCGACGCGCTGCAGGACCTGCCCGTCATCACCGAACACCTGGAAGGCAAGCTCAAGAAAGGTGCCCGGCGTTTTGACACCGTGGCGCCCTACCCCAAGAGCAAGCTCAATGCCTATGCCAAGAGCATGCGGGCATGGCCCGGCTTTGAGAACGACGAAGGCATCAAGGACCACGTGATCCGGTATCTGCCGCGCGACTACGCGATCTTTCAGCGCATGAACCCCGGTGACCAGTACCCCGAGGCGCACCAGCACGCCGTGGCGCTGTTTGAGGAGCGCATTGCCGAGCGGCGCGCCAAGACGGGCAAGGCCCTGGGCGAGAAGTCGAAGGAGTACCAGGAAATCTGGAACGCCACCGTGCCGCCCTACGATGCCGCCAAGTTCCCGAACAAGTGGCGCAAGATGGAGTCGGACGCACCCGCCCGCACGCTGATGGCCCACCTGGGCAAGGACGGGTATTCGCACATCCATTACGACAGCGCACAGGCGCGCACGATATCGGTGCGCGAGGCAGCGCGGCTGCAGTCCTTCCCAGACGGGTTTGTGCTGTCTGGCTCCATGAACCCGGCGTTCAAGCAGATTGGCAACGCCGTGCCCGCGCTGCTGGCCAAGGCCATCGCGACCCATCTTTTCAGTCTGATCGTGGAGAACAAAGTTGCGGAAACTGGCACTCAAGAAGCTCAAGAACTCTGACCTTTCGTTCTTCAAGACCCACTTCAATAGCCACCAGCAGTCCAAGCAGAAGGGCTTCAACCTTGACACCAAGGTGATGCAGGGCGAGGGCTTTTTCCCTGCACTCAAGAGCCTGCTGGAGCCGCTGCCAAAGAAGGCGGCGCACGTGGACCTGGTGTTCTTTGGGCCGGGCCTGGCGCCAGCGCATTCGCTTGCGCGCAAGGTGAAGATCGACGCCAAGAACCTTCGCCTGAATGGCGAGTTTGTGCACGACCCGGACGAAGAGCCCGGCCGCTACGGCCAGTTTGTGGAAGGCGACTTTGCCGTGATGGAGTTTGGCGGCGATGCCCTGCCCGACTCGGTGAAGGTGGTGCTGGTGGCGGCAAAGAACCCGCAGGACGCAGGCCTGCACAAGGTGTTCAGCAAGATGCTGCCCAGCGCGGACGATTCGATGGCCGCACTGGGGGAAGATGCGCTGCAGGCAGCCATTGAAGAGGCGCAGCCGGTAGCCCAGCACCCCATCCGCAACTGGCTTGACCCGGTGGTGCTTGAAGAGATTGGCAGTGGGGACGCAGACGCGATTGAACGCGTCAACAAGCTGCTGCCCCGCCAGGGCATCAGCCCGGAGGCCTTCAAGTCCACCAAGGAAGCCGCCGCTAGAAACGGGCAGCTGGGCGAAGAGCTGCTGAAGCTCTACCTGGAATCAGACGCGCCGCACGGAGTCGCGTCGCATGAGTGGACATCGCAGATCAACGCCATATCCCCCTACGACTTCAGCCTGACCATGGCTACCGGCGAGCTGCGCCACGCTGACGCAAAGAGCACATCAGGCCCGTTCTCCACCCGGATGTACCTGTCCACCGCCGAGGTCCGCCACGCGCTTGGCAGCGGTGTGCCGTACGACATCTACCGCCTGTACAACGTGACTGAAGAAACCGCGCAGATGCGTTTGGCCCGCGACGTAAAGGCGCGGCTGCAGGCGGTGATGGATTCACTGGCCGACGTACCCGCCGGGGTGAACGTGGACTCGCTCTCGTTCGAGCCGGGCTACTTTGACTTTGATCCAGCCGAAATCCAGATCACACTGCCTGCGGACGAATAGGTTTGAGCGCTTGGGGCTGCAGACGTGTTCGTGCAGCCCACACCATTGCCGCCGCGGATGAAACGCTATGATGCATTGTTAACCTCCCAGATTTCACTCCTTTCCCATGTCCCGCCAGCCCCTCAAGATCAGCGGCCAACTCATTGATGAGCTGCGAGCCGCGTACCAATCCGAAGAGGCGGTGGACCAATTCACCTTGAGGAGATTGGCCCATGAAGTGGACAAGTTGCTGCCTGTTGATCCAACGCCGGCTTATTTAGGCAAAGCCCTGCTCGCAGTGCTCAATCACGACGCAGCGGAGGCCGCGCGATATGCCGCCAACTATTTGAGGCTGGACACGAGCGCAGCTGCCTTTGCCAACGTTGGCATGATCTACCGAAGGATCGGAGAGTCGGCCAAGGCTGTGGCCTGCTTCATGGACGCGTATGCGAAGGCTGAGCAGGACACGGATTTTGTCGAACCCATCGCCTACGAACTGTCTTGCCTGGGCCGCTACGCGGCTGCTGAGAACATGCTGGTGCGACTGAATCGGAAAAACGCGAAGGTAGAAAAGCTGTTGTCGTCTATTCAGGAGGACATGCAATCTATTTCCGAAGCCGATATCGACTTCGCTGATGTGGAAGCACAACTGGACATCGCTTATGAGGTTGCGAGAACCCATAACGTCGCTCCGACGATGTACTCTATTCAAGCATGCGCTGACGAAGGCAACCGCTCTGTTCTGATCGCTCTGCACATAGATGGTGACGACGATCTAGAGTATTCGCTTGAATACCAGCTTGCTGAGAAGCTCAGCGCGTTACCCAGCTGGGCGCCAGAGCGCTTGAACGTAGCATTCGAGTGCCGCTGACATGGCAGTCACCCCAACCCAGATACTCGCCCTGGCAGAAAAGCTTGCAGCTGAGGCCGAAGCGCAGGCATGCGAGGCACATGCAAGGTCTGCCGTCTCTCGTGCCTACTACGCTGCCTTTCTGGCTGTGGCTGATGAAATTTCGCCATATCTGGAAAGCCAGACCACCAGGCTGGACGGAGAGGGCCTGCACTCCCAGCTGATTGGCCGAATCACTGCCTACGCCAGCACGGCAAAGGTAATCCGGCCGGGCTTTCAGGACGCCGCATACATCAGCAAGACACTCGCAAAAATGAAGGCCAAGCGGGTGGAGGCCGACTATAGGCTGGATGTTGACCTGGAAAGTGACGAGCCGCACAAGGCAATAGACCGCGCCACGCGCGTGTTCGAAAGCTTGGAGAGATTCAAGACCAAGGTTGAGCGGACCAGCGCTGCGGGTGCGTGATCCCGGGCGGTAACACTACTCTGTGGAAGGCCGCTGGCCAGCAACTGGCATCGCGCCCGCCACCGCTGGTGCTGCAAGCTCACCGGCTCCGGCGCCCTGCTCTATCCAGTCCGATATAGCGGCGGCAATGGATGGCAACTCCTGCTGCTGCCGAATAAAGCACTCCCACACCACCAGCACGCGCCAGCCCTGAAGGCGCAGTGTGCTCACCGCAGCCGCATCGCGCGCCACGTTGCGGCCCAGCTTGTCGCGCCAGAAGTCGGGCCGGGTAGCAGGCAGCTTTGCCAGCCTGCAGCCCTGGTGTGCGTGCCAGAAGCAGCCGTGCACAAAGATCGCCACCTTGCGGCCGGGCAGCACGATGTCGGGGCTGCCAGGGAGATCCTTGCGGTGCAGGCGAAAGCGGTAGCCAGCGGCAAACAAGGCCTTGCGCACCAGCATTTCAGGCTTTGTATTCTTGCCTCTGATGCCCGCCATCATTGCGCTGCGTACCGCTGGCGAGACTACGTCAGTCATGGTGAGGGGAACGAAGTTGGTTTGCGCCTTGGGCTGCTAGGTGGGTTGCAGCGCGGCGATGCCATCGAGAAAGCACTTCGGTCCCGGCAATAGACATAGAGCGCCGAGACTTTGCAACTCCGGATCGTGCGTAGTGATGGACCGAAAACTGCCCGCACGCAGGCTAGTTACATAATTTCTCCCACAGCGCAGCGTTGCGAAAAGACAAGCTCGCCGTTGGGGCGCACGGTACCCAGTCAACCCTTAAGGCCCTTGAGTACCTCTTGTCTACGTTTTTCCGTTTCAGCTTGAAGGCGGACTTTGTCAATGAAAGACTGCGATTCGTTGAACCAAACAGGAACAAGCACCAAATAAGACACGCTGATCCCAAACAGCACTCCAACGGCAGCAGCGTAGAGTGGGGATGATGCCGGTAGCTCAAGCATAGCCAGAAGCCAATTGAGTGCCGAGCATGCAAGCCCGATAGCGCCAATCCACCAAACGCGCTTGCGTATGGCGGCCAGTCTCATAGCGAGTCGTTCATGTTCACGGGTACTAAGACCCGAAACCGCCGACACCTCGCTAAGTCGTCGAAAGAACAAGAGTTCAAGGCCCCATACAGCTGTGAACACGGCAGACAACCAACGGACTGCTTCAGATGCCAACAGAGCGGGCAGGAGATACCATGCCGCTCCGAAAAGCAGCGGACTTAACAGAAGTATTCCTATCCGTAAAATTTTTAGCATCTCGTTCTAAGGGTCCACAACCCCGTTTTGAACCTGTGCAGTTAGCCAAGAGACCATTCCATCCCAGAGCTTTTGCTCATCGGGTAGCTTGTTGGCAAGGACTGAAATGTCAATATTGGACGAAATTCTCAACTCCTGTCCTTTGACCGTGTTTCCGTCCTCAAGTTCTAGAATGACTTGGTCAGACTCAACATCTCTGAGGGTTACCCCGAGAGTATCCATGAGAGCTGCGGAATCTTCAGGCTTGGTCCGCTTGCGTTTCGGATAACGGATTTCTATCCACAACTCAAGGTTCCCATCGAATACGCCATCCAGCCCTAGGCTTTCAAATGCAGCGTCGTCGGTGAAAAAACCTCGCAGCAAGTCAAGAGCCGGCCCCCCTGGACGAAATTTCTTGGGAGACTTAGCTTGTTTTGACTTCGGAAGTGTTGAGCTGGCTGGCGACTGTGTCAAGTCCTGAGGGAGTGGCGGTACCTCAACTTCAGACATGAGCGGCTGGCCGAAGGAAATGCGTTTCACATGAGAGCGCTTGATCTTTTCTCGCGTAGCTTTCTGAGCTTCGTCCGAGAGTGCGAAAGCCACCGTAGCTGGCAGTTGGTTTGTGCGCTCCTTCAGAAGCCAGCTCAGATGCGACTCTAATGAGGATGTTCTCATCGTCGCGCTTTGGATCACGGCTACATGATTGTTATGTATGGCGAAATACACGACACCCGGCACGTATTGCTGTTGGACGCCCCCTTTCCTTGCTGGTGGAGGTGCCAACATGCTAAGCCGAAGGCTCGCTGCGCTCGGATCATCATCGATCACTGGTTGAGTCGCGCCCCGCTCGAATGCCGTGAGGTATCCGCATAGACAATTGCTGACGGTGGTGAAGTGCCCGATGAAGCGCAGCTCAGAGCTTTGCGCGTTTAGTGGTTCAAGCCGATCAGCCGGCTTGGGCTTTGCACTCAGCGCCGCTCCTACCAACTGTTGCAGCGTTTGCGCTTGCTTCGGTTGCGCAACACAGCGTCGATAGCTGATTGTTCTTTGAACATTTTCTTTCTTCGCCATTTACCCTCCTTTTATGTGACCAGCTGTCCGGTGCACGAGCGAGACACCGCCGATCAGTCTAAAACCGCCGTCCGTTCCAACCGTAAACCACCCGCCCGCAGATACGCACAGGCTGCGTTCCATCCAACACATCCACAGTACGCACGCTAGGGTTGTCACTGGTGATGACGTGGGCACCATCCATGCGGCGGGTCACGCGCTTGATGAACAGCTGGCCGTTGGCCTGCAGCACGTAAACGCCGTCGATGTCTGCCACCTGGCAGTCGGTATCCACGATGGCGAAGTCGCCTGAATTCAGGGTGCCCAGCATGCTGTCGCCGTAGGCGTGCACCAGCTGCAGCGCTTCGGGCCGGGACCGGGGCACGTTGAGTGCCAACCAGTGGCGCGAAACCGGAATGTCCCCCATCAGCACGTCTTCGGTGATGAGGTCATTGCCCTTGCCCATGCTGCCGGTGGCGCTGAACAGGGGGATACGGATGGTGTCGGCGTCTCCCGCGGGCGCAGCTGCTGGGCCAGTAGGAGGCTTTGTATTACGGCGGCCGGTAATGATGTAGTTCACGTCGAGGCCGAGCGGCTCAACATCCGCGAAGAACTCAGCCTTCGGCGTCGTTTTTCCAGCCTCCCAACTGCTCACAGTTCGTACCGGCCAATCACCAAACCGGCCGTAATCTGCCTGCTTGAGACCAAGGCGCTCTCGCTCCTCCTTCATTCGCAAGCCGATTTCCGAACGACTAGCGCTTTCTTGCTTCTTTTTTTCAGGCATCAGCAGATTTTTGCTTGTTACCGGCAGAAAATTGCCGTAAGATTCGGCGCACCAGCAGTTAACGCCATCTACCACGATGGTACACACCGCCACGCATGGCGGATAGGAGGTTTTGGCAATGGCAGATCAAGACAAACCCGTGCGCAACTGGAACGGGTTCGACGCCTGCAAGGCGCGGCTCACGGATGCGCTGGCGGCCTTGGTTGGCAGCCCAGATCCCGGCGCATTTGGCAAGGTGTCCGTACACATCACCCCCGCACGAGACGGCAATGCTTTGCCGGTAGAGCGCTGGGTGCATGACGCACAGGTACTCATCAACTGTCTGCGCGCAATCGAACCCACGGCCCAGGTGCGCATTGACGTGACGGGCATTGGCGCTATGCACAGCATGGCGATGCATGACGCCGGAGTGGATGTAGGGCAGTTTGTGAGAGCCGTGGATTACGCCCCCGTGCTGGCCCTTATCCCAGAGGCGCTTCGGCCGTGTACACGCACCGACTTGCCAGCGAAGCACGCGGTACTTGGTTGCGGTCCGGCTCCTTCGCAAGGTTGAGGATGTATTCAACGCTTGTCACACGCACGCGCCGTTTGCCAGACCCGAGATACAGGATGTCGCCCACGTTCAGAACTGGATCAGTGGGCACCGGGAATGTGCAGGCGACGAACTCACGCGAGCCGGGTTCAAAGATTTGCGTTGGGTTGGTGTGTGTCATTCGGCGTTGGTTATCACGGTAAGAAACACCATGCTACATGGAAGATTTTTGACGGGGAGTCAGGCAATGGCAATCGAGGTTGAGCTGAAGCGTGCCCAGCGCCGCACCCAGGGCGCTAAAAGGCTGCTGGACCAGCGCCGCGCACAGCTGGGTGCGCGCCTGGGGCAGATAGCGGGCGCAGGCCCAGGCACCGACGCCGGGCCGCGCTACCTGCTGGCACAGAGCGTGGGGGCGGCTGACCGCCCGGTGTGGGCCTTTTTGAGCGTTGCCGACGCGACCACCGGGCAGCTGGTGTTTAGCGGCAACCGCAGGCCGGTGGAGTTCTCGGAGCGCGAGGCGCTGGAACTGGCACCGCTGCTGGGGGTGTTTGTGGGGGCGGTGGAGTTTCGGCCCATGGCGGGGGTGAGAGCATGAAAGCGACTTCAACCACCCAGCCAGAGCGTAGGCAACTGCAGCTGCTGCGCAATGCGAAAGCACTCGCGGCACTGCCTGCGACCACTTGCAGAGACACAAAGGCCGCAGCGTCGCCACCCCGCAGTGAGTTCGGAGTGTTCCTAGCCAGAGACCTTATCGGCAAACCTGACCACTTGTTCTACTTGTGCCACAACAGACTGCAAAACGAGCGGCGACCATCGCCATACGTGTGGAGTACGCGAGGTGAGCGGGTGACGTTTTCAATAGCTGACGCCATTGATGCGGCACCACTCCTCAAATTCCGCGTCAAGCAGGCCCTCATCGTCCCAGGCGCTGACAACGACATGCAGCCCATCGACTGGAGCCAGGTACACCATAAAACCGCTGGGGTCGGAGTCCGGGTCGTCAGCGTCATGGGTGGAGCTGACATCAGCTACCTGGAATTTATGTCCATCGCGCGTGGCGAGAACCTGCCCAACTTGTGGTTTCTTCATTACTCCCCCATTCATCAATACGCCATCTGACGCGATGGTACACACCGCCAATAGCGGCGGGTAAGAGGTTTTGGCAATGGCATACGACAACAAGGAACAGCGCCGCGTTTACCGGCACACCGTGCGCTTCAAGAAGGCCGACGATGTTCTGCTGGCCGTGCTGGCGGACCGCCTGGGCGTGCAGAAGGCCACGCTGATCCAGAACATGGCGCTGCTGGCCGCCGAGAAGGAGCTGCAGAAGCTGGGCCTGGGCGGAATGGCGCAGGCGGCCACCGTGGGCAACAGTGTGCGTTGCTGACGCCATGGAATGCGTTCATGCAGACCACAGAAATCCTGGTGGAAGTCTCCGCCGAAATGGAGCACCACCTGGAGCTGCTGCGGCAGGCGTACAGGCTGCCCACCACCACAGCGGTGCTTGAGCTGCTAATCAGCACCCAGATAGACCGCAGCGTCTACGAAATGACGGGCATCAAGCCGGGCCCGAAGCTGGCGATTGACAACACCCAAGGAAGAACATGATGCAGACCGCAAAGAACACCCCGCACAGCTTCAAGGCCCTGGTGGCGGCCAACCGCGCGGCGGGCCGCCTGGCCGAGCCTGTAGCGCCCGAGCCCAAGAAGAGGATGGAGCAGACGGGCATGCGCCTGTGGCCCGAGGAGCTGTCGCAGGCGCGCGAGCTGGCTGCCAGTGAGGACCGCAGCGCGGCCAGCTTCATGCGCCGCATCTACCTGCGCGGGCTGGAAGGCTACCTGGCCGAGCGCGGCGCCGGCACGGCGACGCAGTGAGGGGCTGCAAATAGCCGCTCAAGAGCCGCTGATAAGCGCCAGCACGATGACCGTGGGGAAAAGCATGTTGCACACCAACGCAGAGCACGAAGCGCTGCAGGCGGCCAGGCCGGCGCGCCAGCGCACCAGCCACCAGGGACGCAAATTGCGGCTCGAAGGCACTCGCCGCCCCTGCCCGATGTGTGATGCGCAGGCAGAGATACGCACCAGCTACCACGTGTCGCGGACGCTGTTTGAAACCTTCTACCAGTGCACCAATGTTGAGTGCGGCTGCTGCTTCGTTGTCAATTCGGAAATTGTTCGGCTTTTGAACCCTGGCGCCACGCCAAACCCGAAGGTGAACATTCCGCTATCCACCCACGTACGCCGCGACATGGTGCGCGTGCTGCTGGACAACGCGGGCGAGGCGGCGCATGAAGCACGGTTCACCCTACCCGTGACGGGCGACCTTTTCGCAGGCGGCGCCGACACGTCTTAGACAGCGCCCCAGCCGCTGAATAGCAGCGGCACCCATCACCCCCTACCCCGATTTTTTGCAAGGCGGCAACGCCAGGCGGGGACTTCTGTTGCCCAAAAAACCTGAGAGGACGCGATGAGCCTTTACGCCATGACCTACCGCGCGGCCAATGGCAAGCGCATGACCCAGCACCTGCTGGCCGCTGACCGGCAGGCAGCCACGCGGCAGGCGTTTGACCTGGCAGAGCGCCTGGCCGGGGGCCGCTGCGGATTTGGCATCGCCCCTGTGAAGAAGGGGCGCACATGCATCTGAGACTGGTTGCGCCTGACATGGACCTGCTGCAGCCACCAGCGCCACCTGCGGCCAAGCCCGTGCCGCCGCCGGCGGACGTGCTGGCGCAGCTGATGAAGCTGCGCGACGAGATGACGCAGAGCGCGAGCAATGGGCGCTTTTGCGACGCGGCATCGCGGGAGTGGCGCAGGCTGCCGGTGATGTGGCGCGTGTCGCTGCTGATGATTGCCGGCATTGGTGCGGACGTGGAGCACCTGTACACGCTGGCCGACCGCAACTGGCAAGAGCTACCGCCGCCTGAGCGCGAGGAGCTGCGCGGTGTGGTGCGCGATGCAAAGAAGCACCTGGGTGGCCTGACTGCCCTTGCAGCGCGGGTGTAGAGCCGTGCCCACGATACCGCGCAAGCTGCCCAACGGCAGCCTGAAGGAATGGAACGCGAACAAGCCCACGCTGCACATGGCGCGCGGGCACCTGGAGCGCGTGATCCGGTGTGCACCTGCCAGCTGGCAGGCTGCAGTGCGCGAGCGTCTGGCGCCCGCCGTGCCGCCCATGCTGGCCACGAACAAGACGGATCGGGAATGGCTGCAGGAGCCGCCCGAGTGGGCGCAGGCGTGGGACATGCTGCAGGCGATTGCCCAGTATGAAGACCGCTTTGGCGCCGCAGCCATGTGGAATCTTGACGACCACGAAATCTGCGAGATGGCCAACAAGCTGGCGGGTGAGGCCGACGAGCTGGATGCGCTGGCCATTGGCCAGGGCGCCAGCCTGGCAGAGCGTGTGGACAGCATCCGGCTGCTGGTGCGGTGCGCGGGCATCGTGGAGGACAAGCCCATCACGGGCGAGCCCGCCATCAAGCGGGCACAGGATGCCGCGTGGTGGCGCAAGCGCCTGCGCGTGCATGTTGCGCGTGTGGTTGAGGGCGGCAACATTGGCATGGGGCGTGTCCACGTGAGGCTGGGCGGCTACATCAGCCGCGACGGGCTGGCGCGCCGCAAGGCGCAGGTGAAGCGCAATGCCGAGGCCCTGGGCCGCACGCTGTTCCGCAATGAGGCCGGGCAGGTGTACACGCTGCGTGAGCTGGCCCAGCTGGGCACGGCCAACCCTATCGTGCGCGGTGGCGAGCTGATGACGCGTATCAGAGGCGCGGAGGAATACGCCGACGCGCGCGCACATGTGGGCCTGTTCCTGACGCTGACGCTGCCGAGCAGGTTCCACCCGGTGAAGCTGGGCAGCGGTGGCCGTCCGATCCCCAACAAGAAGTATCGCGGCGCCACGCCGCGCGATGGCCAGCGGTGGCTATGTAACAAGTGGGCCAAGTTTCGCGCCGCGCTGGCGCGCAAGGGCGTGCGCATGTATGGCCTGCGCGTGGCGGAGCCGCACCACGACGCCACGCCGCACTGGCATGCGCTGATATGGGTAGAGGATGAAGCGAGCGCACAGGCCGCTGAAGACAAGGTGCGCCACTACTGGCTGAGCGAGGACGGCGACGAACGCGGCGCGGCCGAGAACCGCGTGAATATCAAGCGCATGGTGAAGGGCGGCGCCGCAGGCTATGTGGCGAAGTACATCGCCAAGAGCGTGGGCCACCTTGCACTGGCTGAGCACCAGGATGTGGTGAACGGCCAGCAGATTGCCATGGACTTCGGCCACACCGACCAGTGGGACGTGAAGGAGTCAGCGACTGGCCATCAGCGCGTGGACGCCTGGGCGGCGCACTGGGGCATCCGGCAGTTTCAGACCATCGGCATGCCCAGCGTGACGGTGTGGCGCGAGTTGCGCCGGGTATCGAGCGACCAGCTGGATCTATTTGCGCAGGAGGGCGACCGGGCCACGGTGCGGGCCTTCAGTGCCTGCCACCGGCGTGGGGAGATTCGGGCGGACTGGCGCATCTTCATGGAGGCGATGGGCGGCCACGCATTGCCCCGCAAGCAGTGGCACCTGCGCACAGCCCACCGCACGCCCGAGGCGGGCCAGGTGAACAAGTATGGCGAGGAAGTGAAGGTGGGCCGCATCGTGGGCCTGCAGCCGCAGCGCGGGCGCATGTGCGGGCGCTGGCTGGTGAGCCGCCGCATTGCCTGGGCACCTGTGGTGGATGAGGTGGCTATTGCGGCCCATGCCGCGCATGCGGCGGATTGCACAGCTGCAGCAGGACAAGCGCAGGGCGACGGCACAGCCACGGCCCGCGCGGCTTTGCCGCGCGCTTGGACTGGTTTCAATAACTGTACGGCCCGCATCACGGGCGAGCTGGCGAGGGAGCTTTTCCCCCCAAGCCCGCACTTCAAAGAGGACTGGTGCACCCCTGAAACGGTGGCCCGGTTCCGCGCATTACGCGCCATGCAGTCCACCGAGGCGTGGCACTGATGAAAAAACAGGCACCAAAGCACACCACCGCCACCGAGGCGCGCAGCGGCATGGCCGAAACGGGCCGCAAGCCCACCCCGCTGCAGGCCCAGGTGCTGCTGGCAGCGTGCCGCCGCAGCGAAGACATGGGCGACAGCCAGGCCGCCCGCGACCAGATGAAACGCGAGGTGCTGGAGACACCGGCCGAGCTGCTGCCCGACCTGTTGACCGCCCTTACCACCGTGCGCATCACGCGCGCCGACCTTTTCCAACCCACCACCACCGACCGAAAGGAGTGCAACCCATGAATGCAAAGCGCACTGAACCCCGCGTGCATTGCTACCAGCGCCCGCTGCAGGGCGGCTACGTGCCAGAGGCTGGCACCACGCCCGAACACCTGCGCGCCGTGTTCGACGCGGAGCGCCAGCGCCTGGCCGATGCCACCAAGCCGCGCCGCCGCCGCCGTCAGCCCGCAGCGCCCACCACCAACCCCGCCCAGGCCCAGCTGCAGCTGGTGGCCTGACAGACCACAGAAAGGAAATCGAAGGCATGCAACCCATTCATCACATCCAACCATTGCGCAGCTATCGCGCAACGCTGGTACCCCAGGGCGTCACTCTCTCGGACGTGGAAGACCTTGCGGACGCCAAGCTGCTGCCCACAGTCCGTGTGAAGGCCGCAACCGCAGAGCAAGCCGAGGCCCACGCGCACATTGCCACCGGCAAGAACGTGCTGCGCGTGGAACGCATCGAAGAACGCGCGGAGGCCTGAACCATGGCAAAGCCGAAAAACGCACCGGCACTGGCGCACCCCGTTGAGCCATCGCGCTGGTCTCAGATCAGGCAGGCAGAGCGCGTGGACTACAGCACCGCGCAGCCCATCAGCATGAGCTGGAAGACGGGCAAGCCGTACACCTGCCCCGAGCTGCAGCACCGCAGCGCGGCCAATCAACCGCCCAGTCTGGTGATGGGCCGGCGGGTGGGTCGATAGGGAGGCCACGCGATGCGAATCTACGTTGCAGGCCCGATGACGGGCTACCCCGACCTGAACTTCCCCGCCTTTCACGCAGCAGCGGCGGCGCTGCGCGCCCAGGGCCACCATGTGGAGAACCCTGCCGAAATCAACGCGGACCCCAAGGCCCAGTGGCTGGACTGCATGCGCATGGACATTGCGCGGCTGGTGACTTGCGATGCGGTGTACCTGCTGCCCGGCTGGGAGAAGTCCCGCGGGGCGAAGGTGGAGCACGGGCTGGCGGTGGGCCTTGGCTTTCAGATCATCAACCCGGAGGGCTGACACATGGGCCAGATCATCATGAACAAGGCCCAGCTGCTGGAAGAGCTGGGCATTGTGGAGAACACGCTGCGGGCGTTGATCGAGCAGCGTGGATTTCCGCCGCCTCGCAAGATGGGGGCGAAGCTGTTTTGGCTGGTGGCGGAGGTGGTGGAGTGGTTGCAGGGGTGCCCGAGGGCGTGGATTGATCTGGGTAAGACTTAAGCGGTTTCATATACCATCTTCGCGGTAAACATCCGGAGAGGTTTTAGGGAACTGCAATGATGAGTCTTTTGAAAAAGTATCTGTTGACGGGGACAGTGGTTACAGTTGCTGCCGCCTTTGTAATTTTTGGGTGGCAGGTCTACCTGGAGCGCACATCAAAATCTTTGTCTGGCCGGGTAATTAGTCAATCCCCACTACAACCCGATTCGACCAGCACACTGCCGGGGCTAAAAGTCACCGTTGATGGAATTCCACTTGAGAAGCCATACCTAACGGTTATTGAGATAAGAAACAGCGGGACACGTCATATCCAAGCCTCTGACTTTGAAGCGGATATTGAGCTGAGGATAAACTCCGAGGCCAGGGTAGTTCGCGCGCAGGTGGCAACTATTCAGCCTGAGGACCTTGATTTGAAAATTTCCGGAGAGCAGAAGTCAATCAAAATTAAACCGCTTCTACTCAACCCGGGCGACTCGTTCAGTCTCTCAATCCTTAGTGCAGGCGATAAACCAGTCTTTACACCGAGGGCCCGTATTGCGGGTGTAGGAAAGTTAGAACTGGATGAAGTTTCCACGAAAAAACAAGTCTCTGGCTCCCAATTTCTTGCCGCTGTTTTTGCGGTGGTAATGCTTGTCATTGGCAATCTAACAGCCCCGAGCTTCATCCAGAGCGGATCGCTTCAGCTGACGAGAAAGACGGCGCTTTTTATATCGCTTACGTCCTCCGTCATCGCAGTCTTCACGATAGGCCCTGTTTTTGAAGCGATAGGACTTCAAGGTTTTCGACAATCGTTCGCAATTATTATTTTCTCCATGTCCGTGCCAACTTTATCTATATTGTGGACTCTATTAAAGGGTAATGAAGCAATATCAAATAAAGCCTAAGCATTGCTTTAAACCGTCAAAGTGGGGCTGGAGAAGTCTGCCCAGTTCTGCATGATTACTGCACGCTTCTCCAGCATGTCGCCACGGCGGTAAGCGGCTTCGGTCTTTGTATCAATGGTGTGAGCAAGGCATAGCTCCACAGCATCACGCGGGTGATGCGTCATTTCTCCAGCCCAGTCCCGAAAGGTAGACCGGAATCCATGGGGCACCGCACTCAGCTTATGCCGACGCATAAGCGCGGTGAACGCCATGTCCGATAGCGGGCCTTTGCGGTTGCTGGGAAAGACGTGTTCCACCAGCTCCTCGCGCGCGGCCTCCTGAGTACGCAACAGCGCTACGGCTTGGCGCGACAGGGGCACCCGGTGTTCCCTATTCGCCTTCATACGTTCAGCGGGAATGACCCACAGGGCCGCGTCTAGATCGACCTCGCTCCACACCATGCCGCGCACCTCGCCCGAACGCACCGCGGTCAAGATCAGGAAGCACAGCGCGCGGGCGCTTTGGCCGTCCACATCGGCTATCTGTTGGTAGGCGGCGGGCAGATCGGCCACCGGCACGGCAGCGCGGTGTTTGACCGGCGCGACCTTTTCCGGGTTGGCCAGGATGTGCTCCAGCTGCCCGCGCCAGCGCGCAGGATTGGGGCCGGTGCGGTGACCGTGGGCGGTGGCCCAATCCAGCACCTGTTCAATGCGCCCACGTACCCGCGTAGCGGTTTCGGTCTTGGTCTTCCAGATGGGCGACAGAGCGCGCAGGACGTGGGACTGGTCAATCTCGGAGACAGACAGCCGGCCAAAGTGAGGGGACGCGTAGGTGGCGAGGGTGTTGCGCCACTGCTGGGCATGTTTGGCGTTGCGCCACGTGCTCTCGTGCTCAGTGATGAAGGCATCAGCGGCCTTGTCGAACTCCAGCCGCTGGGCGGCGGCCAGCCGGGCGGCCTCGCGTTCATCCTGGCGCAACTTGATGGGGTCGGTTCCTGCATCACGCTGTCCCAGCGCAGCCCGCGCGGCTTCACGCGCGGCGGCCAGCGTCACGCCGGGATAGCTGCCCAGGCCCATGCGCCGGCGCTGGCGCATGTGCACATAGCGGAACACCCAGGTGCGCGACCCTCCTTCGATCCGCAGATACAAACCACTCACACCGCCCACAGCGTGCGAGCCTTCCACGCGCAGCCTGGAAACTTCCAGCGCCGTCATCTCAAGAATTCGCTTCGGCATCGTTCAATTTCTGTAGGCCATCATATAGGCCATAAAATTTTGAATTGAGCGTGGAAACCAGTTGGTCAGCGCTTGCGAAAATACTGTACAAAACACCATGAAACAGAGCGTACCACGTTGTTTTATATAGGGTCAATGCCAAGCGCAGACGTAAAAAAACCCGCTGGTTTAGGGCGGGTTTTTTCAGCTCTGGCGGAAACGGAGGGATTCGAACCCTCGATGAGGCTCTACACCCCATACTCCCTTAGCAGGGGAGCACCTTCGGCCACTCGGTCACGTTTCCAATCCCGCTATTATGCCCCATTTCTGAGCCGATTCAGGCAGTCTGGTACGGCTTGCTGGTCGCACTCGAATGCTCTGCACAGGCTCTGCACGGCCAACTCGGCGTACTTTTCGTCGATCACCACCGAGGTCTTGATTGCGGACGTGGAAATCATCTGGATGTTGATGCCCTCTTCTCTCAGGGCACTAAACATCTTGCTGGCCATCCCCACAGGGCTGTGCATGCCGATACCGGCGATGCTCACCGCGCAGATGGTGGTGTCCCCCACCAGTTCCTGCACCCCCAGTGTGGGTGCCACCTTCTCCTGGAGCAGGTCCATGGTGCGGGCATAGTCATTGCAGTGCACGGTGAAGCTGACGTCGGTTTTTCCGTCCTTGTTCACGTTCTGGATGATCACGCCGACTTCGATGTTGGCATCGCCCACCGCGTCCAGGATCTCGCGGGCAAGGCCGCGCTTGCCGGGCACGCCCAGCACGGAGATCTTGGCCTCGTCGCAGTTGACCACGATGCCTGGTACGACGGCTTGTTCCATTTTTTGTCTTCCTCGCAGGGTGCCTTGCGATGTTCGGGCAACTAGAGCTCCCCAACTTGGGGGCAGTACCAGTCAAGGGCTGGCCCGGTCCGCACCACAAAGCCACGCCCCACCTTGATGTGGATGCGGTGGCCGCGCGTGGTGCAGGCCGCAATCTGGTCCAACAGCTCGCCCAGTTGCGCCGCCGCGGGTGTGGTGTGGTGGAACTGGCGCAACCAGTGGCGCAGCACGTTGGCCTGGCGCGAGCGGCTCAAGCCCTGCAGTGCAGCGATCTGCGGCGGTGCACCGACGCGCGCCAGGTCCTGCTGCGCCAGTTCTTCGAGCAGCTCAGCGGCCTGCGCGGCGTTGGAGGCCGAGCGGGCGAACGTGTCGCGAAACGCCGGAAAGGCGGCCTCCAGCGCAGGCAGTAGCTGCGCGCGGATACGGTTGCGGGTGTAGCGTTCGTCGGTGTTGGTGGGGTCTTCCACCCAGCCCTGTTCCTGCGCTCGCAGCCAGCTGCGAATGTCTCCGGCGGCCACCGGCAGCAACGGGCGGTGCCAGACCACGCCAGCGCGTTCCCACCGGGCAGGCATGGCGGCCAGCCCGGCAACGCCTGCACCACGTGACAACGCCAGCAGCAGCGTCTCAACCTGGTCATCCGCATGTTGCGCAATTGCTATTGATTTGATAGCTATTCGCGATTGACTGGCAAGCGCCACAAACTCAAAAGCCTTGTATCTTGCCTGTCTGGCGGCATCTTCGGGGCTCTGGCCCGGGGCATGGCGGGCATCCAACCGTTCCACCCACAGCGGCACGCCAAGGCCCTGGCACAAGGCGGTGCAATGCCGCTCAAACCCATCGGCCGCCGCCTGCAGGCCGTGGTGCACATGGATGGCCTGCACCTGCCCAGGCCACCGGCGCGCACAAGCCAGCAGCAGCGCCGTGGAATCAGCCCCGCCACTCAGACCCACAGCCAGTGGCAGTGCGGGCGCAAAGGCCTGCATGGCAGCGTCGAAAGACTGGGTCACTGCGGCACCCGGCCCGCGCCACGGAGCGGTGGTGGCGCATCAAGCACACAAAAGCGATGGACAGAGCGGGAATGCATGGGCGCCGATTATCGCGGGCACCTTCCCCTCGCCTGCCCCCTTCATCCCATCAACCGGCTGGCGCGGACAAACGCGGCCCGGCGCGTGAGGCATCGGCGGACAGGCGGAACGTGCCCACCACCTCCGACAGCCGCACCGACTGGTCCTTGAGGCTCTGGGCTGCGGCGGCGCTTTGCTCCACCAGCGCCGCGTTCTGCTGGGTCATCTGGTCCAGGTGCGATACCGCCTGCCCGACCTCGTTGATGCTGGTGCTTTGCTCGTTGGTCGAGGCCGTGATCTCGGCCATGATGTCCGTGACGCGCTGCACCGAGGTCACGATGTCTTTCATCGTGGTGCCCGCGTCATGCACCAGGCGCGAGCCGTTTTCCACCTGTTCCACCGACGCGCTGATGAGTTGCTTGATTTCCTTGGCAGCCTCCGCACTGCGCCCTGCCAGGCTGCGCACTTCACTCGCGACCACGGCAAAGCCACGCCCTTGCTCGCCAGCGCGCGCTGCCTCCACCGCCGCATTCAATGCGAGGATGTTGGTCTGGAAGGCGATGCCGTCAATGACTCCGATGATGTCGTTGATCTTGCGCGACGCGGCATTGATCTGCTCCATGGTGGTCACCACATTGCCCACCACCTGGCCACCGTGCTGCGCCACGCTGGATGCCTGGGCCACCAGCTGGTTGGCCTGGCGAGCTGAATCCGCGTTGTGGCGCACGGTTTCGGTCAGCTGCTGCATGGAGGCGGATGTCTCCTCCAGGCTGGAGGCCGTGAGTTCGGTGCGCCCGCTCAGGTCCTGGTTGCCGGTGGCGATCTCTTCGGCCGCCACACGCACCGAGCTGCTGGCGTCTCGAATCTGCGCCAGCACACCCGAGAGCTTGCCCGCAAAGCTGTTGAAGCTGGCGGCAATTTGCGCCAGTTCGTCTTCGCCCTGCGCGTCGATGCGGCGCGACAGATCACCGTCGCCTGTGCCGATCTCGTGCATGGCGTCGCGCACCAGGCTCAACTGGCGCAGGCGCCGGGTCAGGATCACGCCCAGCAGCCCGACGGCTACCAGCAACACCAACACGCTGGAAATCAAGGATGTGGCCAGCATGGAGCGGATGGGCGCCATCGCTTCGCTCTCATCCAGGGCCACCACCAGCATCCACGAGGTGCCAGCGATGGGAACCACACTCAGCAGGCGGTTGCGCCCTCCAATGTCGGCTTGCAACAGGCTGGTACTGTCCTTGGCGGCTGCGACCAATTTGTCCACCGCAAGGTCTTTGGACAGCTCCGCAATGGGCTTGAGGGTGAGCGCCTGATCGCGGTGGGCAATGATCTTGCCGTCGGCTGACACCAGGAACCCAAAGCTCTGGGGCGTGGGCCGGATGGAGGCCACATTTGCCACCACCGACTCCATATACACATCGCCCGCCGCCACCCCCTTGAGGGCTGCGCCTGCGCCCACCGGGGTGGCAAACGTCACCACGAGCTTCTGGTCCGACGCTGAAATGTAGGGCGGCGTGACGACCGACGTGCCCGCCTGCGCCGCCTGCTTGTACCAAGGCCGCGCAGTGGGGTCGTAATCTGCCGGCAAATTGCGTGTTTCAGAGAACACGTATTTTTTGTCGGCATAGCCAAAATAGGCGGTACTGAACTTGCCAGCGTCCCGCAGCATGGCCAGCGGCTTGGCGGGCTCGGGCTCTTCAAAGGCGGTGACGGACGCCGCAATGATCGCCGACTTGCCCCGCGCCCATTCCTCAATGGTCTCGGCGTGGCTTTTGGCCGTGGCCAGCCCCTCTTCCGCCAGCGACACCTGCGCCTGCCCGCGTGCCGAAAAGTAGTTGACCAGGGTCAGTACCAGCAGGGCGGCCACCATACACAGGGCGGACAACACCAGAATCTGGCCTTTGAGCGTCTTCAGAAGCGACATGGGGCACCCCTTCTTGATCCACCCGCGCGGGCGGACATGGACCATGTTACATCCGGTATCAGTCTGCGCGCTAGTGGAGGTTAGCCAGCAGAGCGCTAGGAGTGTGGGCGGCAGAAGGCACCGAAGCGAAACGTGCGAAAACCGAGGATCGCGTGGTGCTACCGACAAGCCCAGGGTGGACCCCTGGGCGCCGGAGGTAGTACCGCGCGAGACCGGTTTATCGCGCGTTGCAGCCGGTGCTCCTTCTGCCGCCCACACTCCTAGGTTCTGACCACAAAAACAACAACGGCCCCGGAGGGCCGTGGGCGCAATGCGCGGTGGGCAGTCAACCGCTCAGCGGCTATCGGCCTTGGTGTCGCTGAAGCGGCCATAGCTCTGCAGACGCTCGTAGCGGCGGTCCAGCAGGTCTTTGGTCTTGAGATCGGCCACCTGGCGGAAGGCATCGCCCAGGGCACGCTTCAAGAAGGCCGCCATCTGCTTGTGGTCGCGGTGGGCGCCGCCCACGGGCTCGCTCACGATCTTGTCCACCAGGCCCAGGGCCTTCAAGCGGTGGGCGGTGATGCCCAGGGCATCGGCAGCCTCCTGTGCCTTGTCGCTGGTCTTCCAGAGGATGGAAGCGCAGCCCTCAGGGCTGATCACGGAGTAGATGGCGTATTGCAGCATGACGACCTGGTCACCCACGCTGATGGCCAGTGCGCCGCCAGAGCCGCCTTCACCAATGATGGTGGTAATGATGGGCACTTCGAGTTGCGCCATCTCGAAGATGTTGCGGCCGATGGCTTCAGACTGGCCGCGTTCTTCGGCGTCGATGCCGGGGTAGGCGCCGGGCGTGTCCACAAAGGTGAACACGGGCAGCTTGAACTTCTCGGCCGTTTTCATGAGGCGCAGGGCCTTGCGATAGCCCTCGGGCTTGCTCATGCCAAAGTTGCGCATGGCGCGCTCCTTGGTGTCGCGCCCCTTCTGGTGGCCCAGCACCATGCAGGCGTGGCCGTTGAAACGCGCCAGGCCGCCCACGATGGACAGGTCGTCCGCGTAATGGCGATCGCCGTGCAGTTCCACGAAGTCGGTGAAGATGTCGCGCACGTAGTCGAGCGTGTAGGGGCGCTCGGGGTGCCGGGCAATCTTGGTGATCTGCCAGGGCGACAGTTCGCTGTAGATGTCTTTGGTGAGTTGCTGGCTCTTCTTGCTCAGCTGGTCGATTTCTTCCGAGATATCGACGGCACTCTCGGTCTGCACGTAGCGCAGTTCTTCAATTTTGGATTCGAGTTCGGCGATGGGCTGCTCGAAATCCAGAAAGGTCTTTTTCGCCAACGTTTTTCTCCTAGGGGATCGCGCCGGTTGCGGCTGCCACGAATACGAATGGCACGCACTGTAACCGACGGTTAACGAGTTTTGTAAAGCGCGTCAGGCTGGGTCAGCCGTTTTCAGTAAGCCACCGGCAGGGGGTCGAGCGATCGCCAAATATACCAAGTTGCCACGCTGCACCATGGCTTCCAGGCCTCAGCCACCTCGCGCGCATCGCTGCGGCTGACGGGATCGCCCGAGAAATAGTTGTGACTGATCCCTGCGATCAACCCTGGGTCATCCAAGGGCAGTACGTTGGGGCGCATCAGGTAGAAGATCAGGAACATCTCGGCCGTCCAGCGGCCAATGCCTCGGATCGCTACCAGTTCGGCAATGATGGCTTCGTCGTCCATCGCCGCCCAGTCCTTCACGTGCAGCTTGCCTTGTTCAAAGTGGATGGCCAAGTCCACTAGGTAATCCACCTTGCGCGCCGACAGGCCTGCGGCCCGCATGTCGTCGATCTTGAGCTTGAGCACGCTGGCGGGCTTCATGCCGCGCGGCAGCAGCGCGACGAAGCGCTCCCACACGGCCTGCGCCGCCGTGACGGACACCTGCTGGCCCACGATGCTGCGCGCCAGCGTGACGAACGCATCACCCCGCGTACGCAGCGCGGCATCGCCCAACTGCGGGATCAGGCGCTTCATCACCCGGTCCTTCTTCACCAAGTGCTTGCAGGCCTCCGCCCAATAGTCGGGCGTGGCCAGCACCAGCGGCGGCGTTGCAGCATCGCTCGCTATCTTTTTAAGAGCTGCCACCGCTTACCCCACCTGCGCCAGAGGCATATTTGACATAAAAACCAGCTTCACTGCGCAGCTTCCCAGGTCGTGCCTGCGGCGGAATCCTTGAGCACGATGCCCTGGGCAAGCAGCGCCTGGCGGATGCGGTCGGCCTCGGCGAAGTTCTTGGCAGCCTTCGCGGCAGCGCGGGCGGCGATCTGCGCCTGGATGTCGGCCTCGTCCACGCCACTGGCACCCGCTTGCAGAAAGGCTTTGGGGTCACCTTGCAGAATGCCCAGGCATCCCCCCAGCGCCTTGAGCAACCCCGCCAGCGCGGCCGATCGCGTCTTGTTGACTTCACCGGCCAGATCAAACAGCACGGCCACGGCCTCGGGCGTGCCAAAGTCCTCGTCCATGGCCGCCTTGAAACGCGCGGCGTAGGGATCGGCCCAGTTGATGGTCGCCACATCGGAGGGCGCCACCAGGCTCAGCGCCGTGTACAGGCGCTTGAGCGCCTGGCGCGCGTCGTCCAGATGGGCATCGCTGTAGTTCAGCGCGCTGCGGTAGTGGGCACGCACGATGAAGAAACGCACCGTCTCGGCGTCGTACTGCTGGAGCACGTCGCGGATGGTGAAGAAATTGCCCAGACTCTTGGACATCTTCTCGTTGTCCACGCGCACAAAACCGTTGTGCACCCAGAACTTCGCGAGCGGCTTGCCCGTGGCGCCTTCGCTCTGGGCGATTTCGTTTTCGTGGTGGGGGAACTGCAAATCAGCCCCGCCGCCGTGGATGTCAAACGTCTCGCCCAGCGTGGCGCAGCTCATGGCCGAGCATTCGATGTGCCAGCCGGGGCGGCCAACGCCAAAAGCGCTTTCCCACTTGGCCTCAGGTGGTTCCTCGGCCTTGGCGGACTTCCACAGCACAAAGTCGAGCGGGTCTTCCTTGCCATCGAGCACGGCCACACGTTCACCCGCACGCAGTTCATCGAGCGACTTGCCCGAGAGCTTGCCGTAGCCGTCGAACTTGCGCACGGAGTAATTCACATCGCCATTGCTGGCACGGTAGGCCAGGCCCTTGCCTTCCAGCTGGCCGATCAGCGACAGCATCTGGGGCACGTATTCGGTGGCGCGCGGCTCGGCCGAAGGCGGCTCGATGCCCAGCAGGCCGATGTCCTGGTGCATGGCGGCAATCATCTCGTCGGTGAGCTGACGGATGGTGATGCCGCGCTCCAGCGCGCGCTTGATGATCTTGTCGTCAATGTCCGTGATGTTGCGCACGTAGGTGACGCGGTAGCCGCTGCTTTTGAGCCAGCGCTGCACCACGTCAAAGGCCATCATCATGCGGGCGTGGCCGATGTGGCACAGGTCATAGATGGTCATGCCGCACACATACATGCGCACATGGCCAGGTTCGAGCGGGGAAAAGTCTTCCAATGCACGCGACAGCGTGTTGTAGATGCGCAAACTCATGGGATTTCAGTAACGGGGGATGGGGTGGTGGGTGAATGAAAATCCACCCGGCAGCTGGGGGCAAAGGCCCCTGGCGAAGGGTTGGCCCAGCGAGGGGCCTACAGCGAAATCACCCGCGGCAACAGCGTTCCGTCATGACAACCCCCTCAGCTACAATCCGCCGCAGTATAAGCCCCCGCCCGGGACAGACGCTGCCCCACACCTTTGAAGCCCCCATGAAGCAAGTCCGCCGCACACTTCCACGCCTCCTGCGCCTGCTGGCACTGACCGCGCTGCTGGGCACTGGCGCGGCCCAGGCCGACGACTACACAGAAATCACCCAGCTGATCAAAGCAGGCAAGCCCGCCGACGCGCTCGCCAAGGCCGATCAGCGCCTGGCCGCCAACCCACGCGACCCGCAGCTGCGCTTCCTGCGTGGCGTGGCACAGGCAGATTCGGGCAAGCCTGCCGATGCCATCACCACCTTCACCAAGCTGACGGAAGAATACCCAGAGCTGCCCGAGCCCTACAACAATCTGGCGGTGCTCTACGCCAACCAGAACCAGCTCGACAAGGCACGCACGGCGCTGGAGATGGCAATCCGCACCAACCCCAGCTACGCCACTGCCCACGAAAATCTGGGCGACATCTACGCCAAGCTGGCCAGCCAGGCCTACAACAAGGCGCTGCAGCTGGACGCCACCAACGCCAATTCCGTCAAGCCCAAGCTGGCACTGATCCGCGAGCTGTTCGCGCCAGAAGCCGCCGGCAAGCCAGGCCGCCCCGCCGCCGCAGCCCCGGCAACGGCCCCTGCCGTGGTGGCCACGCAGCGGCCAGCGCAACCCGCAGCAGTGGCCCCCGCCCCTGCACCGACCCCGGCAGCCACACCCGTACCCGCATCTGCGCCCAGTGCAGCTCCTGCTCCTGCGCCTGCTATCGCCCAAGCCCCCACCGCAGCACCCGCAGCCACCCCGGCAGCAGCAAGCGACGCCGCAGCCGTTCAGGCCGTGACCTCGGCCGTGCAGGCATGGGCGGCCGCCTGGTCGGCCAAAGACATGCAGGCCTATCTGGGCGCCTACGACAAATCGTTCGATCCACCCGGCCGCCAGACGCGCTCAGCGTGGGAAAAGGAGCGCGAGGCGCGCATCGTGGGCAAGTCCAAGATCAACGTGCAGCTGTCCGACGTTACCGTTGCGGTCAATGGCGACAAGGCCACCGCCCGTTTTCGGCAGGCCTATACCGCTGATGCGCTCAACGTCACGAGCCGCAAGACGCTGGACCTGGTGAACTACAACGGCCGCTGGACCATCGTCCGCGAATCCACAGGCGGTTGACTGTGAACCCCGACCCTGGGCCTGCGCAGCGTGCGCGGGCTGTGCCTGCTGCCGAGCCCCTCAAGGCCTGTACCTGAAACCGCGCATGTTTGTGGAGTTGTCCGCACCAAGCCGCCGGGCTGCGGCAGGCACCCTGTTCCTCGCCGCACTGCTGCAGGCAGCACCGGCGCACGCCCAGAGCGGAAAAGTACGCCGCGCCGCCACCCAGCCATCGACAGAGCCAGCCGACACCAAGGCGCCCAACCTGCGCGACGGACAGGCAGAAACACGCCTGCTGGCCGTGTACAAGCTCATCGCAGAAGGCCGCAGCCGCGAGGCACTGGCCCAGGCCGAAACCCTGGCGCGTGACTATCCCAACTTCCAGCTGGCGCAACTGGCCGTGGGCGACCTGCTGATGTCGCGCACGCGGCCCATCCGCCGCATGGGCGATGTGCCAGAGCCCGACACTGCACGCAGCCTGCAGGTAGCCACCACCCTGGAAGAGCTGCGCAACGAATCGCGCCAGCGCGTGGACGCCCAGCGCAGCCGCCCGCCCGCGCACAGCATTCCCGCCCAGTTCCTGGAACTCTCGCCCCGCTCGCGCCATGCCATTGCAGTGGACGCTTCGCGCTCGCGCCTGTACCTTTTCGAGAACACGCCCAAGGGCCTGCAGTTGGTGGCCGACTACTACGCCTCGGTCGGCAAGCTGGGTATCGAGAAAAGCCTGGAGGGCGACCAGCGCACACCGCTTGGTGTGTACTTCATCACCAGCCGCCTGGACCCCGCCACGCTCAAGGACTTCTACGGCGCAGGCGCGCTGCCCATCAACTACCCCAACCCCCTGGACCAGAGCCGGGGCAAGACCGGAAGCGGCATCTGGCTGCATGGCACGCCACCCGACCAGTTTGCCCGCGCGCCCCTGGCCACCGATGGCTGCCTGGTGCTGGCCAATCCCGACCTGGAACGCATTCTGCGCACGGTGGAGCCCCGTTCCACCCCCGTGGTCATTGCGCGCCAGCTGCAGTGGGTAGCGCCCCACGCCGTGCAGGCGGACCGCAAGTCTTTTGACGCGGTGCTCAATGCCTGGCGCAGCGCCAAGACCCAGGGCGACATGAACCGGTTGCTGGGCTTTTACGCGCCAGACTTCCAGAGTTACCGCAAAAAACCGCTCAACGAATGGACCCAGGTGCTCCAGGCGGAGACCCGCGCCCTGAAAGGCCGGGAACTCCACCTCAAGGACAAGTCTTACCTGCGCTGGACAGACTCCGCCGACACCATGGTGGTAACGTTCGGCGAAGTCGCCGAAGGCGCCCGCACGGGCCCCGTCAAACGCCAGTACTGGGCACGGCGGGGCCAACAATGGCAGATATTTTTCGAAGGAGTGATTGGATGATTTCCAGAAGAAATTCGACCCTGGCGCTTGCTGGTATTGCGCTGACAGCTATTTTTTCAGTAGCATCCGTACAGGCGCAAGACACCCCCAAGGTCAAGCTGTCTACCTCGATGGGCGACATCGTGGTGCAACTCGACCCGGCCAAGGCGCCCAAGACGGTGGAAAACTTCCTGGGCTACGTCAAGGACAAGACCTATGACGGCACCGTGTTCCACCGCGTGATCGATGGTTTCATGATCCAGGGCGGTGGCTACACCGCTGACCTCATTCCCAAGCCCACCAGGGCCCCGATTCCGCTTGAAGCCAACAACGGCCTCAAGAACGACACCTACACCATAGCGATGGCACGCACGGGCAACCCCAACTCGGCCACATCGCAGTTCTTCATCAACGTGAAGGACAACGCCATGCTCAACGCCCCGAGCCCCGACGGCCATGGCTATGCCGTGTTCGGCAAGGTGGTCGAAGGCACGGCCGTGGTGGACAAGATCAAGGCCGTGGCCACCGGCAACAAGGGCCCGCACCAGAACGTGCCCACCACTCCCGTCACCATCAACTCCGCCACCCTGGTGAAGTGAACCCGCCATTTTTTTGAAGGAAGCATTGCCATGAGCAACCCCCAGGTCGAACTGCACATCACCGGCTACGGTGTCATCACCCTCGAACTCGATGCCGCCAAGGCCCCCAAGTCGGTCGAGAACTTTCTGGCCTATGTGAACAAGGGCCATTACAACAACACCATCTTCCACCGCGTGATCCCTGGCTTCATGGTGCAAGGCGGCGGCTTTGAGCCCGGCATGACCCAGAAGGGCACTGACGCGCCCATCGAAAACGAAGCCAACAACGGCCTCAAGAACGCCAACTACACCGTGGCCATGGCCCGCACCAGCGACCCGCACTCGGCCACCGCACAGTTCTTCATCAACGTGGCCGACAACGGCTTCCTGAACCACACGGCCCCCTCGGCCCAGGGCTGGGGCTATGCCGTGTTCGGCAAGGTCGTGTCGGGCACTGACGTGGTGGACAAGATCAAGGCCGTGAAGACGGGCCGCAAGGGTTTCCATGACGACGTGCCGAAGGAAGACGTGATCATCGAGAAGGCCGTCGCTCTCTGATCTGACTTCCAAGTCCGTGACCACGACCGTGCCCCGGTTCGAGGAGCTTGCCGCTCCATCGCACTGGCGCACGGTCGATTTCATTTCGGACCTGCACCTGCAGGCCAGCGAGCCCGCCACAGTGGCCGCTTTCGAGCACTACCTGACCACCACCACGGCCGATGCCCTCTTCATCCTGGGCGACCTGTTCGAGGTGTGGGTGGGCGATGACGCCATGGGCGAATCTGGCAGTTTCGAGGCCGAAGGCTGCGCCGCCCTGCGGGCCGCCGGGCAGCGCCTGCCCGTGTACTTCATGCACGGCAACCGCGACTTTCTGGCGGGCCCAGGGTTCCTGGCGCAGTGTGGCATCACTGGCCTGGCAGACCCGACGGTGCTGGTGTTTGGCGGCCAGCGCTTCGTGCTCAGCCATGGCGACCTGCTGTGCCTGGACGATGTCGAGTACCAGCGCTTTCGCGTGCAGGCCCGCAGTGCCGAGTGGCAGCAACAGTTTCTGGCGCAGCCCCTGGCCACACGTCGCGCGCAGGCCCGTGGCATCCGCCAGGAGAGCGAGGCACGCAAACAATCAGGCGTCACCTATGCCGACGTAGACGGCCCGGCCGCCATCACCTGGCTGCAGGCGGCGCAGGCGCATACGCTCATTCACGGCCACACCCACCGCCCCGCCGACCATGTGCTGGCGCCCGGCCTGCAGCGCGTGGTGCTCAGCGACTGGGATGCCGCAGCACTACCGCCCCGCGCGGAAACACTGCGTTTGTCGCAAACGGGCTTGGAACGGCGGTCCCTGACCCCCAAGTACTCGCGATCCTGAACTGCGCGGGGTTTCACCACCCGCTGCCTGATCGCCATGCCCCCTCTTTTCCATCGGCTCTGGAGCCGCGTCCGCGCCACGGTGGCCCCCGTGCCCGACATCTCGGCCACGCTGTGGCTCCAGACCCTGCAGCGTTACCCGTTTCTGGCGGCGCTCTCGCTGCACGACCAGTCCAAGCTGCGCGCCTTGAGCGCCCTCTTTCTGCACCACAAGGAGTTCCACGGCGCCCACGGCTTGGTGGTGACCGACGCCATGGCCATCGACATTGCGGCGCAGGCCTGCCTGCCCCTGCTGCATTGGGGCGACTCGGCCAAGGCGCTCGACTGGTACGACGATTTTGTGGGCATCGTGCTGCACCCTGGCGAAGCCGTGGCACGCCGCCAGACGGTGGACGAGGCCGGCGTGGTGCATGAACACACCCAGGTGCTGCTGGGCGAGGCCATGGAGCGCGGCCCCATCATGCTCAGCTGGGAGCACGTGGCCAATGCCACCGAGAACACGGCACGCGGCCACAACGTGGTGGTGCACGAGTTCGTGCACAAGCTCGACATGAAGAGCGGCGAACCCAACGGCTGCCCGCCCTTGCCCGCAGGCTTCATGGGGACACGCACCGGACGCGCCGCCTACGAGGCCTGGTGGGCCGCCTGGGAGCCAGCGTACGAGCAGTTCCGCGAGCGTGTGATCCTGGCCGAGCGCTTTGGAGCAGAACGCCCCTGGCTGGACGCCTACGGGGCCACATCACAGTCCGAGTTTTTTGCGGTGGCCTGCGAGGCGTACTTTGTCAACCGCGAGCGTTTTGCACAGGAGTTTCCGGCGCTGATGCCGGTGCTGGATGCATTTTTCTGCCCGCCTGTGCGCTAACCCCACAGCCATCTCAAAATCCTCATGCCAATTGGGAGGGCCGGGTGTTTTAACGTATGCCCGCCTGCCGTAACCGACAGTTACTTGGCCGCTGTCATACACAGCCCATAAACTCGTCCCGTCATGTATCGTTGCCCCAACGTCACCGATAGGACTTAGAGCGGCTAACAAACTCAGCGAAGCGGTTCTGGCTAGCGTTGCGTCGCAGGCTGTACGAGCAGTACGACAAGACGCGGCAACCACGCCAGAAGAGTTTTGTTAGCCGCTCTTATGCAAACAGGGATGCAACAACCGCCTTGTCTTGAGGCGCGCTGTTTGCCTGGGCACTGCTTTGCGAAAGTCAAAACCGAAATTCGCGATAGGGAGCTTCATGCCCAACACCGCATCCAAGGATCGACTGCGACGCATTGGCCTGCTTGCTGCATTGGGAGTCCCCGTGGTCGCCGCGTCTGGGGACAGCTCTTCTGACACCCCTACCTCAGCGCTAGCGCCGCACTCGCGACGGCCCGCTTTGGAGTCAGCCTGGATGAGATGGCGGTGACCAACTTCCCCTCCCATGCGTTTTCATCGGGCTGATGGCCAGTCTGCGACTCTGACCCAACATTTTCATAGGATTTTTATGCAAAGCAAACCACGCACCCCACACCGAGCCCGCTGGAGGCTGCTGGCCTCGCTGGCAATCCCTGTGCTTGCATCCTGCGGCGGGGGTTCCAGCGATACACCAGCCCCGCCACCGCCGCCCGCCACAGCCCTGTCCTTGTTGGCAGGTAGCACCGACGGCCCGGGCAACCAGGATGGCACCGGGGCTTTCGCAAAAATCAGCGTCGAAACGGGCGGTATGGCGCTCACCCCCGCGGGCGATGTGCTGATGGCAGACACCGGCAACAACACCATTCGCAAACTCTCCCCCACCGGGCAGCTCACCACAGTCGCAGGCGGCGGCCCCACACGGAGTGGCGCGAGCAGCACCGAGACGCGCTACCTGGACGCCGCAGGCACAGCATCCCGTTTCAACGCGCCGCTGGCCGTGGCGGTGGATGCGGCGGGCAACGCCTACGTGGCCGACGCCGGGAACCACCTGGTGCGCAAGATCGATGCATCCGGCAACGTCACCACGCTGGCCGGCCAGGTGGGCGTGTGTGGCAATGCCGACGGCACCGGCACGGCGGCTACGCTGTGTAGCCCCACCAGCATTGCCGTGGACAAGGATGGCAATGTCTATGTCTCTGAATGGGCACCTTTGACGCAGACCCTGCCTGCCGAGCCCACGGGCAACCCCATCCGCAAAATCACACCAGCCGGCGTGGTCAGCACCGTGGTGTTCAAGGTCAGCCAGATTCCGACGCCAGGACAAGGGCGCAACAACCCCGCGCGCTTCTACCCGGTGCAATTGGCGACCGACTCCGCCGGGGCCTTGTACGCCGCCGATCCCAACGACCATGTGGTGCGCAAATTTGCGCCCGGTGGACAGGCCACGGTGCTCTCAGGCACCGTGGCCCAGGGCAACGCTGGCCATGTGGACGGTTCGGCATCAGCGGCCAAGTTTGGCGAACTGCAAGCCATTGCCATAGACCGCTCCAACCGGATATTTGTACTGGACAGGCACCTGGGCACGCCGCTGCGCGAGATCGCTGCCGATGGTTCCGTCACCACCGTGCGGCGCGCAGCGGACTGCGCCTTCGGCGCCGATGGCCTGCCGCCTGCCTTTTGCGCTGCCAAACGCCTCGCGGTGGATGCCCAAGGGCGCTTCCTCGTCACCGAAAGCAGCGCGTCCAGCAGTTTCCAAAGCTACGCACTGGTCCACCGCTACCCCCGCGATGGCGCTGCCGACTTGAAAGTGGGAACGGCACCCAGCCCTGGCTGGGCCGATGGCAGCGGGAGCACAGCCCGGTTTGACGGCCCGGGGGCGCTGGCCGTGGGCAAATCAGGCACCCTGTATGTGCGCGACCGCAACAATGCAGCCATTCGAACCATTCAGCCGGATGGCATGGTGGGCACCCTGGGCAGGGTTAAAAACCCGTGCTCGCAAATCACGGGGCCAATCAACGAAGTCGCCTTCTGCGGCCCCGAAGCACTCACCGTGGATGGTGCCGGAAACATCTACTCGTACTCTCTCAAGCGCATCCTGAAGGCCACGCCCGCAGGCAACGTCGCAGTTTTTGCCGACCTGTCCGCCCAGTTGAATGCCATCCCAGCATTTCTGGATCTTGGCATCACGGGCCTGGTCGCCGACGATGCGGGCACCTTGTACGCATCGTCGCTGCAAGGCGTGATCTTCAAGATCAGCCCGACCGGTGCCGTCAGCCTGTTTGCAGGCAACCCCAACGCACGGGGGCATGCAGACGGCCCTGCCGGTTCGGCGCTGTTCTCGGCGCTGGGCCATATGGCGCTGGACCCTGCGGGCAACCTGTATGTGGTCGATGGGCGCTACCACAACATCACGGGCGTGGGCCCCACCATCCGCAAGATCACCCCCGCAGGCAGCGTGAGCACCGTTGCAGGCCGCGCGGACATGCCCCCCGGGCTGGTGGATGGCCCCGTATCGTCGGCGCAACTGGCCGTGGACACAGGCGCGGCACTCTCCGACTCTCAGGCCCACCTGGCAGCCGACGCAAAGGGCAACGTCTATGTGACCGATCCGCGCCACCATGTGGTGCGCAAGATTGGCGTCGATGGCCAGGTCAGCACGCTGGTGGGCAAACCCTGGGGCCAGGGATTTGCGGCAGGAGACCTGCCCGGCCTCATCGACGAGCCCTGGGGCCTTGCCGTGCGCGACACCACACTCTTCATCTCCACGTCCAACGCCGTGGCGGCCGTCAAACTGCCCTGACCAAGGGGCTGCGGCCCCTGGCGCACCGAAGGGGCCAAGGTGCAAGGCCCTTTGGCGCCTTGCAGTCGGCATGGCGGGTGGGTGCTGCAAAAAAGCAGTTTCACGAATCAGTGTCGGCCCTGGCGCCCGTTGGTATTGCGTTGGCCGCTATAAAAAACAAAGCCCTTCAACACCTGATGGAATCCAGCAAGCTGCTGGATGCCTGACGGATTCAGGCCCGACAACGGTTCACGCCGACAGCGCCTGCTCGACCGCCAGTTTGGCTTCTTCCAGACTGCTGAAAAACCGTGTGGGCTGGGGCATGGCCTTGGGCAGATGGGGTGGCGCTGGCCACAGGCGCTCATCCATCCAGACCGCCGTCCAGCCGCCAATGTCCTTGCGCTTGATGGAGCAAAGTGCTTGCCCGTCCGCCATCGCTGTCCAGGTGGTCGGCGGGTTGTGGTCCCAGGTGACGTGTGTCATGGCGCCCTCTCGCGGTTGCTGGGCCATTGTAGGAAGCCTGCGCCGAATTGGGCAACGGCATTCACCCACCCCACCCCGGCGGCGGAATTGCGGAATCACGGAACGACAGCAGGCGCCCACATGGCGCCCGTGTTCGTCAGCCAGCGGCCATCGCGCGTCGTGCAGCTTGGGCCACGCTGGAAGCGTCTACGCCAAAAAAATGGCGCAGTGCAGCGCGCGTGTCGCTGCGTCCAAATCCGTCCGTGCCCAGGGTCACATACTTGCGGCCCTCGGGTACAAGCGCCCGCACCGTCTCGGGCACGGCGCGCACGTAGTCGGTGGCTGCAATCACGGGCCCGCGTGTTGGGGCCAGCTGCTGCGTCAGCCATGCGGATGCAGGCGCGGATTCGCCCGCCAGCCAACGCTGCTCGCACGCCACACCATCGCGCGCCAGCTCGCTCCAGCTGGTCACGCTGAGCACGGTCACATCCACGCCTTCTGCGGCCAGCAGTTCGGCGGCCTTGACCACCTCGGTCAGGATGGCGCCAGAGCCCATCAGGGTGACGGATTTGGATGAAATCGTGCTATCGCGCTTATCTATCAAGCGCGAGTAGCTCTTAAAAACATAGCAACCACGCAACACACCTTCTGCCGCACCGGCGGGCAGGTCGGGCTGGGCGTAGTTCTCGTTCATCAGTGTCACGTAGTAGAAAACGTCACGCTGCTCGGTCACCATCTCGCGCATGCCAGCATCGATGATCACGGCCATCTCGCCTGCGTAGGCTGGGTCGTAAGCCTTGCAGTTGGGGATGGTGGCGGCCACCAGGTGGCTCGATCCATCCTGGTGCTGCAGGCCCTCTCCGCCCAGCGTGGTACGGCCCGAGGTGGCGCCCAGCAAAAAGCCGCGCGCACGCTGGTCGGCCGCGGCCCAGATGGCATCGCCCACGCGCTGGAAGCCGAACATCGAGTAGTAGATGTAAAACGGCAGCATGGCCAGGCCGTGCACGCTGTAGCTGGTGGCCGCGGCCGTCCAACTGGCGATGGCGCCGGCTTCGCTGATGCCTTCTTCCAGAATCTGGCCGTCCAGCGCCTCGCGGTAGCTCAGCACCGAGCCGATGTCCTCGGGCGCGTAGCGTTGGCCCACGCTGCTGTAGATGCCGACCTGCTTGAAAAGATTGGCCATGCCAAAGGTGCGCGCCTCGTCGGCCACGATGGGTACGATGCGCGGGCCCAGCGTGGCGTCCTTGAGCAAGGTGCCCAGCATGCGCACGAAGGCCATGGTGGTGCTCATCTCCTTGCCATCGGCCTGTAGCGCGAACTGGGCGTAGCTTTCGATGGCAGGCACGGGCAGCGCGGCGCAGGTGGTCTCTCGGCGCGGCAGGTAGCCGCCCAGCGCGTCGCGGTGGCTGAGCAGGTAGCGCATCTCGGGGCTGTCCTCCGCAGGCTTGAAGAAGGCGAGGCTCGTGGCCTGTTCGTCGGACAGCGGCAGGTTGAAACGGTTGCGGAACTCGATCAGGTCGGTCTCGTCCAGCTTCTTCTGGCTGTGCGTGGTCATCTTGCCCTGGCCGGCCGTGCCCATGCCGTAGCCCTTTTTGGTGTGGGCCAGGATCACCGTGGGCTGGCCTTTGTGCGCGCTGGCAGCAGCGTAGGCAGCGTGGATCTTCACCAGGTCGTGCCCACCGCGCTTCAAGCGATCAATCTGCTCGTCCGTCATGCCCTGGGCCAGGGCCGCCAGCTCAGGGTTCTGGCCGAAGAAGTTGTCGCGGTTGAAGCGGCCGTCCTTGGCGGCGAAGGTCTGCATCTGGCCATCGACCGTGCCTTCAAGGGTGCGCACCAGCGCTCCGGTGAGGTCGCGGGCGAACAGGCCGTCCCAGTCGCTGCCCCACACGAGCTTGACCACGTTCCAGCCGGCGCCCGCAAACAGGCGCTCCAGCTCGTCGATGATGCGGCCGTTGCCGCGCACCGGGCCGTCCAGGCGCTGCAGGTTGCAGTTGACCACCCAGACCAGGTTGTCCAGGCCCTCGCGCGCGGCCAGGGTCAGGGCGCTCATGGATTCGGGCTCGTCCATCTCGCCGTCGCCAAACACGCCCCACACCTTGCGTTGGCCGCAGTCGAGCAGATTGCGGTGCGTGAGGTAGCGCATGAAGCGCGCGTGGTAGATGCTGCTGATGGGGCCGATGCCCATGGAGCCGGTGGGGAACTGCCAGAAGTCCGGCATCAGCCACGGATGCGGGTAACTCGAAAGGCCTTGTGCGCCCGCAGCCGGAGCGGTCAGCTCTTGGCGGTAGTGCATCAGATCTTTTTCGGACAAGCGCCCTTCGAGGAATGCGCGGGCATACACGCCCGGCGCGCTGTGGGGCTGGAAGAACACCAGGTCGCCCCGGTGCTGGCCTTCACCCACACCCTCACGTGCACGGAAGAAATGGTTGAAGCCGCTCTCGAACAAGTCGGCCGCGCTCGCATAACTGGCGATGTGGCCACCCAGTTCGCCATACGCCTGGTTCGCGCGCACCACCATGGCCAGCGCGTTCCAGCGCACGATGGAGGCCACGCGCTCCTCGATGGCCAAGTCGCCGGGGAACACGGGCTGGTCCTGTACCGCCACGGTGTTCACGTACGGCGTGTTCAGGTCGGGCTGCCAGCGAATCCGCTGTGCGCGCGCCACCCGCACCAGCTGCTGCAGCATGTGCCGCGCCCGCTCGGGACCTTCGGTGGCGACCAGGGCCAGAAAGGCGTCGCGCCATTCGGCGGTCTCCTGGGGGTCAGTGTCGGCCAGGGCATCCTGGGTATGGAGCAGATGGGAAGGCAAGGGGGCGTTCATAGGAGCACACTCTAGAAGGATTTGCAAAAAATGTGATGCCGAATCGCGAAAATTAGCCATCTATAGCAGCACAATATTCCACCAACAACCAATATTGCAGCATATGAAGCTTGACACCACCGATCTGCGCATACTGGCCGAACTGCAGGCCGATGGCTCGCTCTCCAACGTGGAGCTGGCCCGGCGTGTGCATCTCTCGCCGTCTCCCTGCCTGGCACGCGTGAAGGCACTGGAGACCGAGGGTGTCATCGCCCGTTATGTAGCGCTGGCCAACGCCGCCGCACTGGGGCTGGGACTGAACGTGTTCATCAGCATCAGCCTGAAAAGCCAGAGCAAGGAAGCGCTGGCCGACTTTGAACAACGGATTGCCGAGCACGATGAGGTGATGGAGTGCTACCTGATGAGCGGCGACTCCGACTACCTCATCCGCGTGGCACTACCCGACATTGCGGCGCTGGAGCGCTTCATCGTCGAACAGCTTTCCCCCATTCCAGGGCTGGAGAAGATCCGCTCCAGCTTCGCGCTCAAGCAGGTGCGTTACAAGACGGCGCTGCCGCTGCCGCAGTCTTCCCCGTAGTGGGCTCGGCCTTGAAATCCAGCGCCTGCACCAGGTCCAGTGCCTGGCCAATATCGGCCAGCAGGTCATCCAGGTCCTCCAGGCCAACCGACAGGCGCACCAGCCCTTCGGCAATGCCATGGGCGGCACGCTGCTCGGGCGTGTAGGTGGAATGAGTCATGCTGGCCGGGTGCTGGGCCAGCGTCTCGGCATCGCCCAGGCTCACGGCGCGGGTGACGAGCTGCAACGCGTCCATGAAGCGCACGCCCGCCTGCAGGCCACCACGCAGCTCAAAAGCGATCATCCCGCCCATCTGGCGCATCTGCTGCTTTGCCAGCGCGTGCTGGGCAAAGCTGGGCAGGCCGGGGTAGTGCACGGCCGCCGCAGCCGGGTGGGCGGCGATGAACTCGGCCACTTTCTGAGCGCTCTGGCAGTGGCGGTCCATGCGCAGCGCCAGCGTCTTGAGGCCACGCATCACAAGGTGCGCGTCCTGCGCCGACATCACCGCGCCGGTCATGTCTTTAAGACCATACAGGCGCACACGCTGGGCCAGTTCTGCATCGGCAAACACGGCCGCGCCTGCGGTCAGGTCACCATGGCCACCGAGGTACTTCGTCATGGAATGCACGCTCACATCGGCACCCAACAGCAGGGGCTGCTGCAGGTAAGGCGTGCAGTAGGTGTTGTCCACCACCACCTTGGCGCCCTGGGCGTGGGCCAGGGCCGAAACGGCGGCAATGTCCACCAGCCGCATGTTGGGGTTGGCCGGGGTTTCCAGGTAGACCACGCGGGTCTTCTGGCTCAGCGCGGCGGCCACGTGGGCCGGGTCGGTCATGTCCACATGGCGCACGCTCACGCCAAAGCGGCCCAGCCCGTGGTGCAAAAACGAGAAGGTGCAGCCATACAGCGTAAGGTCGGCCAGGATTTCATCGCCCGGCTCCAGCATGGACCACAGCGTGGCCGTGATGGCCCCCATGCCCGAGCCGAACACCACGGCGCCTGCGCCCTGCTCCAGGCTGGCCAGGCGCCCCTCCAGCAGCGCCAGCGTGGGGTTGGCGATGCGGGTGTAGAAGTAGCCGGGCTCCTCGCCTGCAAAGCAGCGCGCGCCATAGGCCACATCGGGGAAGGCAAAGGTGGCCGAGGTGTGGATGGGCGGCACCAGTGCGCCCTGGTGGTCGGCCGGGTTGTAGCCGTGGTGGATGGCGCGGGTGCTGAAGCCGGTGGCGGATGTGCGGGTCATGGTGGTCTCCTTGGAATAGAGAGATTCTTCAACCCATCAACGGGTAAGTTTTCGCCTTATTTGCCCTTCATACGATCAAAGAAGGCAAAATTTGCCTTAAATCGCCCAATCTGCAGGACACACTGCCATGCACCCTCATCCGCTCGACCCCGTGGACCGCACGATCCTCAACGCCCTGCAACGCGATGGTCGCGCCACCGTGGGCGATCTGGCCGAAGCGGTTTCGCTGTCCACCTCCCCGTGCTGGAGGCGCGTGCGCGCGCTGGAGGATGCGGGCGTGATTGCGGGCTACCACGCCCATCTGCACCGCCAGCGTGTGGGCTGGGGCGTGCTGGGCTTTGTGCAGCTGGCGCTGCACGACCACACGGCTGACACCACATCGGCCCTGGAGCGCGAGGTCATGGCGATGCCCCAGGTGTTGTCGTGCCACAACCTTTCGGGCCGCTACGACTACCAGCTGGAGGTGGTGGCGGCCGACCTCGCATCGTTTGCCGACTATGTGCGCACCCATGTGCGCAGCCTGCCCGGCGTGCGTGAGATTTCCACGAGCTTCTCGCTCAAGGAGGTCAAGCGCACCATGGCACTGCCGCTGTAGCCGCCGCGCAGCAACCACTCACATCCTTCACCGTTGCGGGAGCTGCAACTCGCTGGTTGCCACGCGCTTGCGCAGATCACGGAGCAGCGCTTTCGCGCGCGCCTGGTTCGCAGGCCCCATCCGCACCAGAATTTTTTGCCCGCTGGTGAGCGATTCGAGTGCCGGGTCCACAAACTCATAGCGCACCCACGGGCGCAGGTTGGGCACATCGGTGTTGACGGGCGTGAGCTTCACGCGCAGCGGGCTTTTGGGTTCGGGCGCCAGCAGCAAGTGGTCCAGTACGGCCACCAGGCGGTCGTTGAAGTAGCGCTTGGGGTAGCCCAGCTCTTCATACGCCTGCTGGAACAGCGGGTACAGCCGCGCATACAAGGCCACGGCAGGCTCCAGGGGCACGGCTTCTGCAAAAGTCAAAAAGGCGCTGTAGCGGGCCGCATTGGTGGTGGCAATCGTGGTGGGGGCATCGCCCTCGCCGTCTACCACAAAGCGCTGCGGCATGGGCTGTACCGGCCACATGCGCGACGGGGCCTGGGCGCGGCCCAGGTTGTCTACCGTGGCCACCACGCTGCGGACAAAACCTTCGGTCAACAAGAACGACGCGACCTTGTCGCTGCCCAGCAATTCGGCCAGCAACTCCGCCACTCGCTTGTCGGATTCAGCCAATGCGGGCAAGGCGGTGTCTGCCGGGGCCAGCGCATCCACAGGGTTCTGGGGACCCGATGCCTCGGGCATGGGCGGTGGGGCCACGGGCGCTTCGGGTGCGCTGGCCACGGGGGGCGGCGCACCCGGGGCCTCCACCGGGCGCAGCCAGAACCACCAGGCGGCTCCAGCGCCGACCGCACAGGCCAGCACGGCGGCAATGATCCACGGTGTGGAGGATGCGCGCGGTGGCACGGGGCGGAACTCGGCGGTTTCGTTTTCAGGCATCGGATCTCCTTCAAGACGGGAACAACCCTTGTCCGAGTGGCTGCGGCGCAGGGCGTTCCCTACCAATCCCCCTTGGGGATCTGCTTGATTGGAAACCTGCTGGATGAGGCGCCGGTAACGCGATGTAGACCGCGCCCCGGAACCCCGCGACTAAAACGCCGTTGGCGTTGTCGACAGCGACTCCAGCCACGCCACCGTGGCCGCCAGCTCAGAAGGTCGGATCTCGTGCGCGCTGGGGAACTCGTGGTACGTCACCGTCACCGGCAGCGGCGCCATGTGGTGCGCAATGGCCTGCGCGTGGGCCAGGGGGATCACGTTGTCGTGCGTGCCGTGGCTCAGCCACAGCCGTTTGCCTCGCAGCGCGTCGGCGGGCGCACTCAAAGGCACCACCTGCTGCAGCAGCCGGCTGTGCCACACCAGCGCGGCCTGCATCAGCGCGGGCCGGGTCAGCAGCAGCGACAGCGCCATGATGCCGCCCTGGCTGAAGCCGCCCACCACCACGCGCTCGGGCGGAATGCCCAGTTGCTCGGCGGCAGACTCGACCGCCTGGGCTACCAGGGCTCGGCTTTGCGCTTCCTGCTCTTCGTTGATGGTGCGCTCGCCACCGGGCTCGATGGAAAAATCAAACCACGCGTGCGCGCCCGGCCCCATGCGAAACGGTGCGCGCAGGCTGAGCACGTGGAACCGATCCGGGATCTGCGGCGCCAGGCTGAACAGGTCCTGCTCGTTGCTGCCCACGCCGTGCATCAGCACCAGCAGCCAGGGGCGGGGGGTGGTGGAAGCAGCGGGTCGCTGCAAAAATGTGAGCGGTAGATTGAGCATAGACAAGCGCCAGCGGCATTTTTAGCTAAAAAACTTACTTAAACCGCCCGTCCTGCGACAGGCTCCAGGGCAAAAGCATCCATCGACAGCATGCTGTACATCACCTCGCGGCTCAAGTAGTTTGCGTGCAGATCGTCGCCCGCCGCGCCCAGCGCGAAGAAGATGGGCAAGAAATGGTCTTCGGTCGGGTGGGCGCGGCTGGCATGGGGGGCCTGGGTACGGTAGTTGAGCAGCGCGGCCATGTCGCCACGGGCCAGCGCATCCTCGATCCAGCGGCTGAATTCCAGCACGTAGGGCGCGGGCGCACGCTCGCCGCCAAAGAATTCGGCCAGGTTGTGCGTCATGCTGCCGGACCCCACCACCAGCACGCCCTGGCTGCGCAGGCTGCGTAGCGCGGCACCCAGTGCATACACATCGGCCGGGCCAGCGCCCACGGGCAGAGCCACCTGCACCACGGGCACATCGGCCTGCGGGAACAAATGCATCAGCGGCACCCAGGCGCCATGGTCAAAGGGGCGCGCGGCATCGCCCTTTGCGGCCACACCGGCGGCCTGCAGCAAGCCCAGCACCTCTTGCGCCAGCGCAGGCGAGCCTGAGGCGGGATATTGCAGCTGGTACAGCGCGGGCGGGAAACCGCCAAAGTCGTGCCACGTGGCGGGCTGCGGGCCGGTCATGACCTGGGCAGAACGCGCCATCCAGTGCGGCGACATGATGACCACACCCCGCAGGCCAGGATACTGCGCCTTGAGGCTTTCACCCCACTGCGTGAGCGCGGGGCCGGTGGTGCCAGCATCGATGGCAAACAGCGGCGCGCCGTGCGATACGAACAAGGCGGGAACCACAGCGGGCGCAGTGAGAGGGGCTTGGGCAAAGGCAGTCATGGCAATTCCATCCGTGAATGCAATGAATGTAGGACTGATAGCACCTGATACCAAGCCCTGCTGGCCGGACAGATTGTTCTACAAGTGATACCAATGCGCCATGGACGATGGCCGTGGAGATACCCACCACACAGGGAGCCCCGGTTCAAGACCCGTCGCGCACCCTGCCCCGCAGTGCCTTGGTCTCGCTGCGCTGGGTCTTGCCCTCCAGCCGCCGCTGTTTCGACCCGTAGGTGGGTTTGGTGGCGCGCCGCACCCGGGGCGGCACAGCCACAGTGTTGACCAGCGCGTTCAGCCGCGCGAGCGCATCGGTGCGGTTTTGCTCCTGGCTGCGGTACTGCTGGGCCTTGATGACCACCACACCCTCTTGCGTGATGCGCGTGTCGCGCAGGGCCAGCAGGCGCTCTTTCACGTCCTCGGGCAGCGACGATGCTGCCACGTCAAAGCGCAGGTGGACGGCGCTTGATACCTTGTTGACGTTCTGCCCACCCGCGCCCTGGGCGCGCATGGCGGTGATCTCCACCTCGTCCTCAGACACCTGCAGGGGCAATGGGGGATTCATTTATCTATCTACCCCCTTGCCCGCCCCGCGTCAGGCCGCAGGTTGTTGGGCCAGCAACTGCGCCAGGCCGTCAATCGCCAGGCCATAGCCCAGCACGCCAAAGCCACACATCACCGCCTTGGCGGCTGCCGCCATGTACGAATGGTGGCGAAACGCCTCGCGCGCATGCACATTGCTGATATGCAGCTCAATCAGCGTGATGCCCGTGCCCTTGGTGGCATCGTGCAACGCGATGCTGGTGTGGGTGTAGGCCCCGGCGTTGATCACCACGCCTGCCAGCTCGCCCGCTGCGTGCAGGCGGCCTGCCTCGTGAATCCAGTCCACCAGCGCGCCTTCGTGGTTGCTTTGGTGAAAGCGCAGCGCAAAACCATGGCGCTCGCACGCATCGGCGCACAGCTTTTCGACATCGGCCAGCGTGGCCGCGCCATACACAGCGGGCTCGCGCGTGCCCAGCAGGTTCAGGTTGGGGCCATTCAGGACAAAAACGGTTTTTTTCTTCACAGACATGCGGCACTCCGGGGGCGTTGCGCCTGCCACGCTGGCAGGCCAGAGTGCGCGATTATGCGGCGCCCCGCGCGCACCGTGCGCGCGCCAAAATTCCCGCGTCAAAAGAAAAGCGGCCCCGAAGGGCCGCTGTAAAAGGCAGCCTGTGCAAAGACGCTGCCTGTGAGCGACTGGCGCCCAAGAGGTTGGTTACACAACGCGGCAACCCGGTCAGGCTGCCAGCGGATCAGACCAGGGATCAACGATCCCAGCGGCCGTGGCCATACCCATGGCCATATCCGTGGTGGCGGTGGTGCCGATGGTGGCGGTAGCCGCGATCACCGTAGTACACGACCGGGGGCGGTGCGTAATACGCGGGGGGAGGCGCGTAGTACACGGGCCGAGGGGGCGCGTAATAAACGGGCGGGGGCGGTGCCACATACACCGGGGCGGGGGCGTAGTAGCCATTGCTGGCCCCCACCACCACGCCAGGCACGCCAATGCCAACCGACCAATTTACGTCGCGGGCCTGGGCTGCGCCCGTGCCGGCCAGCAATGCCAGCGCCACGCCAGCCGAAGCGGCCATGGCATAGATAGAACGGGTTTTCGTCATGGAAATCTCCTGTTTGAGCGAGGGCAGCCAGCCAAATGGACTCACCTCACCGGTACATAACGCACCAAGTAGGCAAAAGGATGGCACAAAATCGTCTTTACGTTGTGTCTGGACGTATACGCGCCTGTTTCTATGCGTAAACCATCACGAAACCGGCGCCTAAAATGGCTGTATGAGCACCCCCTCCCCCGCCAATACCGCCGCCACTGCAACTTCTGCGGCCCCTGAAACCGTCAAGCCCAGCAACTTTTTGCGCCAGATCATCGAGCATGACCTGGAAAAAGGCACCTATACCAACCGCCGCTGGGCAGGCACCCCCGGCGACGCCGCCCACCACGCCCAGGGCGAGCCCGACCCCGCCAAGATCCGCACCCGCTTCCCGCCCGAGCCCAACGGCTACCTGCACGTGGGCCATGCCAAGAGCATCTGCATCAACTTTGGCCTGGCGCGCGACTACGGCGGCATCTGCCACCTGCGCTTTGACGACACCAACCCCGAAAAAGAAGACACCGAATACGTCAACAGCATCATCGACGCGGTGAAATGGCTGGGCTTTGACTGGAACGGCGCACCCGACGCCGCTCCCTACCAGGCCAGCGACTACTTCGACTTCATGTACCGCGCCGCCGAGTACCTGATCGAAGCCGGCCATGCCTACGTGGACGAACAGACGGTGGAGCAGATCCGCATCAACCGGGGCGACTTCAGCAAGCCCGGCGTGGACAGCCCCTTCCGCAGCCGCACCCCGGCCGAAAACCTGGCCAAGTTCCGCGAAATGCGCGACGGCCAGCACGAAGATGGCTCCATGGTGCTGCGCGCCAAGATCGACATGGCCAGCCCCAACATCAACATGCGCGACCCGGCCATCTACCGCATCCGCCGCGCCACCCACCACAACACGGGCGACACCTGGTGCATCTACCCCATGTACACCTACGCGCACCCCATCGAGGACGCGCTGGAGCAGATCACCCACAGCCTGTGCACGCTGGAGTTTGAAGACCAGCGCCCCTTCTACGACTGGCTGCTGGAGCGCTTGACCGAAGGCGGCCTCCTGGCCAGCCCGCCCCCCCGCCAGTACGAATTTGCGCGCCTGAACCTCACCTACGTCATCACCAGCAAACGCAAGCTCGCCCAGCTGGTGTACGACCACAAGGTCAGCGGCTGGGACGACCCCCGCATGCCCACCATCGTGGGCCTGCGCCGCCGTGGCTACACGCCCGCCTCCATCCAGACCTTTGCCGAACGCATCGGCGTGACCAAATCCGACAGCTGGATCGACTACAGCACCCTGGAAGGCTGCCTGCGCGAAGACCTGGAGCTGAAAGCCCACCGCGGCATGGCCGTGCTCAACCCCGTCAAGCTGGTGCTGACCAACTGGGACGACGTGATGGGCGCAGGCCACCTGGAGCCCTGCAGCCTGCCCGCCCTGCCCCACCCACCCGAAGGCGTGGAAAGCCCCGTGCGCCACTTCACCATCGGCAAGGAAGTCTGGATCGAACGCGAAGACTTTGAAGAAGTGCCGCCCAAGGGCTACAAGCGCCTCTTCCCCGGCAACAAGGTGCGACTGAAAGGCGGCTACGTCATCGAATGCACCGGCTGCACCAAGGATGCGAACGGAGTCATCACCGAAGTGCTGGCCACCGTGGTGCCCGACACCAAGAGCGGCACCCCCGGCGCCGACAGCGTGAAGGTGAAAGCCGCCATCACCTGGGTGGGCGTGGCCGACGGCGTGAACGCCGAAGTGCGCATGTACGACCGCCTGTTCCTGGACGCCCACCCCGACGCGGGCGGCAAGGACTTTATTGAAAGCCTGAACCCGAACAGCCTGAAGGTGGTGACGGCCATCGTGGAGCCGTCATTGGCCAACGCCAAGCCGGACGACAAGTTCCAGTTTGAGCGGCATGGGTACTTTGTGGCGGATCGGGTGGACCATGCGGCGGGCAAGCCGGTGTTTAACTTGGCGGTGGGGTTGAAGGACTCGTGGGGGAAGTGATTACCTCCTGATTGGAAAGAAGGCCAGCAAATTTCTACATTTGCTGGCCGTTTTCTTTTGGACTGATGACAGCTTTCGATGCGAAACGACCTGTCACTGTGCAATATGGATCTGTCATTTGCTGCCGTTTAGTCAAAGTCCCCGCCTTCAGATGAGAATTTTCTGCGTCGAACACTTCGCATCTCAAGGGGTAGGACATCAGCTACCCAGTAGCTTGGTGTGAAAACACAGTCTGCGACTTTGGGCGGAATGGCGAATGATGCTGCTGTGCAAGCTGCAGCTTGAAAAGCGAGGAAAACAACATGCTGCTAACCGATATCGCCGTCGAGCACACCCTGGTGTCCAAAAAGAATGGCGTTCGTCAGACCTTCTTACTGCATCCGTTTACCGATACACAGCGAGATTCACTCGGTAAATTTGAGATCGTTCGCGACATCAGCCAGCCAGGATTCAAAGACGTTAAACGTTCAACCTTCGTGACGTTTCAACAACTGGCAGAGTTGTATGCAAAAGGTGCGCTCGAAGAATTCGGGTTTTCCGTTCGCATGTGTCCGGGTCAGGGCACGTACCCCGCCAAGAATCCAGCAAAAAAGATACTGCCAACCAGCATCAGGCCGGGCTCACCGTTCGACGTGGCTGTTCAAAAGGTGGATATTTCAAAACCGGCTACTCGCGAATTGAGAACCGCCTTGCTTCGCACCAACGTCACCCTTCAAGGGTGATGACGCTGATGGAAAGGAAAGTCCTTGTGAACTCATCCGTTGCCCATGCTGAACTCATCGCCACTTTCCAGCGGGCGCAGGCAGATGCCGCTCACAAGCTCGGATTGATCAAAGCTGCGGCGAACAAGGGGCCCAAGGCAGTCCAAGCCGCCACGGAAACGGCTGCAAAGGCCGCAAAACGCAGGGACTCGTATGCAAAAGCTGGACAACCTGGGGGTGAGCCTCAAGGATTGATGGTGGCCCAGCCTAGGGACCGGCACCGGCCAGTAGCCACCGGCTACACCTGGCCGCCAGAGACAGATAAGTGCTAGAGACCAATTGCATGATCCATGCAAACCGCCCATAGTCTCCCACGGGGTGCAGAGCGAAACCTGCGATCGGTCGGCAAAGCACCCACAACACGCGACACACCGGGCAGAGATCGAGCTACCGCGCCGCAAGCGCCACGCCATTTGCGATAGAGACACCGCCATGCTCCCTTCCTCACCCCTGCCGCTCACTTTCACCCCCACCTTCGCCCACATACCGCCCGGCCCGCTGGCAGGCCCCTTGCAGTTGCTGCCCATCAACGCCGCCGCAGTGGCAGTCCACACCGCCGATGGCGCGCATGTGGGCTCGCTCAAGCTGGTTGGCGGGGTGTGGAAGTTCAAGGCCATGGGCTACGACGCTGCGGGCCGCATGGAGCCGGGCCATGGGCCGCTGACGGAACAGCACAACATGGCATTCGCCACGCTGGATGCGGCCGAGGTGAGTGCGCGGTTGCTGGGCGCGTTGGGAAGCAATCCGTAAGAAGCACTCGCACTCATGCATCAAACCCTTTTTTGCTTTCAATTTGATAGCAGAAAAGGCAATACCATCAGGCGGAAATGGCCCATTTCGCCTCTATTTCCGCTCCACCAACGCCCGCAACGGCTGCCCGCCCGTGGAGAGCTGAAACACCAGCCCCATGGCCTGCACCTGCCAGCCTTGTTTGGCAACCGTGGGGGTGATCTGGAAACCCGCCATCACGCAATCGGTCGTGCGCACCTCGCCTGCTTCGGGGGGGCTGCCCAGCATCTGGGTGTAGGTCTGCGGCGGTTGCTGCGTCGGAGCTTGTTGCGGCTGCGCCGCCTGCCCCTCTTTCACCAGCACCAGGTACGCCCTTTCGCGCGCCATGGGGGCGGCGGGGTCGGCGCCGTCGGGGCGCAGGGTGAGGGGGAAGTCGGGCACGGGGGTGGCCGGGTCAAACACCTGCTGGGGCGTGAATTCGGCCTTGGTGGGTGCGCCGTTGCTTTGGGCCCAGTGCAGGCGCAGGTAGGGTGGGGGTTCCTGGGCGGACCACATCAGGTGCACGTCGTTGCCGTGGGTGCAGTAGCTGGGGTGAGCCACGGGGTGGGGGTGCGTGGGCCATCGGCCGCCGCCGTGGCGCTGCTCCACGCGCAGCAGGCGGTTGTCGGGGGTGCCCAGCAGTGACTGGGTGTAGATGAGCCCCACGCCGGGCAGGTGGTAGCGCTGCACGGGCTGCACGGTGTGGGCCAGCGGGGGGTTGCTGGCGGGCAGCTCCCGGCGCTGGGCCACGTCGCGTGCTGCGGTTTGCAGGGCGCTTTGCGCGAGCAGGCTGGCGTAGATGGGCACGGCGGCAATGGCCAGGCCGGTAAGGCCCAGCACCAGGCTTTCAGCGCGCGAGAGTGCGGGCCGCACCCAGCGCCCGGCCAGCACATGGCCGCCAAACCACACCACCGGCCCCAGGGTGTAGAGCGACAGCACAAACACGCCCAGCGCAGCGGGCCCGCCCACGGCGCGTGCGGGCAGCAGCACCGTCGCCACTGCCAGCAGCGCGGCCAGCACCGACACCAGGCGCACCGCCAGCCAGCTGCCCACGCGGCGGCTGGACTTGAAGTAGCGGCTCTCCAGCCACAGCAGCGCCACCACCAGGGCCAGCAGCCCGGCGGCCATGCGCCACCAGGCCTGCTGCTCGGCGGCGGGCATGCGGGCGAAGGTATCCAGCATCTGGGGCCAGTCCATGGGCGTTGTTTCCTTTTAGAGCGACTAACAAAACTCTTCTGGCGTCGTTGCCGCGTCTTGTTGTATTGCGCGTACTGCCTGCGACGCAGCGTCTAGCCAGAACCGCTTCGCTGAGCTTTGTTAGCCGCTCTAAATGCGGGGGGTAGGTGGGCTTGAGCTTTGGCGCCTCAGCGCCATTTGCTTCTATTTTTATAGCTATCAGTGCTTATCCTTCAAGCGGTAGAGGCCAATTTGACTCAAAAAAAAAACGACACAGGTTTACTGCACCCCACACACAAACTCCACCGCCGCGCACACCGCCGCCACCTGCGCCGCGATGCACTGCTCGGGCGTGGCGCGGGGGCTGTCGGGGTAGACCTCGGTGGTGGTGGTGTAGCGCGCACCCGTGACGCTCGCGCACAGGCCCCAGGCCTTGAATTCGTAGCGGATCACGCCGGGGGCCACCACCGGCGAGCCGATGATTTCGTTCTTGTCGTCCGCAGGCGCAATGTGCGTAACGCGGCCCACGGCCTCGATGATGGCCTGCTGGAAGGCGGGCTGCGGGTTCTCGGTGTCGTCCACCAGGTAGAAGCCGTCGGGGATGCTGCCGGGCTCGAACACCTTGCCGTCGCGCGCGGCCACGGCGGGGCGGTATTCGGATTCGTCGGTGTCGGTGGTTTCATGCAGATCGATGTGGGCAGTGAACTGACCATATTGGCCTTGGTGCTGCGCCACCAGCCGCATGAGGGCGAGGGATTCCTGCGCGGAGGAGCCTTCTTTGAACGAGCGGTTGGGGTCGATGGCGTCAAAGTTCCAGCGCTGAAACCGCTCATACGCCCAGGGGCTGACGCAGGGCACCACGAGCAGGTTGGCACGGCCCGCAAAGCGTTCGGCCTGGGTATCCACAAAACGCAGTGCGCCGTGCACGCCGCTGGTTTCGTAGCCGTGCACGCCGCCGGTGATAAGCACGCTGGGCAGGCCGGGTTGCCAGTTGCGGCTGCGAATGGCGCGCAGCGGAAAGCGCTCGGCCGGGAGCTGGTCGTTGGCATACACCACGTCGCCATACAGCTCCACATCAAACCGGCCCCGCAGTGCCTCCACGGCATTGAGCACGTCGTCGGCGTAGCTGCGCTGGCGCACCTGGCGCGCGCGCCACTGGTCGCGCTCTGCGGCGCCCCAGGGCTGGCCGGGCGTGCCGATGGGATAGGTGTGGGTTTCTGGCATGGGTGCGTGGGTGTTGGATGGATTGCCCAGGCAGAACCTGGGGCGGTGCAGGGCATTCATAGAATACCGCGATGCCCTTCCCCCTGATCCGGCCCCTGCGGCTGGCTACCTCGTCCTTGGTTCTGCTGCTCTGCGCCCTGGTGGCCCACGCACAGAATGCCCCTCCACCCGCCGCCCCCCCGGCAACTCGCCCTGCGGGCAGTTACCCGGCAGACGGCACCACACCGCCACCGGGGGCCGCTGCAGCCTCTGTACCCACCGGGGCGGATGCCGCCCTGCTGTCGCGCGATGCGCGGCGCATTTATGAGCTGTCGCGCGACAAGCTGGTGCAGATCCGCACGCTGCTGCGCAATGCCAACACGCAGGCGTCGATTGGCTCGGGGTTTTTTGTATCGGCCGATGGGCTGATCGTGACGAACTTCCACGTGGCCAGCCAGCTGGCGCTGGAGCCCGAGCGCTACCGGGGTGTGTACGTGACGATGGAGGGGCAGGAGGGCGAGGTGGAGCTGCTGGCGTTTGACGTGCAGCGCGACCTGGCCGTGCTGCGCGCCAAGGGCCGCACGGCCGCTGCGCCGGTGCTGGGCTTTCGGCCCGCCGACGAGGCGCTGGCACAGGGCGAGCGCATCTACTCGCTGGGCAACCCGCTGGACATCGGCTTTGCCGTGACCGAGGGCACCTACAACGGGCTGGTCAAGCGCAGCTTTTACCCGCGCATCTTTTTTGGCGGCACGCTCAACCCCGGCATGAGCGGCGGCCCGGCGGTGGACGATGCGGGCCGGGTGCTGGGCGTCAACGTGGCCAAGCGGCTCGACGGCGAGCAGGTAAGCTTTCTGATCCCGGCCGAGTTTGCGCAGGCGCTGGTGCAGCGTGCGGCCAACGCCCAGCCCATCACCCAGGCCGCACATGCCGAGATGACGCGGCAACTGATGGAGCACCAGCAGCTTCTGACAGACCGGTTCCTGAAAGCACCGTTTCGCGAGCAGCGCCACGGAAACTACCGCGTGCCCGTCCCCGACGACGCGCTGGCGCGGTGCTGGGGATCGGGGCGCGACCCGGCGTTTCCGGGCCTGAACCTGGAGCGCACGCAATGCCGGGCCGACAGCGATGTGGTGGCGGGTGAATTCAACACAGGCGCAGTGCGCCTGAGTTATGAGGCCTACAACGCCCCCACCCTGGGCGCTGCACGGTTCGCCCGGATGTTTTCCCAGAGCTTTGCCAACGAACAGCTGCAGCGGCGCGGCAACCGCCACCAGACGGCCGCAGAGTGCAGCGAGCGCTTTGTGGACCCCGGTAGCCTGCCGCTGCGCGCGGTGGTCTGCCTGTCGGCCTATCGCAAGCTGCCCGGTCTGTACAACATGACGGTTCTGGCCGCGTCCATCAACCAGCCTACGCAAGGCGTGCTGGGCCGCCTGGACGTGCAAGGCATTGCTTTTGACAACGGCATGAAGCTGGCCAGCCACTACCTCAAGGCCTTCCGCTGGGAGGCCGCACCATGAGCACGATGCCGACCACCCTGGGGCTTATCGAAGCCTTTGACCGCCACGGCGCATTGCTGGCGCGCGCACCCATCACGCGCTGGCCCATCACAGTAGGCCGGGCGCTGGACTGCGACCTCGTGCTGGACGACCCTTTTGTAGCGCCCCGGCACCTGCGCATCGACCGCGCGGTGAATGAGCCACGCACCGTGCAGATCGAGGTGCTGGAGACGCGCAACGGCGCACGCCTGCAGCGCAAGCAGCATGCCCAGGGCGAGCGCTTTGACTGGCCCGACGCCACGCCTATCGACCTGGGCCACACCCACATCACGCTGCGCCTGGCCGATGCGCCGATTGCCGACGAGCAGCCGCTGCCGCAGTTTCCGTGGCGCACGGTGGGCACCACGGCGGTGCTGGTGGCGCTGGTGCTGCTGGCGGGGCTGGGGGAGTCGTGGCTGGATGCGCGCGACACTTCGCAATACCTGAAGGCTGTGCCGGGCGTGTTGCTCACGCTGCTGGTGGTGCTGGGCGCCTGGTCGGGCGTGTGGGCAGCGGCCAACAAGGTGTTTGCGGGCCACCTGCAGTTCTGGCGCCACGTGCGCATAGCCTGCGCTGCGGCCCTGGGGGTGGATGTGGTGCATCTGGTGGCCCACCTGACCGCATTCGTTTTCTCGCTGGAGGTTTTTTCGCAGTTCGCCAGTGTGTTGATCGTGCTGGTGCTGGCTGGTGCGCTGTATGCGCACCTGGCGACCGTGCTGCCGCGCCGCCGCGTGGGCCTGGCGTGGATGGTGGCTGCAGTAGTGGCCCTGGGCGTGCCGTCGTGGCTGGGTGCGCAGTGGCTCAACAACATGCGCTTGTCGCAAACGCTCTACATGAGCAGCCTGTTCCCGCCCAGCCTGCGCGTGGCCCCGGCCGTGCCAGTAGAGCAGTTTCTGCAAGAAACCGAGTCGCTGCGCAGCAAGCTGGACCGCCGCCTGAGCGATGACGGCCAGGCGGACGATGACGAGTAAAAAGTAGCACCGCGCAGAACGCTACACCGCAGCCCTACTACCCGCGTCTATCCCATCCACCCATGCGCCGCCGCAAGCTCCACCACCACGTCTACGTGGTCGAACTCTCCAAGGACGTGCTGCTGGAGCCGCGCTTTCGCCGGTGCAACCCGGGCTACATCGATGGCAAGCCCTGCGTGTATGTGGGCATGACCGGGCTGGACCCGGATGTGCGCTTTGACAAGCACAAGGCGGGCATCCAGGCCAACCGGTTTGTGACGCAATACGGCCTGCGCCTGCTGCCCGATCTGTACGAAGGCTTCAACCCCATGAGCTACGAGGATGCAGTGGACCGGGAGATCGAGATTGGCATCGACCTGCGGTCGGCGGGGTTTGGGGTGTGGCAGGCGTGATGCGTGCTAGGGAGTCTGGGTTCATTCCGACCCGAAGAAACCCAAAAAGGAATGATCCACCCCAATATGGGTATGGCAGCGCACTCCACCAATCCCTCAACCCGGGCAAGTTGGTGGCTCCATCGAACACCTCCCTTGTGAAGCTGCACCGCGGCCGCAGCGGCTTGATGCAATCAACCGCCAAAATACTCATCTATTCATAGCTACTAGCGCTTACTCATAAAGCGCTAGAGACCAATTTCATTCATATTTTCATTGACAACCATGAACTTCGCAGACCGCTTGAAGCAACTCCCCTCCGCCAGCCACCTCACCGCCCTGCACCTGCTGGGCCCGGATGGGCAAGTGCTGGCCACCATCGAGAACAAGCCCGGACAGACCGGGTCGCTGGTGGTGTATGCCGCGTTGGCTGCCTTGTACGGTAGCAGCATCACGCCTGCGGCCGCCACCCTGGGGCTGGAGTGGTATGCCGAGCATGTAGCCGATGCGCGCACCTTCCCCGGCAAGCACCCCAACATTGACCGGCTGCTGGCCTGGGCGCAGGGCAGCGAGAGCTTTGGGGTGCGGACGGTTGTGGCCTGAAAGGCTGAGGCTTTGCCAAAAAGTTGGCCGTTACAACAGCAGCGTGTCGAAAACGCGCAGGTCCGTTCGTCGTTGGGGTGTGAACACGTTGAATAACCGATATGGTTTGGCGGTTCACGCTTTCATCCACCACAGATCTGCATCCCAAGGAGACCCGAGCATGACGACCAACACCAACACCGGTACCGTCACCCTGCACCGCGTGCTGCGCGCCCCGGCAGAGCGCATCTACCGCGCCTTTCTGGACCCAGACGCCATGTGCAAATGGCTGCCGCCCCACGGGTTTACCGGCCGGGTGCTGAGCATGGACGCACGCGTGGGCGGCAGTTACCGCATGCAGTTCACCAACTTCAGCAGTGGCGGCACGCATGCGTTTGGCGGCGAGTATGTAGAGCTGGTGCCGGGCGAGCGCATCGTGCACACCGACCGGTTTGACGACCCCAACCTGCCGGGCGAGATGCGCACCACGATCCAGCTGAAAAAGGTGATCGCGGGGACCGAGGTGTCCATCGTGCAGGCGGGCATCCCGGCGGTGATCCCCACGGAGATGTGCTACGTGGGCTGGCAGGAGTCGCTGCAGCTGCTGGCGCTGCTGGTGGAGCCAGAGATTCCGGGCGAATAATCCAGACGCCCAAAGCCTCAGGCCCTGATCACTTCAGCCACTTGTCTGCCGCCTGCTTGATGGTGCCCCGGCTGTCCACCAGGCCCCACACAAAGCCCATCACACGCACATAGTCAGCGTCGTCGGTGGGCAACATGAAGCCCAGGTAGTTCTTGGGCGTGAGCGGCGCATCCACAAACGAGGCGTGCAGGCGGGGGTCGGCCTTGGCGTAGTGCAGGGCTTCGTAGGTTTCGGTGATCATTACGTCGCCCTTGCCTTCGGCGATCAGCGCAGGGATCTCGGCGTTCTTGTCGTGCGTGCTGACCTGGGCGGCCTTGAGGTTGGCCAGCACATAGGTTTCGTTGGTGCCGCCGGGGTTCTTGATGACGCGCACGGTGGGCTGGTTCATGGCGTCCACGCTGGTGTATTTGGCCTTGTCGGCCGCGCGCACCAGGGCCACTTTGCCAAAGGGAGCGTAGCCGGGCAGCATGTCAAAGATGCGCATGCGGTTGACGTTGCGGGTGATGCCGCCCACCGCCACGTCAAACTTGTCGCCCTGCAGGTCCTTCACCAGGTTGGGCCAGGTGGTGGGCACGTATTCGATCTTCACGCCCAGTTCTTTGGCCATGGTCTCGATCACGTCGATGTCGTGCCCGCTGTAGCCCGCGTCGGTCTTGATGGCAAACGGGCGGTAGTCGCCGGGCGTGCCCACGCGGATGACCTTGGCCTCCATGATCTTGTCGAGCCGGGGGCCGGCTTGCGCGGTCTGGCTGAAGGCGAGGGTGGCGGCCACGGCGGCTGCGGCCACGACGAGGATTTTTTGGGTGATCATTTCGAGGTTCTCCGGTGGGTGAGGGACAGTTTGGTGAAGGGGGTGCCTGGCACGGGAATCGCCACCAACAATACAGCAGGCCTGGGTGCATCCCGCAGCGTTATGCACGGGGTGGTCGTTGGTGGTTTCTGCGCGAGCATTTGCGGGGGGTCATGAGCACCTGCGGGCTTCGACACCAGCAGGCTCCAAGCAACGCAAGTGGCGTGCCATGCAGCCCGCCCCGTATCGGTGCCAGGCTGCGCAGGTACAAGGCCTCTTCAAATGCTCTATTTTTTATAGCACATTGCGCTGGTGCAATAAGCGCTAAACGCCCATTCTTCTCAAAGTGGGTTACCCTGCCCGGTTAGCAACAAGGAATCGCCATGAAAAAACTCAACGTCACCATCCAACTCGAAATGACCGTGCCCGACGACTGGGAGCTGGTCGACACCTCGGAGGGCACGCCTGTCATCAAGCTGCCCGACGGCAAGTTCATGGACATTGCCATCGAACCCCTGTTTGCGGCAGACCCTGAAGACCTGTGGGCCAGCACCGAAGATGAAGATGTGCTGGACGACATCCTCGACATGGTGGACAGTGAGGCAGTGACGTATGAGTTTGTGACGCACTGATGGACGAGGGTCCCGAGTTTGAAACTCGGGACATTGGGGGCAAATGCCTGCTTGGGTTGGAAAATCCAGGCGGCGTCTTCGCCCCCGCATCAGACGCAGAAAACTACACTATTGATAGCGTCTGGCGCTTTACCCAAAAGCGCTAGCACCTGATTTCATTCAAACTCCATCACAACTGCGACCGCAGCAAGGCCGTCAATTTCTCGTGAGCCTTCTCGCGCAGCGGCCGGTCCAACCAAGCCTGGTAGGTCACGCGGCGTGACCGCTCGATATCGTCTTCAAAAACCTGGGTCTGGCGCTGCGCAAACGCCGCGTCGTACACGTTCAGGTTGGCCTCATCGTTCAGGCGGAACGAGCGGTTGTCAAAATTGGTGGAGCCCACCGACACCAGCAGCTGGTCCACGATCATGACCTTGCAGTGGTACATGGTGGGCGTGTATTCATAAATCTCGGCACCGGCCTGCAGCAGCGGGCCCCAGGTGGCGCGGGATGCAGCCTTCACCGTTTCGGTGTCGGTGTGTTCACCGGGGGTCACCAGGCGCAGGCGCACGCCGCGCGCCAAGGCGTCCATCAGCAACTTGTGGGTCAGCTCATCGGGCACGAAGTACGCCACCGACAGGTCGATGCTGCGCTCGGCCGCGGTGATGGCCAGGTGGTACATGAGCTGCATGCTCTCGCTGCCACTCGATGGCGAGCTGGAGAACATCTGCGCCTTTTGCGTGCCCACGGGAGGGTCTTGTGCGATGGCCGGAAAGTACGCCTCGCCATGCAGCACCTTGCCGGTGACCTTGAGCCAGTTGTCCAAAAACGTGGCCTGCATCTGCGCCACCACGGGGCCACGCACCAGGTAGTGCGAGTCGCGCCAGTGCTCCGGGTCTTGCGCTTGGCCCGTCCACTCAGGCGCAATGCCCACGCCACCGGTAAAGCCCACCTGTCCGTCCACCACCAGCAGCTTGCGGTGGGTGCGGTTGTTCAGGCGGGCCAGGTTGTACCAGTGGGGTTTGTGGAATTTTTCGATCTGCACCCCGGCCGCTTTCATCTCGGCCAGGTAGCTCTCTTCCATCTTGGCGCTGCCTACCCAGTCGAGCAGCACATGCACGGACACACCCGCGCGGGCGCGCTCGCTCAGGGCGTCGGCAAACTGCTTGCCGATGTCGCCCGACCAGTAGATGTAGGTTTCGAAGGTGACGCTTTTTTGCGCGGATTTGATCGCGGCCAGCATGGGCGGAAAGATCTGGTCGCCGTTGAGCAGCTCGGTCACCGCATTGCCGCCCACAATGCCCGGGCCCAGCAGACTGCCCAGGGCACGTTCGAACTGCGGGTGGGCGGTGTTGTACAGGCGCGGCAGCTGTTGCTGCACCTTTTTCTCGCCCGCCGTGAAGTTGAGTGCCAACAAGACAAGGGCCCCCGTGGCCAGGGCCGTGAGCAAGACAGTGAACATGGTGAAGCGGCGGGGGGCGGCAGGTGGCATGGCGCGATGGTAGGTGGCGGCCTGGGGGTGGCGATGTAGGCGGACGCCGCCAACGCTGGGCGGCACAATTGCGGGGTGCTCGCCGTGCACGCGCGGCTGCAGCACGCTTGCCATCCCCCCGCGCTTTTTTCTTACCGTTGCCCTGTCGTGTCTGAACCTGCCCGCCCTGCCCTCATCCGCCCAGCCATCCCCATCAAACGCCGTAGCGCCTTGATCGGCACGGCGGGCCTTCTCGCCCAGCCCGCCCTGGTGGAGCTGCTGCACGCCAAGCCCTTGCCACCCGCGCCCACGGTGTGGCCCCAGGCGCTGCAGGTGCCCGGGGGTGTGGCGCGGCTGTCGCTGGGCCCGGCGGCCACACGGCCGGTGGCGCAGGTGCGCCAGGGCGATGTGGATGTGCCGCTGCGGGTGGTGGGCGATGCCATTGAGTGGACAGCCATCGTGGGCATACCGCTGGCCGCAGCACCCGGCGATGCGTTTATCACCGTGCTGGCCGAAGGCGGCGGCAGCCCGCGCCTGGTGCACTACGCCGTAGCCTCCAAGCAATACAAGGAGCAGCACCTCAAGGTATCGCCGCGCACGGTAGACCTTTCACCCGAGGACCAGGCCCGCTACGAGCGCGAGCGCGACCACCAGGCGCGGGTGATGGCGACCTTCACCGAGCAGCCCGCCGGTGTGGCCCTGCCATCGCTGCGCATGCGGGTGCCGGTGCGTGGGCGGCGGTCCAGCTCGTTCGGGCTGCGGCGCGTGTTCAACGGCCAGCCGCGCAATCCGCACAGCGGCATGGACATTGCCGCCGCCACGGGCACGCCCATCGTGGCACCGTTGTCAGGCCGGGTGATTGACGTGGGCGACTACTTCTTCAATGGCGGCACGGTGTGGTTGGACCACGGCCAGGGCCTGCTGACGATGTACTGCCACCTGAGCAGCATGGATGTGCGCGTGGGCGATGTGCTGCAGGCGGGCGACGCGTTCTGCAAGGTGGGCGCCACCGGCCGCGTGACCGGGCCGCACCTGCACTGGGGCGTGATGCTGAACAGAACCATGGTGGACCCTGCGCTGTTTGTGGCTGTGTAGTTTCGGTATCCACCGTCGCTGCGGGCCAACAGCGCTTGAAGGGGGCGCGCCCCTACCAGCGCCACCGCGGAACCGGCTTCGCCGGGCCGCTGGAGGCGTCCCCCTACGGGGGAAGACGCGAAGCGGCTCAGGGGGTCACTTCAAGTAATTCATGAAGCCTGTGATGATCACGGCGTTGAAAAAGTCGATGAAGAGCGAGCCCACGAGCGGGATCACAAAAAATGCCTTCACCGATGGGCCATTGACGGCGGTGAACGCCTGCATGTTGGCCATGGCGTTGGGCGTGGCGCCCATGCCAAAGCCGCAGTGGCCGGCGGCGATGACTGCGGCGTCATAGTCGCGCCCCATCACGCGGAAGGTGACAAAGTAGCCATACGCAAACATCAGCACGGTCTGGGCAAGCAGGATGACCAGCAGCGGCCCGGCCACCTCGGCCAGCTCCCACAGCTTCATGGACATGAGCGCCATGGCCAGGAAGAACGCCAGCGACACATTGCCCACCACCTCGAACTGACGCAGGGGCAGCGCACTGTCGCGCCAGTCGATGATGTTGCGCACCGCCGCCGCCACCAGCATCGGGCCCAGGTACGAAGGCAGCGTAATGCCCAGGCCCTTGAGCCAGTTGACCAGCAACGTGCCTGCCCCGATGGACACGGCAATCAGGATGCTGGCGTACATCACAGTGTCGCTGTTGCCCATGGGGGCCGGGGCTGCAAGGCGGGCGGTGGAGGCATTGGCGGCGTCGACGGCGCCAGCCGCCGTGGCGGTGGCACCGGCTGGCACGCCCGCAGCCAACCCCGAGGTGTGCAGGCCATTGCGCCGCATCAGCAGGGTGCCCAGCGGGCCGCCAATCACACAACCCGCCACCAGGCCATAGGTGGCCGCTGCAATGGCGGCGGGCAACGCACCTGCGGCGCCCGCCTGCTCCAGCAGCGGGCCAAACGCGGCCGAGGTGCCGTGCCCACCCGTGAGCGATATGGACCCCGCCGCCACGCCGATGAGCGGATGCACGCCCAGCGCAGCAGCCAGCCCGGCGCCCAGCAGGTTCTGCAGCACCACAAGGCCCACGGCGGCGGCCAGAAACAGCGCTACGCCGACACCGCCTTTCTTGAGCAGCTCGAAGCTGGCCGAAAAGCCGATGGTGGTGAAAAACAACAGCAGCAAAAAGGCGCGCATGTTGTCGTAGAACTGAAAGGTGAACAGGCCCGTCTGGTGGCCCACCAGCGCAATCAGCGAAAACACCAGTCCGCCGATGATGGGCCCGGGAATGAAGTAACGCGAGAGCAAGCCGACGCGGTTTTTGATGAAATCGCCCACCACCAGCAGCACGGCGGCGATGCCGATGGTCTGGGCAATGTCGAGTTCAATGGTGGTCATGGCGGTGTCTCCTTGAGGCCTGGATGAGAGGGTCAGGCAACACTTGCCCAGATGAATCAGCTATGGATTAAATAGCTGCCAGCGCAAGCTAGCGTAGCGCTGGAGGCCTATTTTACCTGTCAAGCTCCGCCTCCCCGACCAGGCCGGAGGATGAAGCGGGTGTCAGACGCCACCCTGTTCACTCAGCGCCACACTGGTTCTTTCCTCCCTCGCTGCGGCTATGCTCGGCAGCCCTGCGCCCCCCGATCCACCCTCACCTCTCCCACCGCGTCGTCGATGACAACCCGCCTGATCCGTTTCAACAAACCCTACGGCGTGCTCAGCCAGTTCACGGCCGAGGGCAAATGGCAGGGCCTGAAGGACTACATCGACCTGCCCGGCGTATACGTGGCCGGGCGACTGGATGCCGACAGCGAGGGCCTGCTGCTGCTGACCAACGACGGCAAGCAACAGGCCCGCATTGCCGACCCACGCTTCAAGATGGAGAAGACCTACTGGGTGCAGGTGGAGGGCGTCCCCGATGAGGCCGCGCTGGCCGCGCTGCGCAGCGGCGTGGTGTTGAACGACGGCCCCACCCTGCCCGCCCGCGCACGGCTGCTGGAGCCCGCGCCTGCGGTGTGGGACCGCACCCCGCCCATCCGCGAGCGCAAAGCCATCCCCACTGCCTGGATCGAGCTGATCATCCGCGAAGGCCGCAACCGCCAGGTGCGCCGCATGACGGCCGCCGTGGGCCACCCCACGCTGCGGCTCATCCGTGCGGCCATCGGGCCGTACACGCTGGACGGGCTGGCGCCGGGCACCTGGGCGGATTGAACCGCCAGGGATCCTCTGCACGAATTGAGCGGTAAGTGTGAGCTGCGGATCGGGATGGGCGGCAAGGCGCAAGGCGCAGCAATAGCCGTAGCTATTGCGAGTACTTGCAACGCGGCAGACCGCCCGAGGCCGCAGAGGCACGCGGCGCGGTGATTCGTGCAGAGGATCCCTAGCCTACGCGGCCACCGCCTGCATGCGCCGCGACAGTGCCGAGCCGCGCGCCAGCAAAAAGGCACGCAAGCCCTCGGCATAGTCCGCGCCGACGGCCCGCTGCACTGAAACGCGCGCAGCCAGCGCAGCGCGCCAGTGCAGCACACGCGGCAAACCCTGCCAGAGGCCCAGGTCATCCACACCCGGCAAGGTGTCGATGACGTCAAAGTACCGGAACACCGGGCCGAACACCGCATCCACCATGCCAAAGTCCGGCCCGGCAAAGTACGGCCCCGGCGCGCTGCGCTGGCCCAGGGCCTCTTCGATCTGCACAAAACGGCTGCGCAGGTCCTGCGCGCGGGCCTGCAGCGTGGCCTCATCCGGCGCGGCGTAGAAGCCGCCGATGGTGTTCAGCACGGCAGAGCCAAACTCCATCCATGCCCGGTGGCGTGCGCGTTGCAGCGGATCTGACGGGTGCAACACGGGCATGGCCACCTCCTCAAGGTATTCGCAGATCACGGCCGACTCGAACAGGCTTTGGCCCTGCACCTGCAAGACCGGGGTCTTGCCCAGCGGCGAGATGGCCAGAAACCAGTCGGGCTTGCGGGCCAGGTCGATGGTGCGGCGCTCAAACGCCAGCCCCTTTTCGTGCAGAACGATGGCCACGCGCTGCACGTAGGGGCACAGCGCATGCGAGACCAGGGTGAGTGCGGGTGCGGCTGTTCGCGAGCTCATGCCGTCCATCCTTGAGCGTGTGGGGCACAGAGGGTATTCAACAGGCGGGCAATGCAGGTGCAGGTGCGTTTCATGGGGCGGGCTTTCTATGGCGAGAGGGTTGGCATCGCCCGTTGGTGTATCTACCGACGTATGGCGACCAGCAGAATTTATGATTGCATTAGCGCAAACAAAATAAGCACACATGAAAACATCCATTGCATTCACGCAATACCAATTGGGCGCCGCAGAGCTGGAAGTGCTGCTGGCCATGGTGCGCACCGGCACCTTGGCAGCAGCCGGTGAACGGCTTGGCGTGGATGCGTCCACGGTGTTCCGTGCCATCCAGCGCATCGAGCGCGGGCTGGGCCAGTCGCTGTTCGAGCGCTCGCGCGCGGGCTACCGCGCCTCGGAGCTGGCCCAGGCCCTGGCCGAGCAGGCCGAGCGCGTGGAAGCTGCCCTGGAGGCCGCCCGCACGGCCACGCAGGCGCAGCCCGAGCAGGTGTCGGGCACGGTGCGCATCTCCACCACCGACACCCTCCTGCACGGCCTCATCGCCCCCGCCCTGCAGGTGCTGCAGCCCCGGCACCCGGCCTTGGTGTACGAACTGCATGCGGGCAATGAACTGGTGAGCCTGACGCGCCGAGACACCGACATCGCCGTGCGCGCCACCAAGCGTCCGCCACAACACCTGGTGGGTCGGCAACTGGGCATGATCCGATCCGCGCTGTACGCAGGCACCGCCAGCCCGCTGGTCCTGTCCGACGTGGAGGCGGGCCGCGCAGCCTGGATTGCGCCCGACGACGCGCTGCCCGACCACCCCTCGGTGCGCTGGCGCAAAAAGCAATACCCCAAGGCGCAGCCCACCTACCGCGTCAACAGCCTGCTCACCGTGATGGAGCTGGTGGCCCTGGGCATGGGCGTGGGGGTGCTGCCCCTCTTTCTGGCCCAGGGCCGCAGCGACCTGCGCCCCCTCACCGGGTCGCTGGCCGACTGTGAAACCGAGCTGTGGCTGCTGACGCACCCCGAGTCGCGGCACCTGCGGCGCATTGCCACGGTGTACGGGCATCTGGCGGAGACGGTGCAGTTGCCCTGACGCACTCGGGCCTTCCCGTCGCCCTCCCAGCTTGCTGCCAGCACGTTGTCAGCAGCCGGTCTCTACAGTGCGCCGCCATGACCCTCACACAGTTCTACGGCGCATCCAGCCTCGACGGCTTCATTGCCACGGCAGACCATGACCTTGGCTGGCTCTTGCAGTTCGGCGAGATCGAGGGCTCCAGCTACCCCGCTTTCATCCGCGACGTGGGGGCGCTGGCCATGGGGTCGCACACCTACGAATGGATGCTGAAACACGCCATCGACGCAGGCCAGCCCTGGCCCTACGTGCAGCCCACATGGGTGTTCAGCACGCGCACGCTGCGCGCCATCCCGGGCGCCGATGTGCGCTTTGTGCGTGGCGATGTGCGGCCCGTGCACCAGTCCATGGTGCAGGCCGCAGCGGGGCGCAATGTGTGGATCGTGGGCGGGGGCGAACTGGTGGGGCGGTTTTATGACGCGGGCCTGCTGGACGAGCTGATCGTGCAGATCGCCCCCGTCACGCTGGGTGCGGGCAAGCCGTTGTTGCCACGCCGGATCACACAACCGGCGCTGCGCCTGCAGTCGGCGACAACGCTGGGCGGCATCTTTGCAGAGCTGCGGTACAAGGTGCCGCCAGCCTCGCAACGCAACCCATAGCCACTCTCTTGAAGCTATTGTTTTTATAGCTATTTGCGCTTATCCATCAAGCGTCAGCGACTCTTTGGACGCAAAAATTCTTAACCCAGCGGCACCGCCTTGTTCACCGGGTGCGACAGTACCAGTGATGTGGAGACGCTGCCAAACGCGGCCAGCGCATCCACCACGCGCTCCAGGTCGGCGGGCTGGCCGAAGGCGCAGCGCACCACGAAGCAGTCTTCGCCGGTCACGCGCACCACATCCAGCACTTCGGGCAGGGACTGGAACAGCAACACATAGCGCTGGATGTGCTCATGCGTGGTGCGCACCCGCACCACCGCCTGCAGGCCCAGGCCCACGGCGGCCAGGTTGATGCGGGCCGCGTAGCCTGCAATCACGCCCGCGTCTTCGAGCTTTTTCACACGCTCGCTCATCGCAGGCTGCGACAGGCCGATCTGCTTGCCCAGCGCCGACAGGCTTTGCCGCGCGTCGTGCTGCAGGGCCATGAGGATCTGCCGGTCTTTTTTGTCCAGTTCCACGGGGTGCTTTCTTTGAACAGGCTCTTAACGATGACTTCAAGGTTTGGGCGGGCGATTTCCGATGAGCCCCCCTGGCCGGAACAGCGGCGGTTTCCTATTGTTGGCGGGCAGTGATGGATCTGCTTTGAGAACAAGGACATTGAATGACGACGCGACCTGTTTTGCTGATTCCGGGCATCTACAACTCGGGCCCCACACATTGGCAGTCATTGTGGCAAACCCGGCACGCGGGCGTGGCGCGGGTGGAGCAGGCCGACTGGGACCACCCCGATTGCGACACCTGGGTGCGCACGCTCGATGACGCCATTGCTGCATCGCCCCAGCCCCCCATCCTGGTGGCACACAGCCTGGGCTGCCTGGTCGCGGCGCACTGGGCCGCGCGCCACCACCGGCCCCTGCATGCGCTGCTGCTGGTGGCGGTGCCAGACCCCGGGGGGCCGAATTTTCCGGCCGACGCCAAAGGCTTTGCCCCACTGCCTGCCGTGCTGCCCACCCAGCCCAACCTGCCAAGAAGGGTGCTGATGATGAGCAGCACCTGCGACCCGTATTCCACCCCAGGCTTTTCGGCGCAGTGCGCCAGCGCCTGGAACGCCGAGCACGTGGTGCTGGGTGCGCGGGGCCACCTCAATGCCGACAGTGGCCTGGGTGACTGGCCGCAGGGATGGGAGCTGGTGGCGCGCTGGCGCGGAGAGTGAGAACCGCTGCGGGGATTGCCACGCCCCTCTGAGAGCGCAGGCCCAGAGCGCTCAGGCCCCAGTGCCTGGAACCTCCGCGTCAGCCACCGATGGCTTGTGCCTGGTCCATCACGAGGTAGCGCTTGACCAGATCGAAGAAGCTCTCGTAGAAAGCGTCCTTGGAAATGGTCTCGCTGCCCACCTTGACCAGCGATTCGCTGCTGGCAGAAAACGGCAGCGACACGGACCCGATGGCGCCCACGCCCACGCTGGCCGAGTTGTTGGTCTTGCGCAGGGCATAGGTGTCCTGCAGCGCCGTCACAAAGCCCAGGCTGACCTTGCCGTCATTGGCCTCGGGCACACACACCACGCGCACCACCATCTGCAGGTGCGACTCGGCTTCGGGCTGGAAGCTCTTTTTGCCCTCCACCAGCTCCGGCTGGTGGGTGGAGATGATGTAGCCCTGGCTCAGCAGCGCGCGGCGCGATGCCTCGCAGGTCTGGGCGGGCGTGGCGTCAAACAGGCGCGAGTAGGTGGCCACCGAACCAAAACTCTCCTGCACCCCAAACGTCTTGGGCGTGGTGCCCACACAGCCTGCCAGCAATGCGGCCAGAGCCAAGCTACCTGCAGCGGCGCCAGAACGAACAGTAAAGCGGGTCGGGAAAAGGCACAAACGCAAGGGCGGGCACTCCTTCGGGGTCATCAACATCATCAAGAAAGTCGTCATTGCGGGGGGCATTTCCGGTTGCCATAGCGGCGCAGAACGGCTGCCATGGCGTTCTGACAGTCTGCACCACACCCGGTTCCCGTCGATTCTAGAAAGCCCTATGCCCAGCCTGGCACAACGCCCTTGCCCGTGGAGGGGCTGAAAGCGTGGTAACCACAGCCCAAAGCCCTGCACGCACGCCCTGCGCACCATTTCGGGCATTGCACGCGTCAAGGTATCAATTTGCAGCAGCCCGTAGAGACAACACGCCAGATGCTACACTATTGATAGCTGTTAGCGCTTATCCATAAAGCGCGAAGTGGCAATTTGGCACAACATTCTGTCACCTGCCTTCTTGCTCGCCTTCCACCATTTCTCTCTCCCTCTGCTGCCGTGCCCCTTGCCTCCCTGCTCTGCCTGGTCGTCGCCATCAGCGACGGCGACACCCTGACCGTGCGCTGCGGCGCGCCCGGCGCCTACCGGCAGGTGAAGGTGCGTATCGCCGCCATCGACGCGCCCGAGTCACGCCAGGCCTTTGGCCAGAAGTCACGGCAGCATCTGGCGCAGCTGTGCTTCAGGCAACGCGCCGCGCTGCAGCCGGTGGACGAAGACAGCTACGGCCGCACGGTGGCCCATGTGCGCTGCGGCAGCGCAGACGTGGCTACGGCACAGGTGCGCGCCGGCCTGGCCTGGGTGTACACGCCCTATGCCGAATCCCGCCCGCAGCTGGTGGCGCTGCAGCGCCAGGCGCGCAGCAGCGGCACAGGGTTGTGGTCACAGAAGCGGCCGCTGGCGCCGTGGACCTACCGGCACCGGCACAGCCAGCGCTGACCCTCTTGTCACACTGCCTCAGGTGCGCAGCAAAGCCAGCACGCCCTGGGGCATCTGGTTGGCCTGCACCACCATGGCATTGCCCGCCTGCTGCAGGATCTGCTGGCGCGCCAGGGTGGCGGTCTCCACCGCAAAGTCGGTGTCGGTGATGCGCGCCCGGCTGGCCGAGAGGTTCTCGCTGCCGATCTGCAGGTTGGTGATGGCCGACTCCAGCCGCGACGACTGCGCGCCGATGACGGCGCGCTGGCTGTTCACGTAGTCGAGCGCGCGGTCTACCGACACGATGGCCTGTGCGGCCGAGGTGGTCACATCCAGCGTGTTGCGCAGGCCCATGGCCCCCAGGCCAATCGCGCCCACTCGGGTTTCCAGCGTCTGGTTGGCATTGGCGCCCACCTGGAACACCTTGGTGCTGATGGCGCCGCTGGTCGAGGCGATGTTTTCGTAGGTCTCGGTGAAGCCCTGCAGCGCGTCCTTGCCCGAGCGGCTGCCCTGGTTGGGCAGCGCCGCCTTGGCGTCGCGCACCATGCCGCCGTCCACGTCGGCGCCGCCAATGGCGCCGGTGTCGGCATTGTTCAGGTCAAAGCTGCCGATGAAGGCCGCACCGTTGAGCCCGTACTGCGTGAGCACATCCCCCGCGTTGGTGAAGGCCCCGGCCGAGGCTGCGCCAATGGCCGCGTCCAGCGTGGAGCCGGGGTTGTTGCTCATGTAGGTGAGCACATCCTTGATGCCGGTGCCGCCCGCCGTCTTGATGCGCTCGTGCATGTAGCGCACGGCCGAGTAGCTGGACGAGTAGAACTCGCTGGTGTTGCTGGGCCCGCCAATGGCCGCCACCACGGCCGCCACGCCCAGGTTGGCCACGTCGGCGCGAACCCGTTCTTCGGCGCCGTGGATGAATTCGGCCGCGCCTTCGGCAAACCACAAGTGGCTGCCGGTGATGTTCTGCCAGTTGGTGGAGCGGGCCATCACCGCGTGCACCATTTCGTGGGCAATCACACGGTCGTTGTAGAACGGTGCGGAGCCCCCATTGGGCGGGTTGGGCGGCACGAAGTCGGCCATGTCCACCTGCAGCACCAGGTTGTTGCCCCGCCCCTGCCCGTCAAACCCGGTGACCTGCACATAGGCGGCCACACCGCCCGCGTTGTCGGTAAAGCCGGTGTAGCGGATGTCGATGGCCGCCCCATCGCCCTGCAGACCAAAGTAGTTGCGGATGAGGTTTTCGCTGCTCTCCAGCCAGCTGCCCGCGCTGGTCAGGCCGTCAAACACGGACAGCAGGTTCTCGTCGCCCACCACGCTGGCGTCGGAGCGATCGAACACGTCCATGCCATTGAACTGCGTGGTGCGCCCGGTGCGGTCGATCTCCTGCGCCAGCCGCGTCACCTCGGCCTGGATGGCCTGGCGGTCAGACGCGCTGTTGGTGTCGTTGGCGGCCTGCACAGCCAGCTCGCGGATGCGCTGCAGGCTGGCCGTGACGCTCTGCAGCGCGCCCTCGGCCGTCTGCATGAGCGAAACGCCGTCGTTGGCATTACGCACCGCCTGGTTGAGCCCCCGGATCTGCGAAGTGAACCGCTCGGAGATCGCCAGGCCCGCCGCGTCGTCCTTGGCACTGTTGATGCGCAGGCCCGAGGACAGGCGCTGCACGGTCGTGGCCATATCACTCTGTGCACCGCCAAGCCGGCGCTGCGCATTCAGCGACATCATGTTGGTGTTGATCGTCAACGCCATGGCACGCCCCGGGGACTCCTGGTCAAAGCAGATGAATAGACAAACGGTACAAACCGGTCGAAGCGGCACGCCCAGCCCCACGCAGTAGCAGCGCCGAGGCCGCAAACCCGCTTCTTCCTATCTGGCTTATCGGCGGGCCAGGGCAAAACCTGAAGACCCATTTCTGCGGGTCTTCCCCCAAGCCCCCAGCGTGCAGGCTGCACAGCCGCTAGCATCCTCGGGTCTTTCCCATCTGGCCCCCAGCGTGCGCTGCCCCGGCCGCCCCCGCTCCGTTTTCATGACAGTCCCCCATTCCCCCCCTGCAGCACCCGATGCGGAGACCTCCAGCGTCTACGGCCACTCCGGCTTCATTTCCTTTCTGATCGCCCGCGTGGTGGCCGTGGTCGCCACCCAGGTGCAGGCCGTGGTGGTGGCCTGGCAGGTGTATGACCTCACCCGCGAGCCGCTGGCACTGGCCTATGTGGGTCTGGCGCAGTTTCTGCCCATGCTGGCCCTGCTGCTGCCAGCAGGCGATTTGATCGACCGCTTTGACCGCAAGCGCATCCTGGCGCTGGCCTGGTCGGTGGGCGGCGTGTGCAGTGCCCTGCTGTGGTGGCTGGCGGGCCATGGGGCCAGCGGCGTGGCGGGCATTTATGCGGTCCTGGTTTTGTATGGCTGCGCACGCGCTTTTTCGGGGCCAGCCATGCAAAGCCTGCTGCCGCAGATCGTGCCGCGCGGGCAGCTCGCGCAGGCTATTGCCGCCAACAGCATGCTGATGCGCGTGGCCAGCATCGGAGGGCCACTGCTGGGCGGGCTGCTGTATGCGCTGGGCGGTGGCGAGCTGACCTATGCCGTTTGCTGCGCGTGTTTTGTGCTGGGCGTGGCGCTCCTGCTGCGTGTGGTGGTGGCCCATGCCACTGCGCCCGGCCCCGCGCAGGGAACGATGTTCGAGCGCTTTGGCGCAGGCATCACCTTCATCCGCACCCGGCCCATCATCCTGGGCACCATTTCGCTGGACCTGTTCGCCGTGCTGCTGGGGGGCGTGGTGGCCCTGCTGCCCATCTACGCGCAAGAGGTGCTGCATGTGGGCCCGGCGGGCCTGGGCGCGCTGCGCAGCGCCATGGCCGTGGGCGAGGTGGGTGCGGGGTTGTACCTGAGCATGCGGCCCTTCGACCGCCATGTGGGCCGCACCATGTTCATTGCGGTAGCGGTGTTTGGCGTGGCCAACCTGGTGTTTGCGCTCTCACACTGGTTCTGGCTGTCGTTTGTGGCGCTGATGGTGGCGGGCGCGGCCGACATGGTGAGCGTGTACATCCGCGGCGCGCTGGTGCAGTTCTCCACGCCCGACACCATGCGCGGGCGGGTGAACGCGGTGAACATGCTGTTCATCGGCTCGTCCAACGAGCTGGGCGAGTTCCGCGCGGGCACCAGCGCCGCCTGGCTGGGCGTGGTGCCCGCCGCCGTGGTGGGCGGGCTGTGCACGCTGGGCGTGGTGGGTGGCTGGATGCTGGCGTTCAAGACCCTGCGCACGGTGGACCGTTTCGAGGAAGCTGCGCAGGCCAGCAGCTGAGCAGGTGAGCGGTTCAGCGACGGAGCGACAGGCCTTGTAAACAAGCTCCGGGGCGTTTGTGTCGCGCAGGTAAAACCCGCGCGGCAGGCTTGCACGGCGCGTTGGGGCGGAGCACCATGCGCTCCACTGCCTGCCCCCTGTGCGCCCCATGAACGCTCCTTCCGCCCCGCTCCCCGGCCCTCTTCCCCGCCGCACCGTGCTCGCTGGCCTGCTGGGCATGGCTGCCACCGCCCCGCTGGGCCTGGCCCGCGCCGCCACCCCGGCGGGCGCCGCTGCCTGGAACACCGCCGACGAGCCCACCCTGGCCCGCCTGCTGGACCGCGTAACCTGGGGCAACACCGCCCAGGGCCCACAGGCGCTGCCACCGCAAGGGGTTGCCGCCTACCTGGCCGCGCAGCTGCGCCCCGCGCCCGCCACGCTGCCGCGCGCGGCCCAGGCGCAGATCGACGCCATGGCCATCACCCGCACGCCCCTGCCCGAGCTGGCCGCGCGCATGGAGGCCCAGCACCAGGCCGCCAAGGCCCAGCCCACCGAGGATGGCCGCAAGGCCGCGCTCAAGGCCTGGCAGCAGGACATGCGCGCGCTACAGCAGGAGGCGGCCGAGCGTTTTGTGCTGCGCGCGCTGTATTCGCCCACCCAGCTGCGCGAGAAGATGACCTGGTTCTGGATGAACCACTTCAGCGTGTTTGCGGGCAAAGGCAACCTGCGTGTGCTGGTGGGCGACTATGAGGAACGCGCCATCCGCCCCCATGCCCTGGGCCGCTTTCGCGACCTGCTGGGTGCCACGGTGCGCCACCCGGCCATGCTGCACTACCTGGACAACGCCCGCAACGCAGCGGGCCGCATCAACGAAAACTACGCGCGCGAGCTGATGGAGCTGCACACGCTGGGCGTGGACGGCGGCTACAGCCAGCAGGACGTGCAGGAGCTGGCACGCGTGCTGACCGGTGTGGGCATTGCGCGCCAGCCAGACAGCGACGAGCCCCCGCGCATGAAGCCCGCGCTGCGCCGCCACTACGTGCGCGACGGCCTGTTCGAGTTCAACCCCCAGCGGCATGACTGGGAGCCCAAGACCCTGCTGGGCCAGCCCCTGCGCGCCGAAGGCCTGGGCGAGGTGGACGAAGCGCTGGACCGTCTGGCCCGCGCACCGGCCACGGCGCGTTTCATCACCCGCAAGATCGCGCTCTTCCTGGTGGGCGACAAGCCACCGCCCGCACTGCTGCAGACGCTGGCCCGCACGTTCGAGCGCACCGATGGCGATATCGCCGCCGTGCTGGAGGCACTGTTCAGCGCGCCGGAATTTCGGGCATCGCTGGGCCAGCGCTTTCGCGACCCGGTGCACTATGTGCTGGCCAGCCTGCGCATAGCCCATGGCGACGCCGTGCTGCCCGGCGCCGAGCCCGCACTGGGCTGGCTGCAGCGCCTGGCCGAGCCCCTGTATGGCCGCGCCACGCCCGACGGCTACCCGCTGGACGCGGCGGCATGGGCAGGCTCAGGGCAGATGTCCACGCGCTTCGAGATCGCCCGCGCCATCGGGGCCGGTGTGGCCACCGCCCCCATGCCCACCCCGCGCGAGAAGGAGATGAGGATGGCCGAGCAGTCGGCATCGCAGCGCACGCCCCCACCGCTGGCGCAGAGTGCCTACGTGCGCGCCCTGCAGCCCGCCTGGTCGGCCGCCACGCGCAATGCGCTGGCGCAGGCAACATCACCGCGTGAGTGGAACCTGTTGTTCCTTGCATCACCGGAATTCATGCACGGCTGAGGAAATCACCATGCGACGCAGACACCTTCTTCAAGCCCTGGGCGCCAGCGCCCTCGGCGTGCACAGCGCCAGCACCATTGCAGCCCCCGGCGCGCAGGACGTGCGTTTTCTGCTTGTGTTCTTGCGCGGTGGTTATGACTGCGCCAGCCTGCTGGTGCCCACGGCCAGCAGCTACTACTACGAGACACGGCCCAACATCGCCATTGCCCGACCCGGGCAGGACGGCGGCGCGCTGCCGCTCACGCCCGACTGGGGCCTGCACCCCGCTCTGGCCGAATCGATGCTGCCGCTGTACCAGCAGCGCCAGCTGGCCTTTGTGCCCTTTGCGGGCACCGACGACCTCTCGCGCAGCCACTTCGACACGCAAGACAGCATGGAGCTGGGCCAGCCCGTGGGCGGGCGGCGCGACTACCGATCGGGTTTTCTGAACCGGCTGGTGGCCGAGCTCAACCCGCGCACCGGCAACACCCCAGCCACGGCCGCGCTGCAGCCCATGGCTTTCACCAGCACCCTGCCCCTGGTGCTGCGCGGCGCAGTGGATGTGCCCAACACGCTGCTGAGCGCGGCGGCGGGCCGCAGCGGCGTGGATGCGCGGCAGGCGCAGCTCATCGAATCCATGTACCGGGGCACGCCACTGGCCGCACCCGTGGCCGAAGGTTTTGCCACGCGCGAAGAAGTGGCGCGCACCATGCAGGGCGAGATGGAAGCCGCCAGCCGCAATGCGCTGAGCACCAAGGGTTTTGAAGGCACGGCGCGGCGCATGGCAAAGCTGATGCAGACGCGCTACCAACTGGGCTTTGTGGACGTAGGCGGCTGGGACACCCATGTGGCACAGGGTGCGGCCACGGGCGCGCTGGCCAACCGGTTTGAAGAGCTGGGCCGGGGCCTGGCTGGCTTTGCCGACGAGATGGGCCCGGCGTGGAAATCCACCGTGGTCGTGGTGGTCAGCGAGTTTGGCCGCACCTTCCGCGAGAACGGCAACCGGGGCACCGACCACGGCCACGGCACCGTGTTCTGGGTGCTTGGCGGCGGTGTGGGCGGCGGGCGCATTGTGGGAGAGCAGCAGGCGCTGACGGCCACCACCTTGTTCCAGAACCGCGACTACCCCGTGCTCAACGACTACCGCGCCGTGCTGGGCGGGTTGTTCGCCCGGTTGTACGGGTTGAACGCGGCCGCCGTGGCGCGGGTGTTTCCAGGGACCAAGGGGGCGGACTTGCGGCTGGTGTAGCTTACGTCGATTGCTATATATTTAATAGCTATCAGCGCTTATCCATCGAGCGCAAAGGCCGATTTTTATTCAGAACCGGCCCCTGCTTCAGGCATGGAAGGTGCCAGAGAGCAGCTCGGGCAGGCGCTCCACCTTCATCTTGAAACCACAGGCCTGGGCATGCCCGCCGCCGCCCATGCTTTCGGCCAGCGCGATGCAGTCAAAGTTGCGCTGCGCACGCAGCCCCACCTTCACGCCTTTTTCGCCCGCGCTCCACATCAGCGCAAAGGTGCCGGTCTTGGCCGAGAGCATGTCGCCCACCAGGCTGTGGAACATGCCGGGCGCATTCACCATCAGGCCCGCAATGCCGTTGAACACCAGGGGCTGGGCGCCCTCGGCGATGTCGGCGCAGAGCTTTTTGTACTTCTCGTCCATGGCCGCGCCGCGCACCATGAACTGCGCGAGCTGCTCGGGGCTGAAGCTGGCAATCTCGCTCCAGCGCGCAAAGTCCTGCGTCTCCATGTCGAGCGCCGACAGAAAGCGTGCGCTCTCTTCAAACTCCCACTTCCAGATATCGCGGTCTTCCACATACTGCAGCAGCGCGGGGATGGGCGTGTGCGGGTGGAAGAACTCCCAGGCCAGGCGCGCGCCCGACTTGCTCATGTCGAAGTGCACCACCCCGCAGCGGCAGGCAAAACCGGTGAGCTTTTCTGCTGCGCTCTTGTGGTGGTCCAGCATCACCAGCTTGGCGGCGCGCTCGTCAATGGCCTGCAGGATCTCGGCCGAGAACGAGAAGTCGAGTATGTAGACGGTGCGGCCCGCCACGGGCGGCAGGTCGTCCACCGAGAGCACATCGCCATGGTCCAGCCCCCGGTACTCGGCGCTGTCGCCGTAATACAGCCAGGCAGCCAGCGCGGCGCCAAAGCCGTCGGGGCAGTTGCGCCCGTGGTACAGGATCAGCGGCGCGGGGTCGTTCTTGTCGGGGGCAACCAGCAGTTGCAGGGGGAGTATGGTTTTCTTCGTCATGACCCCCAATTGTCACCGGGGCAGTAGTCAGCCGCGAGCGCAAAGTGCGCAACCGCCTGCGAGCACGGCGGGAACCAACCGGCGCGGCCACACCTCCACCCCCTTGCGCCACACAGCGAAAGCCCTCCCCAAAGGCCCCCGATGTTCCAAACCCTCAAAGACCTGTTCGACAGCTTCACGCAGCCCACGCCGTCACAGTCACCCGCCGAGCGTGCTCACACCGTGCAGCTGGCGGCCGCCGTGCTGCTGGTGGAGGTGGTGCGATTTGATGCCGCCATGGACGACGCCGAGCGCACCACCGTGGTGACCGCCCTGCGCAGCAAGTTTGCGCTGAGCGACGACGAACTGGCCCGCCTGCTGGAGCTGGCCGTGACCACATCCCAGACGGCCTACGACTACCAGCGCTTTACCAGCAGCCTGAACACACACTTCACGCAGGACCAGAAGATCCAGCTGGTCGAAGCCATGTGGCAGGTGGCCTATGCCGATGCGCGCCTGGACGAGAACGAGATGCACACCATCAGCAAGGTGGCAGGGCTGCTGCATGTGACGCATGGGGAGTACATAGCTGCCAAGATGCGGGCGAAGGAAGCCGCGCTGCTGTGACCCTGTGCGGCGAGCCGCCAGACATCTCGCCTTGACACCCCGAGTCGGCGGTCGGTATCTTCCCCCGCATGACAACAAGGAAAACGATGCAGGTGCAAGTCAGCGGTGCGTTGCTGGCTGCGGAGCAGGAGGCTCACCCCTGTGCTGCGGGTGTACCGGTCCTTTTCCTGCACGCCAACGTCGCAGACCGACGCATGTGGCGGGCCTCCAGCAGCTGGCTGGCCACATTCCGCCCTGCCATCAGCTACGACCGCCGAGGGTTTGGCGAATCGCGAACCCTGGCACCCACGCCGCATTCCCACGTGGCCGACCTGTGGTCGGTAATGGATGCCCTTGGATATGAGCAGGCGGTGCTGGTCGGCTGCTCCATGGGTGGTCGTATTGCCATCGATGCAGCCATTGCGCAGCCCGCGCGCGTGGGTGGCCTGGTGCTGGTGTCGCCCGGTGTCGGCGGCGCGCCGGTGCCAGAGCCCGTCGCCACGGTGAAAGAGCTCATGGACACCATCCATGCAACCGCATCGCGTGGCGACCTGGATGCCAAAAACGAACTGCAGGCCCAGCTGTGGTTGGACGGCCCCCTGAGCCCGCCGGGCCGGGTGGGAGGCGAGGCACGCTCCCTTTTTCTGTCGATGAACGGGACCGCACTGCGAGCACCTCACCCGGGCGTGGCCGTCGAAGAGCCGTCGGCATGGAGGCGGCTGGAGTCCATCCAAACCCCCACAGCCGTGCTGTGGGGAGATCTCGATCTGCCGCATTTGCAAGACCGATGTAGGCTGCTCGCGCAGCGCATCCCTGCCGCGCAAGGCACCGTGCTACCGGGCGTGGCGCATTTGCCTTCACTTGAAGCCCCGCAGCAGTTCAATGCGGCCCTCGCGCGCTGCCTGGCCGGCCTCTGAGAATCTGTGGGCAACAGGGTGATCCATCACCCCGCCACATCGCCTACACCGGCAACCAGCGCCACCAGAACGGCTTGCGCTCTTCCTTGGCGCCCTGTGCCTGCAGCAACGTGATGAACTCGGTGCGCCGATAGCGGCGCGCGGCCTCCAGTGGGGTCATGTCGTCAAAGTCTGACCGCAGCCCGGGGGCGGCGCCGTGGGCCAGCAGGTAGTGCGCGATCTCGCTGTGCCCGTGGATCAGGCTGGCCACCAGGGGCGTGCATAGAATCTCGGGGTGCTGGTAGTTGGGGTTGACGCCCGCGCTGATGTGGTGGCGCACCAGTGCCAGGTCGCCCGCCACTGCGGCGGCGTACATGTCTTTCCAGTCTCCAGCGGACATGGGGTCTCCTTGTATTGTTTTTCGGTTTTGCGAGGAGCGCAGCGCGGGCCGATGCCCATGCCTCCAGACCAGGGGCTCCATGGCAAACCGTCAGCATTCTGGCACGCCCTGGCGCGTGGCTGGTAGCGCAAAGAACTACGGCACCCGGCCCAGCTGCTACACCGCTGCCACGGCCTTTTCGCGTTCGGCGGTGGACAGCACACGCACCGCCACCACAGGCGCGCCAGTGGCCGTGAAGAATGGTGTGCGGCGGTAGCTACCGGTGAATCGCGCCGCCGCAATGCGGGGCATGAAGCCCAGCAGCGCCTTCAGTTGGCTCCAGCGCATGCGGGGCGGCGTGCCCTTGGCGCTGGAGGTTTCCAGGTGCATCTGCACCGGCCCAAACGCGGGCGCAAGCGGCTCGCCGCCCGCGCGCAGGCACAGGTGGACCAGCCCCACATAGGGCATGCGCCAGTCGCGCCCCGTATTGGCCAAGGGGGTATTGCAGCAGCGCGCATACCAGCGCAGCAATCCCGCCTCGGACAGCGACAGGCAGGCCAGCTGGGCGGTGCCACTGGTGAAAGACACGTTGCGGGCATGCGTGCCCACCACCTCGGTGCCGGCCAGAGGGTTCAGCACCGCGTCGGGCTGCCCCAGATGGTGGGCATAGGCCTGGCAGTCCCGGCAATAACAGATGGCGTGGATGGCGGAGCACGTGTCGGCCACTTCGCCGACGACCTTGGCACACTGGCATTGAAAGCGATGGATCATGAAGCCCCCTCTGATGGACCGGGAGCTTATCGCCCCTGCTGCCAGAATTTGTCAGCAGTGTGCAGGCTAGGCCATGCGGGCGCCCTGCCCTCCGCCGTGTAGTAAAAACGATGCCCCCCGATAAGCCCCAGCCCCCAGCATCGGCCATACCGTCGTGCGGTTGGGCCTCCGTCCGTAATTTCTCGCGTCATTTTTTCTCTCTTCTTCCATGCCCCCTCTGCACATCCTCTGGCGCGACGAGCACCTGGTGGCCGTCTACAAGCCTGCGGGCTGGCTGGTGCACCGCACGGGGCTGGACGCGGGCGAGACGCGGTTTGTGATGCAGACCCTGCGCGACCAGCTGGGCCAGCATGTGTTCCCCGTTCACCGGCTCGACAAGGGCACCTGCGGCGTGCTGGTGATGGCGCTGCACAGCGATGCGGCGCGGGCACTGTCACAGGCCTTCGAGCACGGCGCCACGCACAAGCGCTACCTGGCCATGGTGCGCGGCTGGGCGCCCGAGGACATCGAGGTGGACCACGCCTTGAAGCCCGACGATGCCCCGGCCGATGCGGCCGTACAGGACGCCCACACCCGCTTTCGGCGCGTGGCGCAGCTCACGCTGCCCGAGGCCAGTGATGCGCGTTTTGCCACCACCCGCGCCTCGCTGGTCGAGGCCATCCCCACCACCGGGCGGCGCCACCAGATACGCCGCCACCTCAAGCACCTGGCGCACCCCATCCTTGGCGACGCTACACACGGCAAAGGCCCCCTCAACCGCTGGTGGGCCGAGCGGCTGGGGCAGCAAAGGCTGTGGCTGCATGCGTGGCAGCTGACGGTGCCACACCCCGTGTCGGGCGCTGTGATGACGTTTGACAGCGGGCTGCCATGGCCGGGGCCTGCGGGCTGGGGCCCCGGGCACGACACGGCAGAGATTGCCAACGCCAGCCCCATCTCCGATTGGCAGCGGCTGTTTGCACGCTTGCCGTGGGAAGAGACGCAAGGCACGCCCACTGCACCGTAACCCGGGCGACACGACGACAGCGCACCCGTCGAAATAATGGGCACTCCAAAAATCAGGAGACTCCGCCCATGACCGCACCCGCCACCAACCGCGTCCTCGCCCACACGGGCGCGCGCTACCCCATCATCCAGGCGCCAATGGGCTGGATCGCGCGCACGCAGCTGGCATCGGCCGTGTCCCGCGCGGGCGGGCTGGGCATCATCGAGACATCGTCGGGCGAGACCGCCAACTGCCAGGCCGAGATCACCAAGATGAGCGCACTGGGCCTGCCGTTTGGCGTGAATCTGCCCATCCGCTTTTTGAAGGACGACGCCATGCTGCGCTTTGTGTGCGCGTCGGGTGTGAAGTTTGTGACCACCTCGGCGGGCAGCCCGGCCAAGTTCATTGCGCCGCTCAAGGATGCGGGTATCACCGTGTACCACGCCGTGCCCACGGTGGACGCGGCGCTCAAGTGCGTGGACGCAGGCGTCGACGGTCTGGTGGTCGAGGGCAGCGAAGGCGGCGGGTTCAAGAACCCCGAAGAGGTCTCCACCCTGGTGCTGCTGCAAGCCATTCGTGCGCGGGTGGATGTGCCGCTGGTGGCCGCCGGGGGCATCTGCGACGGGCGCGGCATGGCGGCGGCTTTTGCGCTGGGGGCTGAGGCGGTACAGATGGGCACACGGTTTGTGAGCTGCGCCGAAAGCCCCGTGCACGCCAACTACAAGAACGCCATCGTCGATGCGGGCGTGACCGGCACCTGGATGCTCAACACCAAGGCCAGCCCCTGCATCCGCGCGCTCAAGTCGCAGCGCACCCAGGCCATCCATGAGGCAGGCCTCATGCCCGCCGACAGCTTTGCGGGCATCCAGCGCGTGTACTTTGACGGTGACATGGAGGCGGCGCCTGCGCTGGCGGGGCAGACCGCGGGATTGATTGACTCTGTCAAGACCGCGCAGCAGATCATTGATGACACCGTGGCAGAGTTTTTTGCGATCAGCCAACGCATGGGCGCCTTGGCTGCAGCGCGGTCATTTGGCTGATCGCCATCGCAGCGCAGGGCTAGGGCCAGGGCTCTACGCCGCCTTCGCGCCCAGCGCACGCATGCGCGCCTTCCACTTGGCAATCCCATCGTCGCCCAGTTGCTCCACGCTGCCCACCAGCGTCTCATGCACCGGCGCAATGCCCACAAAGCCCAGGATATTGCGCTCCAGCGACTTCACGCTGTGCGCGCGGAAGTACCAGCGGTAGACCAGCGCAGGCATGCCCATGGTGACTACCACCCGCGCACTGCGCCCTGTGAGCCCCTTGCGGCCAAAGGGGTTGCTGCCTTCGGTATTGAAGGCAAACCCGGGTCGCGCCACCTGCTCCAGAAAACCCTTGAGCAGGGCTGGCATGTCGCCCAGCCACAGCGGAAAGAACAGCACGATGTGCTGCGCCCAGCCGATGTCCGCCTGGGCAGGCTTGAGCGATGCGGGCAGCAGGCCCAGCTCCCACTCGTGCTGGCTGCGCAGCAGCGCAAAGTCGATGGCAGCCACCTCGATCTCGCGCACCTCGTGGCCCGCCGCGATGGCCCCTTGCGCATAGGCCTGCGCCAGCGCGTGGCACAGGTGGGGCGCACTCGCGTCCGGGTGGCCCTGTATCAGAAGAATGCGTTGGGGCGTCATGGCAAAAACTCCTCGCGGCGCCAGGCCCGCCGGTGATGGCGGCCGCTGCAGGCACCAAGGCAAATCGTGACACGCGCAACCCCGGGGTGCAAGCGCCGAGCAGGTGGCGCCACCCGCAGGGACGGGTTGGGAAGGCACGGGAGGAACGTGGCCATGGGCGGCAACCGCCAGACGCTTCACTTTTGATAGCTACCAGCGCTTTACCATCAAGCGCCAGGTGCCAATTTCTATCAAAACCTGGCGCCCACACCCCGCCAAGCGGTCGTTGGCGTGCGTCGGCAGTGTCCTACCCCCGCGCTCGCCCGCCACCGGTAGACGCTGCCGCGCAGGAGCAGCACAGTCGCAGGGCAGCACTGTTGCTGCGACCCCTCCTCCGCTGGACTCCCCGCCATGCCACCACACGCGTACCGCTCTCTGAGCACACCGCCCTCCCTCGCCACAACGCCGGTCACCGGGTGCAAGGACCATGGCCATGGCTGACCTCTGGCAGGAGATCGCCAGCACGGTGGCCTCGGAATTCTCGGACGTGCCCGATGCGGCACAGGCCACGCGCATCGTGGTGCGCCTGGCCATGGCAGCGCTGCTGGGCGGGCTGCTGGGTTGGGAACGCGAACACGCGGGCAAGGCCGCCGGCGTGCGCACGCACATGCTGGTGGCCATGGGCGCGGCCCTGTTCGTGCTGGTGGCGCAGCAGGCTGGCATTGAAGCGGCAGACAACAGCCGCGTGCTGCAGGGCATCATCGCGGGCGTGGGGTTTCTGGGCGCGGGCACTATCCTCAAGGGCGATGCCGAAAGCCAGGTCAAGGGCCTGACCACAGCCGCTGGCATCTGGCTCACGGCCGCCATCGGCGTGGCCGCCGGGCTGGGCCGCGAAGCCACGGCGGTGCTGAGCACGGTGCTGGCGCTGGTGGTGCTGTGGGCCATTCCGATGCTGCACGACAAGGTGAGCCGCAACGCAGCCAACCACAAGTCGGACTGAGCCGAGCCGAGGCAGCCCGCTGGCGCGGGCTGCGCTACACTTTTTGGCCCACCGACCCCCTGGCTGCGGCGCAGGCCCACGCGCCGCAGGCAGCCACATCTCGTTACCCCATGCACAGTCTTCCAGCGCAGCACCGCTGCCTTGGCGGCACAGCTCCTGCGCCGTTTGCCACCCTGCCACCCGCCACAGCCTGCAGCCTTCCTGTGGCGGTACAACCATGACGCGGACGAGCGACACCGAGGCTCAGCCTGCGGCATCTGCAGCCGCGACCACAACTGCGACTGCGACGGCCACCACAGCGCAGGCGGCAGCCTCGGGCAACCTGCGCGGCATCGTCGCCATGGTCGCGGCGGTGGGGTGTTTTTCGCTGATGGACGCCCTGCTCAAGACCCTGTCGGCCAGCTACCCCGCCATGCAGGTGGCGGCGCTGCGCGGCTGGGCTGCGTTGCCGCTGGTGGCGCTGTATGTGCTGTGGCGCGGCGAGGTGCGGGGCTTGCTCAAGGTGCGCTGGCCGCTGCACCTGCTGCGTGGCGTGCTCAACGTGACCATGCTGGGCCTGTTCACCTACGCACTCAAGGAGCTGGGCCTGGCCGAGGCCTACACGCTGTTTTTCATCGCCCCGTTGCTGATCACGGCGCTGTCCACCGTGGTGCTGGGCGAGAAGGTGCGCGCCGCCCACTGGGTGGCGATCGTGCTGGGCATGGTGGGCGTGGTGGTGGCCCTGCGGCCCAGCCAGGACGCATTTTTCACGCTGGGCGCGCTGGCGGTGCTGGGCGCAGCGTGTGGATACGCCGTGTCGGCCATCACGGGGCGCGTGCTCAGCCGCACAGACTCCAGCGCCAGCCTGGTCTTCTGGACCACCGCCTTGCTGGCGCTGGGCGCGGGCACGCTGGCCTGGCCGGGCTGGGTGGGCGTGGACGCTGCGCACTGGCCGCTGGTGGCAGGCCTGGCGGTCACGGGGTTTCTGGGGCAGCTGGCGATCACCGAGGCGTTCCGGCACGGGCAGGCGTCGGTGGTGGCGCCGTTTGAATACACGGCCCTGGCCTGGGGCATGGGGCTCGACTGGGTGCTGTGGCAGGCCGTGCCGGGGGTTTCCACATTGCTGGGCGGCGCGATCATCATCGGCAGCGGGTTGTATCTGGTGCGGCAGGAGCGGACGCAGGCGGTGGTGCCTCCATGAGCAGGAGTCCCCCCTGAGTCGCTGCGCGCCTTCCCCCAGGGGGACGACGCCCTCGCTGCGGGGCGGCCCTTGCTTGGCGTCCCTCGCCTGGGCCGCGCCAGTTTCAAGGGCTACGGGTGGCGGCCACGGCCCGCGCGGTGGCACGGCATGGTCTTACACCCCGGTACGCGTGCGCGCAGTGGAATAGGAGGTCCATCACATCGGCACCACCAAAAAGGAATTCACCATGACCCAGCACGCCACCATTGCAGGCCACGTTACCTACACCCCGGGTGACGGAGCGCCGTTGACCATTCCGAAAGGCCCCGTAGAGCTGGAGCCTTCCAAAGACAGCACCACCTTGAGCTGGACCGCAGACAACGACGCCGTGGGCTCCGCCGCGATCCCGAAGGACCAGTTCAACCAGTATGTGCGCGAGGGAAAAATCCGCCTCCAGAACTGAGCGGCCAGCATCGATACTATGAAATTGATAGCACCCAGCACTTTATGATCAAGCGCCAGAGCCTTATTTCATGCGATATTCACGATGCAAGCCGAAGACATCCTTCATTTCTGGTTCGAAGAACTCACCCCCGCCCAGCACTTTGCACAAGAGGACGCCATCGACGCGATGATCCGTGTCCGCTTCGGTGCCACCTGGCAGGCAGCGCGGCAGTGCGAGTTGTGGAACTGGCGCGGCACGCCCCAAGGCCGCCTGGCAGAGATCCTGGTGCTGGACCAGTTCTCGCGCAACATCCACCGGGGCTCGCCGCTTGCGTTTGCGCAAGACGCCCAGGCGCTGGCCCTGGCGCAGGAGCTGGTGGCCGGGCAGCACGACAAGGCACTGGCCCCCACCGAACGCGCCTTTGCCTACATGCCCTACATGCACAGCGAATCCGCCGCCATCCACGCCCAGGCGATGGTGCTGTTTGACCAGCCGGGGCTGGAAAACAACCTGAAGTTCGAGGTGGCGCACCGCGACATCATTGCGCGCTTCGGGCGCTATCCGCACCGCAACGCCGTGCTGGGGCGCACGTCTACGGCGCAGGAGCTGGCCTTCCTCGCGCAGCCCGGCTCGTCCTTCTGAGCCTGCCGGTCCTTGCCGGTCAGATCGGCCGGGTCAGGTACACCGCCTCGCGGCCCACGATGGGCTCGCGCGTGGGCATCATCACCGTGCAGTCGTCGCACAGCGCGCGGATCTCGTGCGGGCCATCGGTGGCGATGAGTTCGCCCTGGGCAAACACCTCAAAGCCCTGCACAGGCCGTGTGAAGCGGAAGTCCGGCGTGCGCACCATGCAGGTCTCCAGCAGTTCATAGCGGCGCTGCGGGCCTGGCGCTGGGCGGTTGGCAGCAGCTTCGACCAGCCCGAAATGCGCCAGAAAATCCAGCGCCACGGCCGTGGCCACGTCGGCCGCCGACTGGCGGAAATGCTGGCCACACTCCACCACCAAAGCCACCCCATCGCTCTCAGCCAGCCCATGGCGCCCGTGCTGGATGAGCGGCGTGCCCGAGCCCAGCCCGCTGGGCATCACCAGGTGCACGGGCGGACTGCCAATGGCCAGCGCCACCTGCGCATTGCGCGGATATGCGGGGTACACCCAGAAAGGCTGCACATCCTGGCTGGTGGAGTGGATGTCCAGGATGTGATCGGCCGCAGCCACCACCGGGCGCAACGCACGGGCGCGGTCCAGCTCGGGGCTTGCGGCCGTGCCGTCCAGCTCACCGGCGGACCAGATGCGGTTGAGGTTGTGCACCAGCTGGCGGCTTTCAAACGGACGGGTCGGATCAAACGATGCATACGCCGCCACGTTGGCAAAGCTGATGGTCAGCGTGCCAATCCGCGGGCGCACGCCCGTGTCCAGCAGGTGCGTGGCCGCCACCATGCCGCAGATCTCGTTGCCATGCGTGAGCGCATTGATGAGCACGTGGGGGCCTGGCTGGCCCGATTCAAAACGGTGCACGTAGTCGATGCCCACATTGCCCTGGCGGTAGGCAGACAGGTCGCGGGGAAGGACTTCGAAAACGGGATAGTTTTGCGTCATGGCGGGCAATTAGTAAGACAACACATCATTCTCTGCGCAAAGCAAAAACCACATGGCGCGCGGTGTACGATGCCCCGCCCGTTGTTCCACCGCCCTGCCGCACCATGCCCACTGCCCGACTTTGCCCGCTGGCCGATGTGGCCGCCCGACTGCCCGCCGACAGCTGGATCGCCCAGCGCCTTGCAGAGGACCCGGATGCGCTGGCCACGGAAACCGTGCTCTGCATCACCGGCGATGTGCAGGTGCCCGAGCTGCACCTGGATGCGCCCCTGGCCAGCGGCAGCCCGCTGCGGGCGCTGCTGCAGGGCGGCAACAACACCAACCAAGCTCCCACGGGCCAGCCCTTTCTGATCCTGATCGAAGGCCATCTGCAGATCGACGGCGCACTCACCTGCGACGACACCGATGGCGCCACGCACCTGGTCGTACTGGGCGACGCGCGCATGGACAACGCCGTGGTGGGCGGCCAGCTGCTTTATGTGCAGGGCGCGCTGCAAGTGGCCGACCTGCTGTGGGGCGACTACAACCACGGCGGGCTCACCGTGCGTGGCGGGCTCACGGCGCGGGTGGCACTGTTCACGGATGAATACCCCGTAGACATCACCGGGCCCGAACAGGTGGAGTTCCTCATGGACGAGGTGCGCAGCGTGCCGCACCTGGCGGAGTTCTCCGGCGAAATCGTAGGCATCGTGTTCCCGCCTGAGTTCCATGACGGCATCGATGATGGCGAAAGCGGCGTCAGCTACGTGCTGGACCGCGCCCGCGTGGTGGCCGCCGTGCGCGCGGGCGACAACGCCACGCGCAGCAGCGCCGAGATCCACGCGCTGATGCCCCTGGAGGCCGACCTGTTCGCCGATGAGGCCATCAGCGTGCGCAACATCCTGGCCGCCGTGCACACGCCCGTGATCGGCCCCAAGGAGCACACGGCCACCGGGTGGTTTCAGCAGACTGATTTTTCGCTGTGCCAGCGGCATGTGGACGCCGATGGCGACCAGCGCGACGACAACGTGTTCATCACCGTCTGGAAGACCTGGGACTTCTACCTCTCGGTGGCGCAGGTGCCCGAACGCCAGGGGCTGCTGGCGCGCCTGGCCGCCGCCGTGCGGGGCCACAAGGTGCCCACCACCGCGCAGCTCACGCTGGTGTACCGCGCCTATAGCGAAGGCGAGCCCGGCGAGTGGTTGGCTCTGGCACCCGACACCGCCCCCGAAGCCTGGCAGGCCTGCACGCTGGCCTGGCGCGGCGTGTTGGACTACCTGAGCAAGGCCGTGGGCCAGCACCGCGCCCGCTACCCGCTGTACCAGCGCCTGGTGACCGAGCTGACCGCAGAGCGCATCGAAGAATTTACCTCCCTGCCTGTGTTCACCGAGCGCTACAACGACTGGTGGGACAGCGACAAGAACGGCTGGTGGGAAGGCGACGTGTGGGTGGGTGCGCGCCAGCCCTGCATGCACGAAGGCGAGCCTTGGGGCCGCGCCCTCAAGCTCAGCTGGGAAAACGGCGACGAAGCCCCCGGCGACGAAGACGACAACGCCCACAGCGCCTACCAGATCAACGTGGAAGCCGCGCTGGACGGGCCAGCCGTGGTGGAGTTCACCTATGCGCAGCGCCAGAGCGATGCCCGCGCCACCCTGCCCCGCAGCGCCGCCGACCACATAACGCGGCTGCTGCGTTTTTACGGCGCGGTCCAATTGCGCGTACGCGATCAGCACGAACAGGAGCAGGCCCGTCAGGCCGAGGCGCGGCGCATCGAAGCCGCCGTGCACCTGCTGGCCACACCCCCGCTCGCGCCCGACCTGCCCGATGCAGCGGTCTTCCCTGTCGAGCTGATGACGCTGTCCGACCAATGGCAGGCCGATGGGCAAAGCTATGTGGCCGCCATCCGCGCGCACCAGCTCGCACTGGATTCGGCCGAGGTGCAGAAAGGCAACGGCGATACCGAAGAAGAACAAGAAGAAGAAAACGAAGACAGCGACCTGCCCTCCGACCCGCGCAAGGCGGCCGCAGCCACCGTGCTGCAACTGGCCCGCGTGGTCAACACCTACGCCGACGAAGACCTGGCCGACCGCTTTCGCCAGCGCTTTGCATTTGCCCCCGACGCCTTCGTGCGGCACGCCGCCGATGCGGGCCGCTTCATCGGCCCGGTGTTCGCGCTGGACGACGGCCGCGTGCTGGCGCGCATCGGCGCCCCCTACGACGACACGGCGCACTGGGTGGCCCTGCAGGGCCTGCGGCACATCCCCTTGCCCGCACTGCGCGGCCTCGGCCGCTCGCCCAACCGGCGCTGCTTTGCGCAAAGCGACGGCCAGCATGTCACCACGCACGATGGTTTTGACGGCCCCGTCATCGCCCGCTTTGCACTGCCCCAGGGCAACGAAGCACTGCCAGCTCAGGTGGTGGTATCGCCCGGCCCCCTGGGCCAGCGCTGCGACGAGCTGATCCCCTTCAACGACGGCCAGCGTGTGCTGCTGCGCAACCCCACGGGCGTCTATCTGTTGCACGCCGAGGGTGCCGAGGAAGCCAGCAGCCCCGTGCAGCGCATCCACCCGCAAACCTTTGACGAAGACGGCCCCTACACCTGGCCCAAGAACCAGCAGGACGAATCGGTGAACGGCGCCGAGGTCACGATGCTGGCGCTCGACATGCTGCACATGGCCCTGTCACCGGACGAGCGCTACATCGCCGTGGGCGACCAGGACAGCGTGCACATCCTGCTGAACCCCCGAGGCCAGGTGGTGCGCCGCTACGAGCCCCTGTCGTCCTACCCGCACCACACCACCTTTTCACATGACGGCACGCAGCTGTTTGCCAACTCCTGCCACTTCTACGGGGGCTGCACGCTGGCCGCGCCAGTGAGTGCAGCGTTGCCAGACCTCGCGGCAGACAGTGGAGAAGAAGAAACGCACGAAGCCCCGGCCATCAACACCCAGTGGCGCGTGTATGCATCTGCCACCCTGCCGGGCATGGTGGTGCTGGGCGATGCCAATGGCTACCTGCACGCCATCAGCGACGACGGGCGCCCGCTGTGGCGCCACCACATCGGCAGCACCATCAGTGCCATGGACATGTCGCCCGACGGCAGCACCCTGTGGGCCGCCAGCTACGGCGGCTACCTGGTGCACCTGGAGCGCGTGGAGACGGGGATGGACCCGTATTCCATCGGCACATCGCCGTATGCGGAGGTGCGGCGGTGGATCTTCTGGAGCGATGAAACCGGGCCGTTGCGGTGGTAGGCGATGTGACCGTACTCGTCGGAAGTTAACGCTGCTTTGGGCGTGACCATTGAACGTGGACTAGGTCGGAGATGCACCGGACTCCCACCCTCCCCCCAGTGCTTTGAAGATGGCCACTGCCGAACGGGCAGATTCCGTCTGCGCCTGTACACGCGCATCGGCAGCCCGGAGCAAGGTCTCATCGGCGTGCAGGACTTCGATCAAGCTGACAACGCCTTTTTGGTAGGCCGAGAACGACGCTGCGCGAGCGCGACCCAGCGAATCGACACCGGCCTTCAACACCAAAACTTGCTCCTGGCGCCTGGAAAACGCGGAGAGCGAGTTTTCCACATCTTCCGTGGCCCGCAGCGCCGCCAATCGGTAGGCGGCCAGCATCTCTGCCTCCTGGCCCTTGGCCTGCTCTATCTGCGCATTGATGCGCGCGAAGTCGAAAAGACGCCAGCGCAGCCCGAGCACGCCTGTGGCCTGGCTGGCGCCGCCCGAGAACAGGCTGCCGCTGGACACAGACGTTGCACTCCCCACCAGGCCGCTGAGAGAGAGTTTGGGGTAGTACTCGGAGATGGCGGCGCCAATGCGCGCATTGGATGCAGCCAAGCGGCGCTCCGCAGCGATGAGGTCCGGCCTGCGCCTGAGCAGCTCGCTCGGCGAGCCCGTCGCAATTCCTTGGGGAGTTGCCGGAATGCCGCCCGGCGCGGTCAGTTCTGCGCGGTGGGTGCCCGGGGGAGTTCCCAGGATGACATCCATGGCGTTCATTAACGTGTCCAAGGAAGCGTCCAGCACCGGAATCGCTGCTTGCGCCTGCGAGAGCGCCCCCTCCGCCTGGCTCACCTGGAGCTCTGCCGCAAGACCCTTACTGTGCAGCAGCCTGACGTTGGACAGCAGGTCGTGTTGCGTCTGCACCTGCTGGCGGGCTACTTCTCGGCGGGCCTGCAGGCCGCGAATCGTGATGTAGATATCTGCGGTCTGTGCCGCCACGGCCAATCGGGTGGCAACAGCACCAGCCTCCGAAGACTGGTATTCGGCGGTGGCCGCCTCCCGCCCCCGGCGCAGGCCGCCGAACACATCCAGCTCCCAGCTTGCGCCCAGGTTTGCCTCGTAAGCGCTGCCATACCGGTCAAAACCCGGCGTCGAACTCAAGACCTGTCCCAAGGGTGTTTGCGTGGACTGATAGGCCCGCGCAGCCTGGCCCGACACGGCTGCGGACGGCAACAGTGCGGCGTCGGCCGCGCCCAGCCCCGCACGCGCCTGGGCGACCCGTGCAGCGGCTTGCGCCAGATCGAGGTTTTGCGCCAGCGCGAGCGACACGAATCGCGTGAGTTGAGGATCGCCAAACGCAGACCACCAGGAGGCCAGTTCGGCGGCGGCCTTCTCTGGCTGTTGATTGCTGCCGGGCTGATCCTGGTAATGCCCAGGCAGGGAAATCTCGGGCCGGACATAGTCCGGCCCCACGGCGCAGCCGGCGGAGAGGCTGGCCACAAGAAGGGCGGCGAGTGTGCGTTTGGGCAGCATGGTTTTTTCGGTCATGGTTCAATTGAATTGTGACCATAATACCAAATAGTCACTCGTTGTCTAGTCACCAAGACTGGCGTAAGCTTTGCCCATGACCAAAACAAGCCATCCCACCGCCGCAGGCCGGGGCCCTGCGGACCACGAGGTGCGAAACCAGATCGTGACCGCCGCCACCGAGCACTTCAGCCGCTACGGCTACGAAAAAACCACCGTGTCCGACCTGGCCAAGGAGATCGGTTTTTCCAAAGCCTATATCTACAAGTTCTTCGAATCCAAGCAGGCCATCGGCGAGATGATTTGCGCCAACTGCCTGAGCGATATCGAGAGCGAGGTCCGGGCGGCCGTGGCCCAGGCCGATCGGCCACCCGAGAAGCTGCGGCGCATGTTCAAAGCCATTGTGGAGTCGAGCCTGCGTCTCTTTTTCCAGGACAGAAAGCTCTACGAGATCGCCACCTCTGCGGCAACCGAACGCTGGCAGTCCACCATCGTGTACGAGGAGCGCCTGCAGGCGCTGTTGCGGGATGTCTTGCAGGAAGGCCGGCAGACCGGCGACTTCGAGCGCAAGACGCCGCTGGATGAAACCACTGCAGCCATCCACCTGGTGATGCGCCCCTACCTCAATCCGCTGATCCTGCAGCACAGCCTGGACTACGCCAACGAGGCGCCCACCCAGTTGTCCAGCCTGGTCCTGCGCAGCCTGTCCCCATGAGCGAAAGTTTATTTGTGACTGTTGACTAATTTGGTCACAAGAATCACAATGAAAGTCCCGATCCATCTGCACAAGGGACTTTCATGCTTCGGCCTCGCCTCGCCACTCTGTTTCTCATTTCTGCCTTGCCGTTGGCGCTGGTCGCCTGCGGCGAAAAGGCTTCTTCCGATCCACGCACCGAAGCGCCGCTGGTGCGCGCAGCCATTGTTCAAGAGGCCGCAGCTGCCTCCAGGGCGTTCACGGGTACCGTAGCGGCCCGGGTGCAGAGCGACCTGGGCTTTCGCGTCTCGGGCAAGGTGCTGGAACGGCTGGTGGATGCGGGGCAGACCGTCAAACGCGGGCAGCTGCTCATGCGCATCGATGCGGTCGATCTGAAACTTGCCGCCCATGCGCAGCAAGAGGCTGTGGCCGCTGCGCGTGCCCGTGCTCGCCAGATGGCGGACGATGAAGCACGGTACCGCGACCTGCGCGGCACAGGCGCTATCTCCGCTGCGGCCTATGACCAGGTGAAGGCGGCTGCAGACGCAGCCCAGGCGCAGCTCAGTGCGGCCGAAGCCCAGGCGGATGTATCCCGCAATGCAAGCCGTTATGCCGAGCTGGTGGCAGACGGCGACGGCGTCGTCGTGGAAACGCTGGCCGAACCCGGACAGGTGGTGAGCGCCGGGCAACCGGTGGTCCGCCTGGCCCATGCAGGCCGACGCGAAGCGCTCGTGCAGCTGCCGGAGACTTTGCGCCCCGCCATAGGGTCGCAGGCACAAGCCACCTTGTTTGGCAAGGAGGAGGCCGCCGTCTCGGCCAAGCTGCGACAGCTTTCCAGCTCGGCAGACCGGGTGACGCGCACCTTCGAGGCCCGCTATGTGCTCGAAGGGGATTTGGCCAACGCGCCCCTGGGCACCACGGTGGCGGTTCGCATTCCGGACGAAAAGTCCTCTGCGGCGGCGGGCCTGCAAGTGCCCATCGGCGCCTTGTTCGATGCGGGCAAGGGCCCAGGAGTTTGGGTGCTTCGCGGTGAACCGGCCAAGGTTGCCTGGCAGCCGGTGGCCGTCCAGCGCCTGGACGATGCGGGGGCCTACGTGACGGGCCACATCAAGCCCGGGGAGCGAATCGTCGCACTGGGTGCGCACCTGTTGCGCGAGGGCGAGCAGGTCCGGCTGGCAGATCTGGCGACAGCTGCTCCGAAGGAAGGAGCACGTCCGTGAGCGAAGGCCGTTTCAACCTGTCGGCGCTCGCAGTGCGCGAGCGCGCCATCACCCTGTTCCTGATCTTCCTGATCTCTGCAGCAGGCATTCTCGCGTTTGCCAAACTCGGGCGCGCTGAAGACCCGCCTTTCACCATCAAGCAGATGACGATCGTTACGGCGTGGCCTGGCGCCACGGCCCAGGAGATGCAGGATCAGGTTGCAGAACCCCTGGAAAAGCGCATGCAGGAATTGCGCTGGTACGACCGCACAGAAACCTTCACCCGCCCCGGCCTGGCTTTCACCATGGTGTCGCTGCTGGACAGCGCACCGCCGTCGCAAGTGCAGGAGGAGTTCTACCAGGCACGCAAGAAGATCAGCGACGAGGCGAGGAAACTGCCTGCTGGCGTCATCGGCCCTATGGTCAACGACGAATATGCAGATGTGACCTTTGCGCTCTTCGCCCTCAAGGCCAAGGGTGAACCCCAAAGACAGTTGGTCCGCGACGCGGAAGTGTTGCGCCAGCAACTGCTGCATGTGGCGGGCGTCAAGAAAGTCAACATCATTGGGGAACAACCCGAGCGGATCTACGTCTCGTTCTCCCATGATCGCCTGGCCACGCTGGGCGTGGCGCCGCAGGACATTTTTGCCGCGCTCAACAGCCAGAACGTGCTGACGCCCGCAGGCTCCATCGAAACCAAGGGACCACAGGTTTTCCTGCGTGTGGATGGCGCGTTCGACACGCTGGAGAAGATCCGGCAGACCCCGATCATCGCGCAGGGGCGGACGCTGAAGCTGTCGGATGTGGCGACTATCGAGCGCGGCTATGAAGACCCCGCAACCTTCCTGGTGCGCAACGGCGGCGAGCCAGCCCTGCTGCTGGGCGTCGTGATGCGCGACGACTGGAACGGGCTCGATCTGGGCAAAGCGCTGGAGGCCGAGGTCACCAAGATCAATGCAGAACTCCCCATGGGCATGACGCTGACCAAGGTGACCGACCAGGCCGTCAACATCAGCTCGGCAGTGGACGAGTTCATGGTCAAGTTTTTCGTCGCCCTGCTCGTCGTGATGGTGGTCTGCTTTGTCAGCATGGGCTGGCGTGTGGGCATCGTCGTGGCAGCCGCCGTGCCGTTGACGCTGGCGGCGGTGTTCGTGATCATGGCCGCCTCTGGCAAGAACTTTGACCGGATCACGCTGGGCTCACTCATCCTGGCCCTGGGCCTGCTGGTGGACGACGCCATCATTGCCATTGAAATGATGGTGGTGAAGATGGAAGAAGGCTACAGCCGTGTGGCGGCCTCGGCCTACGCCTGGAGCCATACGGCAGCCCCCATGCTTTCTGGCACCCTGGTCACAGCCATTGGCTTCATGCCGAATGGTTTCGCACGCTCCACGGCGGGTGAATACACCAGCAACATGTTCTGGATCGTAGGCATTGCATTGATTGCGTCGTGGGTGGTGGCGGTGGTTTTTACGCCTTACCTGGGCGTCAAGCTGTTGCCTGACCTCAAAACGGTCGAAGGCGGACACGACGCCATTTACGACACACCGCGCTACAACCAGTTCCGCCAGCTGCTTGGCCGCGTCATTGCGCGCAAATGGATTGTTGCAGCCTCCGTCGTCATCCTGTTTGTGGTGTCGGTGCTGGGGATGGCGCTGGTCAAGAAGCAGTTCTTCCCCACGTCCGACCGGCCGGAAGTGCTGGTCGAGGTGCAGATGCCCTATGGCACTTCCATCGAACAAACCAGCGCTGCGACGGCCAAGGTGGAGGCTTGGCTGGCCAAGCAGGAGGAGGCCAAGGTCGTGACCGCCTACATCGGCCAGGGTGCCCCGCGCTTTTTCCTGGCCATGTCGCCCGAGCTGCCGAACCCGTCGTTCGCCAAGATCGTGGTGCTCACCGGCAATGACAAGGAACGGGAAGAGCTCAAATTCAGACTGCGCCATGCGGTGGCAGATGGCCTGGCGCCCGAGGCACGGGTGCGTGTCACGCAAATCGTGTTTGGCCCGCCTTCGCCCTTCCCCGTGGCATACCGCGTCATGGGGCCCGATCTGGACAAGCTGCGCGAGATTTCCGCCGAGGTCGAGGCGGTCCTGCAGACCAGTCCGATGATGCGCACCGTCAACACGGACTGGGGCCCGCGTGTTCCGACCTTGCATTTCACACTCGACCAGGACCGCCTGAGTGCCGTGGGACTCAGCTCCAGCTCGGTGGCGCTGCAGCTGCAGTTCCTGCTGAGCGGAGCCCCGTTGACGGAGGTGCGCGAGGATATCCGCTCGGTGCAAGTGATGGGCCGGGCCGCCGGTGATGTCCGTCTCGACCCTGCGAAGATTTCGGGCCTGTCGCTGGTGGGATCGAGCGGGCAGCGCATCCCGCTGTCGCAGGTGGGCAAGGTCGATGTGCGCATGGAAGATCCCATCCTGCGTCGGCGTGACCGCACGCCGACGATCACGGTGCGCGGCGACATTGCCGAAGGTTTGCAGCCTCCGGACGTATCCACGGCCATCACCCAGCAACTGAAGCCCCTCATGGACAAGCTGCCTGGCGGCTACCGCATCGTGGAAGCAGGCTCTATCGAGGAAGCTGGCAAGGCGACGGTCGCCATGCTGCCAATCTTCCCGATCATGCTGGCAGCCACCCTGCTCATCATCATCCTGCAGGTTCGCTCCATCTCAGGGATGGTCATGGTCTTCCTGACCAGCCCGCTGGGCCTGATCGGCGTGGTGCCGACACTGCTGTTGTTCCAACAGCCCTTTGGCATCAATGCGCTGGTAGGCCTGATCGCGTTGTCCGGCATTCTGATGCGCAACACGCTCATCCTGATCGGGCAGATCCGCGAAAACGAAGACGCCGGACTGGACCCCTTCCGCGCCGTGGTGGAAGCCACCGTGCAACGTGCCCGCCCGGTGATCCTCACCGCCCTGGCCGCGATCCTGGCGTTCATCCCGCTGACGCACTCCGTGTTCTGGGGAACGTTGGCCTACACCTTGATCGGCGGCACGCTGGCCGGCACGGTACTGACGCTCGTTTTCCTGCCCGCGATGTATTCGATCTGGTTCGGCATCCGGCCCGTTCGCTCAGCCCCCGCATCTGCATCTATCTGATTCCCCTTGCGAATCTCACTATCAAAGGAACTGCCATGTCGAAATCCAAAGTTGTCGTTGTTACCGGCGTGTCCTCGGGCATCGGTCGTGCTGCCGCCATGAAGTTTGCCGAACAGGGCTGCCGGGTTTTCGGCACCGTGCGCAACACCGCCAAAGCGCACGCCATTCCCAACGTGACGCTCGTTGAGATGGACATCCGCGACGAAATGTCCGTTGAAAGCGGCATCCAGACCATCATCGCGCAAGCCCAACGCATCGATGTGCTGGTCAACAGCGCGGGGGTGACTCTGCTGGGCGCTGCGGAAGAAACATCTGTGGAGGAGGCTCAGAAGCTGTTTGACACGAACCTCTTTGGCGTCTTGCGCGTGATCAAGGTAGTGTTGCCGCACATGCGCGGGCAGCGCTCTGGCCGCATCGTCAATGTGAGTTCGGTGCTCGGATTTTTGCCCGCGCCCTACATGGCTCTCTATTCAGCGTCCAAACATGCCGTTGAAGGGCTGGCTGAAACGCTGGACCACGAAGTGCGCCAGTTCGGTATCCGCGTCTCGCTGGTCGAGCCCTCCTTCACCAAGACCAACCTGGATCTGAACGCGCCCCAAACGGTGGCCCGGATTGCTGACTACAGCAAGGAGCTGGACGTCGTGTCGCAAGCGATCCAGAGCAACGTGCAGAAGGCGCCCCCGCCCCAGGGCGTGGCCGACACCATCGTCCGTGCCGCGCTGGGGACTTGGAAAATGCGCCACACACCCAAGGGTGAAGCGTCGATGCTGGCCAAACTGCGCCGCTTCATGCCTGCAGGCCCTGTCGGGAAGGGCTTGCGCAAGTCATTCGGGCTTGCGTGACGGCTCATGCCGATACCCCATACAACCACCGCAGGTTCCGCCCCGCAAGTGCGGCCGCAGATGGACGACCGAATTACCCAACGGGAGACAAGCATGAATGACGATCAAAAGGCATTGGTCTGGGCCCATCAGCAGTCGGAAGCGGCTCAACGCATGCACGACGGCGGTGGCGGGCCTGGGCACGCGCGGGCGGAGCAGATTGAGGGGATGAATGGACAGGACCTTCAGGAATCCATGCGTCCCTTTAGTCGGCGGGCGCAGCAAATCACACATCGCCTCTCAAAAATGCGGCCCAGGCCCCTCCTCTGCGAGCGCATCCTGCGCATTGCGCAGCGGGCAGACCTTGAGCGACAAACAACCGCAGCCAATGCATCCATCCAGTTGGTCGCGCAGCGCCGTCAGCGTGCGGATGCGCTCGTCCAGATCGTCGCGCCAGCGGGCGGACAGGCGGCGCCAGTCGGCCACCGTGGGCGTGCGCCCGGCGGGCAGCGCCTGCAAGGCCTCGGCGATGGCGGCCAGCGGCACGCCCATGCGCTGCGCCACCTTGATCACCGCCACGCGGCGCAGCACGGAGCGCGGGTAGCGCCGCTGGTTCCCCGCATTGCGCACACTGGCGATCAGCCCGCGCGATTCATAAAAATGCAGGGCCGACACGGCCAGCCCGCTGCGGCTGGCAACCTCGCCCACCGACAGCTCGGATTTTTCGCACAGCTCGGACGGGTCAGCCTGCGCGTCCGCTACTACGCGGGCGACTGGAATGCGGGGCTTGCCTGGTTTCACAACAGCGTCTGCAAGGGCTTTCTTCACGGAGATTGACCTCAATTTAACTTGAGGTTTGATACTAACCCACGAAGCCCTTGCAACCGCCGCCGATGCCGCTGCGACTGCGGTCGCCCAGGCTTTCTGGCAATTCCGCCGTGGGCTTCACCTTCACATCCCCTCTCAGGATTTCTGCACCATGCGCCTTGATACCGCAACAACCCAGCACCCCGCCACGGCAACTTCCACGCTGCGCTTCATCAACCCGCCGGGCCTGTACGACCCGCGTGCCAATGGCTACACCCATGTGGTGGTGGCGCCCGCCCCGGCACGCACTGTCTTTGTGGCGGGCCAAGGTGGCGAGAACGCTGCGGGCCAGCTGTCTGCCGACTTTGGCGAGCAACTGCGCCAGGCGTTCACCAACCTGCGTATCGCATTGGCAGGCGCGGGGGCCAGCGTGCATGACGTGGCCAAGCTCACCGTGCTGGTGGTGGACCACACCGAGCAGCGGCTGGCGCTGTTCAGCCAGGCGGTGCGCAGCCTGTGGCCCGATGGGGCGGCACCAGCCTGCACGCTGATCCCGGTGCCCCGGCTGGCGCTCGACGGCATGCTGATTGAAATCGAGGCCACAGCAGTGATGCAGGCATGAGCTGTGCATGCACACCACCCCAGGCAACCACTGTCCCCAAGATGAGTACTCCACCGCACTCCCGCTCCGCATCCACCACACCGCCCAGCACGCCCCACCCAGAGGCGACAGGCCTCAGTACGCCGGTGCTGCTGCTCATGGCCGTGGCCTGCGGGTTGTGCGCGGGCAGCAATTACTTCAACCAGCCCCTTCTGCACTCCATTGCCACGCAGTTGCAGGTGCGTGACGCCTCGGCGGCGCTCATCGTCACGCTGGCGCAGGTGGCCTACGCGGCGGGTTTGTTGTTGTTGGTGCCGCTGGGTGACATGCTGGAGCGGCGGCGGCTCATCACCACGCTGATGTTGCTGGCGGCCCTGGGGCTGTTCACCAGCGGGTTTGCGGGCAGCTACGCCCTGCTGGCGCTGGGCACGGTGCTGACGGGGCTGTTCTCGGTGGCTGCGCAGGTGCTAGTGCCGTTGGCGGCCACGCTGGCTGTACCGGGCCGCAGTGGGCGCGCGGTGGGGATGGTGATGAGCGGGCTGCTTGTGGGCATTCTGGCGGCGCGCAGTGTGGCAGGACTGCTGTCTGAACTGGGCGGCTGGACGCTGGTGTACCGCGTGGCGGGCGTGGCCATGGTAGCCGTGGCGCTGGCGCTGTGGTGGGTAATGCCCCGCTCGCGAAACGCTGGGCGGGCCCAGGGGTATTGCCAGGTGCTGCGCTCTCTGGGCACGCTGGCCCTGCGCCACCCCCGGCTGCGCAGCCGGGCCTTGCTGGGTGGGCTGTCGTTTGCGTCGGTCAGCGTGTTGTTCTCCACCATGGCGCTGTTGCTGGCGGGGCCTGCCCACCGCCTGGGCGATGCGGGCATCGGCCTGGTGGGGCTGGCGGGCGTGGCCGGTGCACTCATGGCCAATGTGGCGGGCCGCATGGCCGACCGTGGTCAGGCCCAGGTAACCACGGCCGTTTCGGTGGGGTTGCTGCTGCTGGGCTGGGGCGCGCTCTGGCTGGGCGCCACCAGCCTGGTGTGGTTTGTAGTGGGCATGCTGGTGGTGGACCTGGCGCTGCAGGGCGTGCACATCAGCAATCAGAACGTGATCTACCGGCTGGACCCCACGGCCCGTGCGCGCATCAACGCGGTGTACATGACCAGCTACTTCACGGGCGCGGCCAGCGGGTCGGCGCTCGGGTCCGTGGCCTGGCTATGGGGCGGCTGGGGCGCCACCTGTGCGCTGGGTGGGAGCATCGCGGTGCTCAACGCCCTGGCGCTGGCGCATGACCAGCGCCTGGCTCTGCGAGCGCAGCCTGCGGCAGCGAACCCCGCTGCGGCGCAGCCCGCCGTGCGCTGAAAGGGGCCGATTTGTGACGTACCATCCCGGCACGGTCCCATTCCGAGACCTTTACAGGAGGCACCATGGCCAAAGGCGAACAACGCAGCAACAAGATGGCAAAGAAACCCAAGAAGGACACTTCGCTGCCCAAGGAAAGCGGCGGCTCTGACCGCCCCATGCCACCGGTGACCGCCGTCATCCCGCGTGGCAAAGAGAAGAACAAGTAAGTCACCAGGCACCCGCAGGCCGTGGCGCTGAGGCGCGCATGCGCCGACAAGCCGTTTGCTATCATAAAAATAGCTGCCAGCGCTTTACCAATAAGCGCTGGCAGCTATTTTTGCTTGAAATTCAGCCTTCATCCTCCACGGTGGCGGTGCCCACCAGCGCTGCACGGGCCAGCCAGTCGGTGTCGGGCTCGGGGCGCCCGAAGAGGTAGCCCTGGTACACGATGTCGGGAGCGCGTTGGCTCAGGAAATCCGCCTGGTCGCGGGTCTCGACCCCTTCCGCCACCACGCGCAGGCCGAAGTGGCGGGCCACCGACAGGATGCCTTCCACCAGCACGCCATCGTCGGCATTGGTGGGTGCGTCGCGCACAAAGGAGCGGTCGATCTTGATCTCCTGGATCGGCAGGCGCTTGAGATAGGCCAGCGACGAATAGCCCGTGCCAAAGTCGTCCAGCGACATGTCCACCCCCAGCGCCGCCAACTCGCCCATCTTGGCCACGGCGTCGTCAAAATCGTCGATCACCAGGCCTTCGGTCACCTCCAGGGTGAGCAGGCGCGGGTCGGCGCCGCTGGCAGCCAGCATGGCGCGCAGCTGCGGCACAAAACCCGCCTGCCGGAACTGCCGGGCACTCAGGTTGACCGACAGCCGCAGTCGCCGCTCCTGAAACAATGGCTGCGCCAGCAGCGCGCAGGCATGGGAGAGTACCCAGCCGCCCAGGCTCACGATCAGGTCCGACTCTTCCGCCACGGGGATGAACACGCCCGGCGCCACCAGGCCGTCGCGCGGATGCTGCCAGCGCACCAGCACCTCAGCCCCGGTGATCTGGCCCAACACGTCCACCTGCGATTGCAGGTACAGCCGCAGCTCGCCCGCGCCGATGGCCTGGCGCAGCTCGCGCTCCACGCGAAAGCGCTGCTCAGCCGCCTCGCCCATGCCTTGCTCGAAGAAGGCCGCCCGCCCACCACCGGCCTGCTTGGCGCGGTGCAGCGCCGTGCCTGCACGGCGCAGGGCGTCGTGCGCAACATCATTGGCGCTTTGCGGGTAGAGCGTGATGCCCACGCTAGCACCCAGCTGGGCTTCTTCGGTGTCGTTGTCTTGCAGGTGCAGCGGCCGCAGCAGCGCTGTCTGCAGCTTTTCGGCAAAGGCCAGGGCACGCCGGCCCGCCAGCGAGGCGTCTGCGCCCAGGCCGTGGAGCACCACGGCAAATTCGTCGCCCGCCACACGCACCAGCAGGCCCTGGGGGGGCAGTATCTCGGACAGGCGCAGCGCCACGGCGCACAGCAGGCGGTCGCCCATCTCGCTGCCGCGTGCATCGTTGAAGGTGGTGAAGCGGTCCAGGTCCAGCAGCAGCAGCGCGTGTTGCGTGGTGGGCGGGCGGCCCGCGCGGCCCTGCAGCGCAGACAGCCGCTCCATCAGCGTGAAGCGGTTGGGCAGGCTGGTGAGGCTGTCGAAATGCGCCAGGCGATGAATTTCCTGCGCTGCGCGCTTGCGCTCGGTGACGTCCTGCTTGAGCTCTACATAGTGGCTGATGTGGCCGTCAGGCTGGCGGATGGGGGCCACCACCACGGCCTCGGCAATCTCGGCGCCGTCCTTGCGGCGGTTGACCTGCTCGCCCGCCCAGCTCTCGCCGCGTGCCAGGGTGGCGCGCAGGCCGTCCCGCTGCGCGGGCGCCAGTCCATTGCTGGAATAGTCGGCCGATGCCTTGCCCACCACTTCATCGCGCTCATAACCCGTGCGGCGCACGAAGGCGTCGTTCACGTACTCGATGTCTTCTTTCAGATCGGTAATAACGATGCTCTCGGGGCTCTGCTCCACCGCCCGCAGCAGCTTGCGCAGTGCAGCCTCGCTGGCAGCCAGGTTGGTAGCGGTCTGCTGCGCCTCCTGCACCCGGCTCATGTAGTTGCGGCGCGACAGCAGCGTGGCCGCTGCCGTCAGCACCAGAATGCCTGCCAGGTACACCGCACCGGCCACCCGGTTGGCCACCTGCACCGGCTTGAACATGCCCTGGATGTCGGCCCAGATGAACCCCAGGAACAGCAGCGCCGTGAGCCCCACCAGCGTCAGGGTGGCCCTGGCCCCCAGCAGCCAGCCGGCCAGTACGATGATCACCGGGTAGTTGAGCAGGTTGGGGCCATTCACACCGCCATTGCGGGCCGCCACCAGCGACACCGATACCCACACGCCCCACACCAGCAGGTGGGCCGCCTGCGTCCAGCGCTGCTGGCGCGCCAGCCACAGCGCTGAGCCCCCCACCAAGCCCGCCACCAGATTGAGCGCCACACGCGCAGGCTGCACGGGGTCGTCAAACATCAGCAGCACGCCGATGACGCCGCCGAGCAGCATCACGGCCCACCCTGCCACACGCACCAGATGGCGTGTGGTGGCGTCTTCGTGGTCGGGCAGCGGAACAGCGGGGGCTTCGGCCATGGCGACGGGGGTTGCAGGGGGGAAGGCCATCGTAACCGCAGCCTTAGAACCTGTTCAAGTTCTTACGGATCGGCTACCAGCAAAACGCCAGCAGCGGCGGCCACGCAACGCCGACGGCGGGCATCCTGCGCGCCCGCTGGGATGCGCCGGGAACCCGGTCAGTCCGTGCCGTCGTCGCTGCCCGGCGCAGGCTCCCGCACACCCGAGCCCTTGCCTTTGGACTTGGCGCGCGCATCCTTCTTGGCCTGGCGCTTGGCGTCTTCGGCCAGGCCCGCAGCGCGCCAGGCTTCAAACTCGGCGGGCGTCTCCAGCGTGATGCGGCCCAGGATGGCGGTGCGGAAATCCGTCATCACGATCTCGGCTGTCTTTTGCAGGTTGACCTTGCCGCCGCCCAGCATGGCACCGCGTTTGCGGCCAATGGCTTCGAGCAGCTCTTCGTCGTGCATCGTTGCCACGGCCCCCTCGGGCAGGCCCAGTTTGTAGCGAGCCTCCAACAGTGGGGCGTAGTTTTTCTGCAGGCGGCGCAGCAGCTCCAGCGCCACCAACTCCTCGTCGTAGGCATTGCGGCCCACCGCGCCGCTGGCGGCCAGGTTGTAGCCGCTTTCGGGCACCACAATGCGCGGCCACAGCATGCCGGGCGTGTCCCACAGGTAGAAGTCGTCGGCCAGGGTGATGCGCTGTTCCAGCTTGGTGATGCCGGCCTCGTCGCCCGTCTTGGCCTGGCGCTTGTTGCTGAGCGTGTTGATGAGCGTGGACTTGCCCACGTTGGGCACGCCGCAGATCAGCACCCGCATGGGCTTGGCCATGCCGCCCCGGTTGGGCGACAGCAGGTGGCACGCGTCAATCAGCTTGCGCGTGGGGGCCGGGTCGGACGCATCGAGTGGCAAGGCGCGCGTGTCGCTCTGGGCGTTGTACCAGTCCACCCACTGCGCCGTGCGCTCGGGGTCGGCCACGTCCTGCTTGTTGAGCACCTTGAGCGTGGGCTTGTGGCCGGTGATCTCCGCCAGCAGCGGGTTGGCGCTGGAGCCGGGCAGGCGGGCGTCCAGCACCTCGATCACCACGTCAATGTCCTTGATGCGTTCGGTGATGGCTTTACGGGTCAGGTGCATGTGACCGGGGAACCACTGGATGGCCATGCGGGGGTACTTTCTTCTTGGTTCAACAGGTTCTAAGGGTGGCAAGGATAATCGCGGTCCCACTTGCCCTACGCCACGGCGTTGTTTGACCTTCATGCCAGCCCCTCTCGACACCCCGCGCAAAGCCACCGCCACCAAGGCCCACAAGGATCTGCTGTTCAAGAGCGTGACCTTGGCCCTGATTGGCCTGGTCATCCTGCTGGCGCCGTACGTCGCCCGCTCTGACAGCGTGCGCGATCTGATGAGCCAGGCGGCCCTGGTGGGCTGGTTTGCGCTGGTGCTGGGCATTGCGTTTGGGGTGCAGTACGCCGTGCGCCGCGCCAAGTCCGGGCGCCACAAGCCGTGACTTCACTCACCATGGCAACCCCGGCCCGCGCTGTGGACGGCGCGACCGCGCAGCAGATGTTCCAGTCGCTGCAGCAACGCGCTGCAGACATGGGCATTGCGCTGCGCACCCCGCCGCCCGAGCCAACGACCTGCTGTGGGCGCGGGTGCAATGGCTGCGTATGGGAGGGGTTTCTGGACGCGGCCGAATACTGGCGGCAAGAGGCGCTGCTGCAGCTGCAAGGCTGAAATTAGCGTCTAAACAGCCTCTAGCGCTTGATGAATAAGCGCAAGCAGCTATCAAATCAGGAGTTTCCTGACGCCTGCGTGCCCCATCACCCGAGCTCCTTCACCGCCATGTACTGCTCGCGCCATTCTTCAAACGGCAGCGTGTCTGCCGCCTCGATGGCTTTCTGCGCGGCAATCGATTCATCTGCCATCGCCAGGTAGCGCGCCTGCTGTTCAGGCGTCCACGGCAAGCCCAGCAACGCGTCGCGCGCAGCGATGGACTGCTGGCGGGCAAAGGATTCAAAGCTGTTGTGGTGGCTCTGCACGATGCTGTCGAGAACGCGGGCCGATGGTGTGCGCTCGGGCGCAGCCATCAGCGCGCGGGCATCGCGCAACGCGGTGCTGTAGTCGTCGGTGCCATGGGTGGCATCCAGCGAGGCAGCCAGCGGCTCGCAGGCGGCCAGCACCTCGGCACCCCATTCGGTCAGCGGCACGCTCTGGCCGTTGCGCGACAGGTGCAAACCGGGCTCGCGGCCACGCTCTGCGGTGAGGTGCTGGTTCTGCTTGAGTTCGGCAATTTCGGCCGGTGTGTCCGGCGGGCTGTCGGACAGCAGGCAGTGCAGCAAAAACACGTCCAGCAGGCGCATGGTGGGCGCGGTGATGCCCACGGGCACAAACGGGTCCAGGTCCATCAGGCGCACTTCAACGTATTCCACACCCCGTTCGCGCAGCGCGTGCAGCGGGCGCTCACCGGTGCGCACGGTGCGCTTGGGGCGGATGGTGCCGTAGAACTCATTTTCGATCTGCAGCAGGCTGGTGCCCAGCTGGTTGTAGTCGCCACCGGGGTTGCGCACGCCCACGGTTTCGTAGGCGGGGTACGGCTTGGTCAACGCCTCGTGCAGCGAGTTGGCGTAGCCCGTCAGGCCGTTGTAGCTCACGGCCAGCGTGGCCTGCGCGTCGCTCTGGTAGCCCAGGCGGCCCATGCGCAGCGACGTGGCGTGGGGCAGGTACAGCGCGCTGCCGCCCTCCATGCGCTCCAGTCGGTGCTCGCGCCCTTCCACAAAACAGGGGCACAAGGCGGGCGACGCGCCGAACAGGTAAAGCAGCACAAACGCGTGGCGGCGGAAGTTGCGGATGAGTGCGAAATACTGCTCGCTGTCCACGCCCGGCAGCGACCAGTTGTAGTGAATGCCCGAGATGGTCTGCATGCGGCGGCCATAGCGGTGGCCCAGGCCCATGCGGTACACGCTCTTGGCGCGGCCCACATTGGAGCTGCCATAGCGGCCAATCGGAATCGTCTCGTCGGTGGGCAGGCCGCAGGGCATGCTGGAGGCCCACAGCAGCTCGCCGCCGCTGTCCTTGAGGGTGTGGTGCACGAACTGGTGCACCTCGGTCAGCTCATCCAGGCACTTCTGCACGCCCTTGTGGGCGCCGGTGATCAGCTCCAGCTGCGACTCGCTGTAATCGGTCGTGATCAGCGGGTGCGTGAGGGCAGAGCCCAGGGCCAGCGGGTGGGGTGTAAGGGCCAGGCCGCCGGTGGGCAGCACGCGCAGCCCTTCCTTTTCGATGCCGCGGCGAATCCCCCCCAGGGCGTCCGCCGGGTAGGCGGCCAGTCTCTCGTGCAGTGTGCTCATATGTTTATACCGATCCAACTTCTGTCGGCCCGGAACTTAGCACGTTGAGCGCTGGCCCGCCTCTGGGGAAATCAAGCCCTTGCGGCCAAGGCCTTTCCAACTTCGTTGGTTCCTTGGGCTGCGCCACTTTGTGGTACTTGCTCACCGGCACGGTCCGTCACCTGGGCCAGGTGGGCCGCCAGTTGCTCGGGCACATCAGCGCCAATGCCCAGATGAACGCCCTGCGTCAGGGTGATGTGGGCGGCCTCGAACGTGCCCGCACCCGCACACAGGATGGTGCGCGTGGGCGCGCTTTCGTGCGCCAGCACCAGCATGGCGGGCACCACGGCCTCGGGCTTCAGGGCGTCCAGCACTTCCTGGGGCATCAGGCCCTCGGTCATGCGCGTGGCGGCCGTGGGGGCCAGGGCGTTCACGTGGATGTTGTACTTGGCGCCCTCGATGGCCAGGGTCTGCATCAGCCCCACCTGGGCCAGCTTGGCCGCGCCATAGTTGGCCTGGCCGAAGTTGCCGTACAGGCCGGTGGACGACGTGGTCATCACGATGCGGCCATATTGCTGGGCCACCATGTGCGGCCACACGGCCTTGCAGCAGTTGGCGGCGCCCATCAGGTGCACATCCACCACCAGGCGGAAGTCGTCCATGCTCATCTTGGCGAACGACTTGTCGCGCAGGATGCCGGCGTTGTTGACCAGGATGTCCACCCGGCCCCAGGCGTCGATGGCCTGCTGCACCATGGCCTCGACCGCGGCAAAGTCGGTGACCGACGCGCCATTGGCCAGCGCCTCGCCGCCCGCAGCGCGGATTTCATCGACCACGGCCTGCGCCGCACCCACGGTACCGCCGCTGCCGTCCACCGCGCCGCCCAGGTCGTTGACCAGCACCTTGGCGCCGCGCGCTGCCAAAGCCAATGCATGCTGCCGGCCCAGGCCACCGCCTGCGCCCGTCACGATCGCCACACGGCCTTTGAAATCAATACCCATGGTGAAGGTTCTCCTGTCCTGTTGTCTTGGTTGGTCCATCAATCAGTGGAATAGAAACGAAACGCATCTCTCTAAACCGCCTCTGGCGCCCATCCCCAATGTGCGGGCACCGCGCGCTGCACTGTAAGCCACGCGGCGCTGGCCGCCGGTTGCGCAGGCGACTGAATAAATGAAGGCATATCCGCCTAAAACCCTGCGTTCCCAGAGGCCCGTGCACAGCTGCGGCGCATTGGGAATAATCGGCCTCGCAATCCCGTTCCGGGGGCTTGCTGCCGCAGCGGCACCCTTTTACTCACAATTTCATAGCTAACAGCGCTTATAAATCAAGCGCCAGCGGCCATTTTTACCAAGGATTTCCCATGAAAGCAGTCTGGAACGGCGTAGTAGTTGCCGAAAGCGACGACACCGTGGTGGTGGAGGGCAACCACTACTTCCCCGAAAGCGCACTCCACCGCGACTACTTCACCTTCAGCAACCACAAGACCACCTGCGCCTGGAAGGGCCAGGCCAGCTACTTGTCGCTGCTGGTCAACGGCGAAATGAACACCGACGCCGCCTGGTTCTACGCGGACCCCAAGCCCGAAGCCGAAGAAATCAAAGGCCGCGTGGCGTTCTGGAAGGGCGTGAAGGTCACCCCCTGAACACCCCGCAGCCCACCACCTGAGGGTTATCCCTGCCAGCGCTGGACAATCATGTGGATAAGTTTTGACAAGCCCTGTATGACAACGCCAAGTGCTTGATTTGTAAAGGATCACCCTATACTGCCTTATTTTTAGGCAACGCAGAACACCATGGCGATGGTTATCCCGTTCTGCACTGGACAATGGTGTGGATAACCTTGGATAAGCCTTGTATGGACGATTTAAGTGATTGATTTACAAGGAATATCCTTGTGACGCTCAAAAAACAGGCAATTACAAAACCCGATCTGCCCCCGCCGCCAACGCCCTCAAACGGCCCCAAAAACCCCCGGTTATCCCTTCCCGGACTGGACAATCTTGTGGATAACTCTGAACAAGCCTTGTATGACAGTTTTAAGTCATTGATTTACAAGGAAACTTCTTATGCCGCTTAAAAAACAGGCAGCGCCGCCTGGACAAAGCATCTGAGGTACAGTCCCCGTCGGCTTCTTCGACGCGCTCTTTATTTCATAGCTACTAGCGCTTACCAGATAAGCGCTAGAGGCTAAAAATACCAAAATACTCAGTGACCACCGCCCCCCTCCAGCACAGCCCCGCCGCCGAACGCAACCAGGGCCCCATCCTGGCGAAGCTGCTGGCCCTGTTGCCACCTACCGGCGCCGCGCTGGAGATTGCCAGCGGCACCGGCCAGCACGCCACGCACTTTGCAACCGCCCTGCCCGGCTGGACCTGGCAGCCCACAGACCTGCACAACACCCACTTCGCATCGATCACCGCCTGGGCCGAGCAGGCCGGTGCCCGCAACGTGCGGGCACCACAGCGGCTGGACGTGCTGCATGACCGCTGGCCCAGCGAAGGCCCGGCGTTCGGCGCCGCGTCGTTCGACCTGGTCTACTGCGCCAACATGCTGCACATCGCGCCCTGGGCCTGCTGCACGGGGCTGATGCAAGGCGCCGCCCGCCACCTGACGCCGGGCGGCCACCTCGTCACCTACGGCCCGTACCTGGAAGATGGCGTGCCCACCGCGCCTGGCAACCTGTCTTTCGACGCCAGCCTGCGCGCACAAGACGGCGACTGGGGCATCCGCCGCATCGAAGACGTGGCCGCCGTCGCCGCCCAGGCCGACCTGCAACTGGCCGCACGGCATGCGATGCCCGCCAACAACCTGCTGCTGGTTTGGACACACGCCTCCCGCAACGCTTGAAGAAACGCACCCCATGAACACACCCACCGCAGCCCCCTTTTTCATCGCCAAGGTCGAGCCCGACGGCCAGCAATGCGACGCCTGGCCCGAGCAGCCCCTGCTGTTGTCGCTGGAGCAAGGCGGCATCGACTGGCCCAGCTCCTGCCGCAACGGCACCTGCCGCACCTGCCTCGGCATGCTGATCGAAGGCGAAGTGCGTTATGCCATCGAGTGGCCCGGCCTGTCTGCCGAAGAAAAGGCCGAGGGCTGCGTGCTGCCCTGCGTGGCCTACCCGGCAAGCGACGTGCGGTTGCAAGCGCAAAGCATCTGACGTTGGCTGAAGGGGCCTGCCCCCCTGCCCCGGCTCGCCCCCCCGAATGGCGCTTTCCTGCTTGCCATGCCCGGCAGTAGTCACCCAGAATCTGCGGCACATACATTGAGGACTTACGCCAATCGGGATGCAGCAACCGGCTTTGTCGTGGGCGTGTCGCTTGCCTGAGCACTGTTTGCGTCAGTCATGATTGGTTGCAGAGCGAGGGGGGACTTCATGAACGCATTTGCCACACCGGCCGCAGTAGCCACGAATCCACCGCGCGCCGCCTACCGTCCCCCCACCCGCGAGGACATCCTGACCCAGTGCATCGCGGCGGACGCGCAATGGGCCAAAAAGCCCGGCCGCAACCTGGTGCTGCTGTTCGACGGCACCGGCAACATTCTGGGCAACCAGCAGGACACCAACGTGGTCAAACTGCTGCGCATGCTCGGCAAGGGCCACGACCCATCGGGCAAGGAGCCCACCCAGCTCGTTTACTACGACCCCGGCGTGGGCACCACCAACGAGTTCCCGGCGGATGGCATCGTGTCCGAGGCCAAGAACCAGCTGCGGCAACTGGCAGGTCTGGCACTGGGCAACGGCGTGTTCCCCAACATCGCAGAGGCCTACCGGTTCCTCGTCAATACCTACCAGCGGGGCGACCGGATCTACCTGTTCGGCTTCTCGCGCGGCGCATTCACGGCGCGGTCGGTGGCCGGGATGATCAACATGTACGGCCTGATCCACACCGAGGGGCTGCCGCTCATCGAAACGCTGGTGCGCACCTACTTTGCGCCGCGCGGCCACAAAAACCAGGCCGGCACCAAAGGCCGGGAGAAATTTGCGGAGGACGTGATCAACAACTTCTCGCTGGGTCGCACGCCGCTGGTGCACTTCGTGGGCGTGTGGGACACGGTGGAGGCCATCGGCCTGGGTGGACTGGGCAGCATCAAGATCAGCAACTCCACCGACTTCGACCGCAAGCGCTTTGCCCACGTGCGCCATGCCATGTCGCTGTATGAATCGCGCAGCAAGTACACGCCCCGCCGCTACGAAGACCCGCACTTCACCGCCGAGGAGCAGCCCTGGCGCAGCTACGACCAGCGCTGGTTCCGCGGCGTGCACAGCGACGTGGGCGGCTCGTACGCGCGCGACGGGCTGTCCAACATCACGCTGGCCTGGATGGTGGACGAAGCCGCTGCCCACGGCTTGCGGGTGGACAAGAGCCGGCTGCAGCCCGGCGACCCGCTCACCGCCATGCACGACCAGGCGTATGACTGCCCCTACTGGGTCTGGACCGGCCTGAACGCCCGTGGCCGTGAGACCAGCGACTTCATCGACCCCACGGCCCGCCCGGTGGGCGGCGCCGTGCCCGCCAGCACCGTGCCGCGCACGCAACCCTGGCGCTGGATGGGCATAGCGCTGGCAGCCGCCACGGCCGTGCTGTACGCCATCACCACCCTCGCTGGCTACCGCGCCTGCGACCTGGATACCGCGCCGTTGTGGCTGCAGATCCTGCCCACGGGCTTTCAGCTGTCGGCCCACTGGCATGCCAGCTGGGAGGTGATGTGCAACGCCGAGGGCGTGCGCCGCGTCATCGCCTTGGATTGGGCCCTGCTCGCCTGCTACACCCTGTGGCTGGCCTACCCGGTGGCGTGGGCCGTGCGGCGGCTGGTCGCACGGGCCGTGCCGCCGGGCCGGGCCCTGGGTGGCCTTTCGCGCCATGCACACTGGGCGATGGGCACGCTCGTGGTGTCAGACCTCGTGGAAAACTTTGCCATGCTGCACATGCACCTCGCCCACTGGCCCACAGTGCTGACGGTGGCCAGCGGCGTCAAGATGCTGTCCCTGATGCTGCTGGTCGGCTTGATCGTGGCCGGCGCGCTGGCCGGGCATGACGGCGGCCGCTCGACTGCGTGATCCGCCTTGGCCGCGCCCCAAGTGAACTAAAATCCCGACTTTCGGGGCGCAGAGCGCTCCCGCACCGTGCGGCCAGCCCCGCACTGCCCGCTCTTTGGAATCGACCCGCTCGGGTCGTGGCCGGACAGCGTGCGGTGCGCGCCACCCGCGCGGCCCACCGAAAGCCCGCCCTTCCATGACCTCCCCCCACACCCCCGTGCCGATCTCCCCCGTCGAGGACATCGTGGCCGAGATGCGCGCCGGGCGCATCGTCATCCTGGTGGATGAAGAAGACCGCGAAAACGAAGGCGACCTCGTCCTGGCCGCCGACCACGTGACGCCCGAGGCCATCAACTTCATGGCCCGCTTCGGCCGGGGCCTGATCTGCCTGACATTGAGCCGTGAGCGCTGCGAGTTCCTCAAGCTGCCACCCATGGCCGCGCGCAATGGCACGGTGTACAGCACGGCGTTCACCGTCTCCATCGAGGCGGCCGAGGGCGTGACCACCGGCATCTCGGCGGCCGACCGTGCCCGCACCGTGCAGGTGGCGGTGGACCGCAACTCCAAGCCCACCGACCTGGTCCAACCCGGCCACATCTTCCCGCTGCAGGCCGTGGATGGCGGCGTGCTCATGCGCGCAGGCCATACCGAAGCCGGTTGCGACCTGGCCGCCATGGCAGGCTGCAGCCCCGCATCGGTGATCTGCGAGATCATGAAGGACGACGGCACCATGGCCCGCCTGCCCGACCTGCAGCTGTTTGCGGCCGAGCACGGCCTGAAGATCGGCACCATTGCCGACCTCATCGAATACCGCAGCCGCAACGAGTCGCTGGTCGAAAAGGTCGGCACGCGCACGCTGCAGACCGCCTACGGCGAATTTACCGCCCACGCCTTCCGCGACAAACCCAGCCAGGCCGTGCACCTGGCGCTGGTCAAGGGCCAGTGGAGCGCCGACGACGTGGTGCCTGTGCGCGTGCACGAGCCCCTGTCGGTGTTCGACGCGCTCGAAGTCAACCGCTCCATGCACTCGTGGGGCCTCGATACCAGCCTGCAATACCTCGTCAAGCAAGGCAAGGGCGTGGCCGTGCTGCTCAACTGCGGTGAAAGCGCCGCCCAGCTGTTGGCCCAGTTTGAAGGTACCGCCCGCGCGGCGCAGGCCCCCGAACGCGGCCGCATGGACCTGCGCACCTATGGCGTGGGCGCGCAGATCCTGCGCGAATGTGGCGTGCACAAGATGGCTCTGATGGGCCAGCCCCGCCGCATGCCCAGCATGGCCGGCTACGGCCTCGAAATCACCGGCTTCATCCCCAAGGAATAAAGAACATGTTTGGCGCAGACAAAGGAACAGCGGACAAGCTGGACGGCAAGAAACTGCACATCGGTATCGTGCAGGCCCGCTTCAACGAGAGCATCACCAACACGCTGGCGGCAGCCTGCCGCGCCGAGTTGCTCGCGCTGGGTGTGCAAGAGAAAAACATCAAGCACGTGCTGGTGCCCGGCGCACTGGAGGTGCCCGTGGCCTTGCAGGCCATGGCCGAAAGCGATGAATTCGACGCGCTGATCGCGCTGGGCTGCATCATCCGTGGCGAGACCTACCACTTCGAACTGGTAGCCAACGAATCCGGCGCGGGCGTCACGCGCCTGTCGCTGGACTACCAGATCCCGATTGCCAACGCCATCATCACCACCGAAAACGTCGAGCAGGCCATCGCCCGCCAGACCGAAAAAGGCACCGATGCCGCCCGCGTTGCGGTGGAAATGGCCAACCTGCTGGACGAGCTGTCATGACCGAAAACACCCCCACGCCGTCCTCGGCACGCCCGCCCAAGCAGGCCCGCACCGGGCTCAAGAGCACGGGCACGCGCAAGGCAGCCTCCAAGTCCAACCGCAGCCGCGCGCGCGAATTCGCGCTACAGGCGCTGTACCAACACCTGGTGGGCGGTAACGATGCACACGCCATCGATGCGTTCACCCGCGACCTGGCGGGCTTTCACAAGGCCGATTCGGTGCACTACGACGCACTGCTGCACGGCTGCATCAACACCGCCGCCGACCTGGACGCGCTGATCACCCCGCTGCTGGACCGCAAGATGGCCGAGATCTCGCCCATCGAGCACGCCGTGATGTGGATCGGCGTGTACGAGTTTCAGCACTGCCTGGACGTGCCATGGCGTGTGGTGCTCAACGAGTGCATTGAGCTTGCCAAAGAGTTTGGCGGCACCGATGGCCACAAGTACGTGAACGCCGTGCTCAACGGACTGGCCCCCAAGCTGCGTGCGCTGGAAGTGGCGGCCGACAAGGCCACGGGCGCAATGCCTGGCGCGCCCGCCGACGAAGCCTGAGCGCACCCCGCCGAAAGGCTCCCGCGCGTGCAACCCACTGCCACGCACCGGGCCTTCTTTCTTGAGTTTCCGAGCAACACCCGACCCGCCCGGGCAGGACACCTTCCCATGAAGTTTTCCACGCGCGCTGAGCGCATCGAACCGTTCTATGTGATGGAGGTCGCCAAGGCCGCGCAGGCCCTGGCCCGCGAGGTGGCGGGCACGCGCGAGCCGATGATCTTCCTGAACATCGGCGAGCCGGACTTCACCGCGCCGCCCCTGGTGCAAGAGGCCGCCGCGCGCGCCGTGCACAGCGGCGCTACGCAGTACACCAACGCGCTGGGGCTGGATGCGCTGCGCGAGCGCATCAGCGGCTGGTACCAGAGCCGCTTTGGCGTCAATGTGCCTGCACGCCGCATCGTCGTCACGGCCGGTGCTTCGGCCGCGCTGCAGCTGGCGTGCCTGGCGCTCATCGAGTCGGGCGACGAGATCCTGATGCCCGACCCGAGCTACCCCTGCAACCGCCACTTCGTGAGCGCCGCAGAAGGCAAGGCCGTGCTGCTGCCCACCACGGCGGCCGAGCGCTACCAGCTGAGCGCCGATAAGGTGCGCGCCGCCTGGGGCGAGAAGACGCGGGGCGTGTTGCTGGCATCGCCATCCAACCCCACGGGTACTTCGATTGCGCCCGATGAGCTGCGCCGCATCCATGACGTGGTGCGTGCGCACGACGGCATCACGATGATCGACGAGATCTACCTGGGCCTGTCGTACGAGGAAGAGTTTGGCCACACCGCACTGGCCATCGACGACAACATCATCAGCATCAACAGCTTCAGCAAGTACTTCAACATGACCGGCTGGCGCCTGGGCTGGATGGTGGTGCCCGAAGCCATGGTGCCGGTGGTCGAGCGCCTGGCGCAGAACCTGTTCATCTGCGCCAGCACCGTGTCGCAACACGCGGCGCTGGCCTGCTTCGAGGCAGAGAGCATTGCTGAATACGAACGCCGCCGCGCCGAGTTCAAGGCCCGGCGCGACTTCTTTATCCCCGCCCTGCAGTCCATGGGCCTTTCGGTGCCGGTGATGCCCGACGGCGCCTTCTACGCCTGGGCGGACTGCACGCAGGCCGCCGAGCGCCTGGGTGTCAGCGGCAGCTGGGACTTTGCTTTTGAGCTGATGCGCCGTGCGCACATCGCCGTGACGCCAGGGCGTGACTTCGGCACGGCCGAGCCAGAACGGTTTGTGCGCTTTTCCACCGCCAACTCCATGGCGCAACTCCAAGAGTCTGTGGCGCGGCTGCGCAGCGTGCTGGGGTAACGCGCGATGGCATTCGAGTTCCCCATCCGCGTGTATTGGGAGGACACCGATGCCGGCGGCATCGTGTTCTATGCCAACTACCTCAAATTCTTCGAGCGCGCTCGCACCGAATGGCTGCGGTCGCTGGGCGTGGGTCAGCAGCGATTGCGGGAACAAACCGGGGGCATGTTTGTCGTAACCGATGCCCAGCTTCGCTACCACCGGCCTGCACGGCTGGACGATGAACTGATTGTTACCGCCGCCCTGCAGGCCTCGGGCCGCGCATCGTTGACAATAGTGCAGCGCGCGCTCCTGAAACCAGAGCAGATGACCGAACAAGCCCCTTTGTTGCTGAGCGAAGGCACCATCCGCATCGGATGGGTTGATGCTGCCACCCTGCGCCCCGCAAGAATTCCGAACACCCTGCTGGAACAACTCTCACCATGAACTCCCAAGACATGTCCATCATCACCCTGGTGCTGCACGCCAGCTGGGTGGTGCAACTCGTGATGCTGCTGTTGCTGGGCGTCTCCGTCGCCAGTTGGGCAGCCATCTTCCGCAAGCTGTTTTCGCTCAAGCGCGTGAAAGCGCTCAATGAGGATTTCGAGCGCGAGTTCTGGTCGGGCACCAGCCTGAACGACCTGTACGCCAGCGCCGCACAAAACGCCAAGCAGGCCGGTCCCATGGAACGTATTTTTGCCAGTGGCATGCGTGAATACCAGAAGCTGCGTGAGCGCCGCATCGTGGACCCCGGCACCCTGCTCGACGGCGCACGCCGCGCCATGCGCGCGAGCTTCCAGCGCGAGATGGATGTTGTGGAGTCGAGCCTGTCATTCCTGGCGTCGGTCGGCTCCGTGTCGCCGTACGTGGGCCTGTTTGGCACCGTGTGGGGCATCATGCACGCGTTCACCGGCTTTGCGGGCATGGAGCAGGTCACGCTGGCCACCGTGGCGCCTGGCATTGCCGAAGCCCTGGTGGCCACCGCCATCGGCCTGTTTGCCGCCATCCCCGCTGTGATCGCCTACAACCGCTTTGCCCGTGACATCGACCGCGTGGCCACGCACCAGGAGACCTTCATCGAAGAGTTCTCCAACATCCTGCAGCGCAATCTGGGCGCCCAGCCCGCACCCGCAGGCCATACGGCCTCGGGCCACTGAGCACGGAGGCCCACATGCCCGCCATGGCATCCCGCGGTCGAGGCCGCCGCACCATCAACGAGATCAACATGGTCCCGTTCATCGACGTCATGCTCGTGCTGCTCATCATCTTCATGGTGACGGCGCCCATGCTGACGCCGGGCGTTGTTGATGTGCCCAGCGTGGGCAAAGGCAAGAACATGCCCAAGGTGGTGGCCCAGGTCATCGTCAACAAGGACGGCACGCTGCAGTTCAAGACACCCGAAGCCACACGCAGTCTGAACCAGCGCGAGATCGGCGACGCGGCCAGCCGCTGGCAGAAGGCACAGGGTGCTGACAGCGCCAGTGCCGTGGTCATCAGCGCCGACAAGGGCGTGCAGTACGAAAACGTGGTGAAAGCCATGGATGCCTTGCAAAAGGCGGGCGTGCAACGCGTGGGTCTTTCCGTCAAACAGGGTGGTTGAACCGAACGCACGCCCGCCGCTCTGAAGCCCATGCACGCCCACAACGACCGCGACCAGTTTTCCCCGCCCCGCCCCCCGGCACGCTTGCGCGCCATTTCACTGGCGGTGCTTGTGCATGTTGTGCTCATCGGTGCGCTCACCTGGGGCGTGAACTGGAAGAACAGCGCCGACCAGCCTGCGGTGGAGGCCGAACTGTGGGCTGCGGTGCCCCAGCAGGCCGCACCACGCGCCGTGGAGCCCCCGCCGCCACCACCCGCTCCCCCGGAAGTGCGTCCGCCCGCTCCGCCACCACCACCGCCCCCTCGCGCCGTGGAGCCGCCCGACACGCGCGAGGCGGACATCGCCATCGAACGCGAAAAAAAGCGCCTGGAGCAGGAGAAGAAGGCGCGCGAGCAGCAGCTGGAACGTGAAAAGCGCGAACGTGAGCGCAAGGAAGACGAACGCCGCGACCGCCTGGAGCAGGAAAAGAAGGAACGCCTGCAAAAGGAAAAGGAAAAAGAAAAGGAACAGCGCGAAAAGCAGCTGGCTGAGCAGAAGAAGGCCGAGCAGGACAAGCAAAAGAAGCTGGCCGAAGACAAGCGCAAGGCCGACGCGGAGGCCAAACAGCTGGCAGAACAGCGGGAAGCCAACCTGCGCCGCCTCCAGGGCCTGGCGGGGGCCACGGGCGGCGAGAACGCCACAGGCACAGCCCAGCGCAGCGCTGGTCCGTCGGGCAGCTATGGCGGCAAGGTTGCAGCCAAGGTCAAGCCCAACATCGTGTACCCCGACGCGATCTCTGGCAACCCGCGCGCCGAGGTGGAAGTCCGCCTTTCGCCCGATGGCACCATCGTGGGCAAACGCCTGGTGCAGTCCAGCGGCAACAAGGCCTGGGATGACGCAGTGCTCCGTGCCCTGGACAAGACCGAGACCCTGCCGCGCGATGTGGATGGCCGCGTGCCGCCTTCACTGACCATTGGCTTCAGGCCACAGGACTGAGCCTCCACAAAAAAAAGCGCCCGGGTAGTACCGGGCGCTCATTTTTAGAGCATTTTTAGCCTCTAGCGCTTTGTAAACAAGCGCAAATAGCTATACAAACAATAGCAAATCTCTGCCCCTTACCGGTCCCGGCGCTCCATGCGCCGATTCAGGTTCAGCGCGCCCAGCGTGCAGGCTACGCCCGACAGCAAATACACCGTGACCGCCAGCAGCCCGAACTGGGCCGACAGGTACAGGGCCACCAGCGGTGCAAACGCGGCGCCAATGATCCAGGCAAGGTCGGCCGAGAGAGCGGCGCCCGTGTAGCGGTATTGGGGCGAAAAATTGGCCGTGACCGTGCCCGAAGCCTGGCCATACGACAAGCCCAGCAGCACAAAACCCAGCAGCAGGAACATGGTGCTGCCCACCTCGCCCGAGTTGAGCAGCACGGGGGCCATGAAGCTGAACACGCCGATCAACACCGCCATGCCGCCCAGCAGCTTGCGGCGGCCCAGGTGGTCCGACAGCCAGCCAGACACCATGATGGCCCCCGCTGCCAGAAAGGCGCCTACGATCTGCACGCCCAGAATCTGGGTCACCGGCTGGTCCGAATACAGCGTGATCCAAGACAGCGGGAACACCGTGACCAGGTGGAACAGCGCAAAGCTGGCCAGCGCGGCAAAAGCACCCAGTACCACATTGCTGCCTTCGTCACGTATCACACGGCTCACAGGCACGGGCTGCAGTTCACGCTCTTGCAGCAGCTCGGCGTACGACTGCCCCACCACCAGGCGCAGGCGGGCAAACAGGGCCACCACGTTCACGGCAAAGGCCACGAAGAAGGGATAGCGCCAGCCCCAGGCCAGAAATTCCTGCACGCTGAGGCTGCTGTACAGATAGGCAAACAGACCCGCCGCCAGCACAAACCCGACAGGCGCGCCCAATTGCCCGATCATGGCAAACCAGCCCCGCCGTTCCTTGGGCGCCGACATGGCCAGCAGCGACGGCAGGCCGTCCCACGAACCGCCGAGCGCCAGACCCTGGCCAATGCGCAGGATCAGCAGCGCCACCACGGCAGTCAGGCCCGCGTCCTTGTAGCCCGGCAAGAACGCCATCCCCACCGTGCACACGCCCAGCAGGAACAGTGCAATGGTCAGCTTGGTGCCCCGGCCCCAGCGCCGCTGGATGGCCATGGAAATGGCCGTGCCCACCGGGCGCACGACAAAAGCGACCGCCAGCAGCGCAAACGCCATCAGCGTGCCCTCCAGGCGCGAGAGGAATGGAAAGAGGAAGGACGGGAAGACGAGAACGCAGGCGATCCCGAAAACGAAGAAGTCGAAATACTCGGACGAGCGTCCGATGATCACGCCCACAGCAATTTCGCTGGGGGTCACGTTTTCATGCGTATCAGCCCGCGAGAGAGAGGCGGGGCTTTCTTCAAAGCCGGCCGCAGGGTAAGTGGCAGAGGCGGGGCTGCTCATGAACAGGGCTCCTTGTCGTTGTTTGGATAAGACATTCTGGTTCTACACGCAAGTTTGATCTGGGACAAGTGCGGTTTCACTATGCCGTGTGCAGGACAACACCGCAGCGGCCGGAAATGCACCAAAGTGGGGCGCATTACTTTGACCTTGGACAAAATGTCCAATGTACAAAAAAGCTAGGGCTATTACATTCGACGGCACTTCGTTATCCGCGTTTACCCTTAAACGCCTTGGTTGCGCCTGTCACATGTCCAAACTACCTTTACCTCGCGTGCCTGTCTGGCTCGCCGCCATGGCCGCCCTGGGCAGCCTGGCTGGCTGCAGCAAGGCGGTCGTCCTCAATCCTGCCGGCGACATCGCTGCCCAGCAAGGCCACATGGTCATTCAGGCCACGCTGCTGATGCTGATCATCATCGTGCCGGTGATTGCCCTCACCCTGTGGTTTGCCTGGAAGTACCGCCAGAACAACACTGCCAACACCGAGGCCGACTACGACCCCGACTGGCACCACTCCACCACGCTGGAGCTGGTGATCTGGACCGTGCCGCTCTTGATCGTCATCGCCCTCGGCGCCCTGACCTGGATCGGCACCCACAAGCTCGACCCCTACCGCCCGCTGGACCGCATCTCGGCCAGCAAACCGCTGGACGCCCAATCCACCCCCATGGAAGTGCAGGTGGTGGCCATGGACTGGAAGTGGCTGTTCTTCTACCCTGAGCTGGGCATTGCCACCGTGAATGAACTGGCTGCGCCGGTGGACCGCCCCATCCTGTTCAAGCTCACGGCCACGTCCACGATGAACGCGTTTTACGTGCCCGACCTCGCCGGCATGATCTACGCGATGCCCGGCATGCAGACCGAGCTGAACGCCGTGATCAACCAACCGGGCGTGTACAAGGGCATGTCCTCGCACTACAGCGGCGCTGGCTTCTCGGGCATGACGTTCAAGTTCCATGGCCTGAGCGAGAGCGACTTCGCGCAGTGGGTGGCCAAGACCAAGTCCGAAGGCAAGCCACTTACACGCCAGGCCTACATGGACCTGGCCAAGCCCAGCGAGCGCGACCCCGTGCAGCGCTTTGCCAGCGTGGAAGAAGGCCTGTATGACAAGGTACTGAACCGCTGTGTCGAAGACGGCAAGATGTGCATGCACCACATGATGGCCATCGACGAGAACGGCGGTGACGCCTATGTGCGCGCCGTGGGCCTGAATCTGCCGCAGGACGTATGCACCTCGCAGAACGCCGCCCAGGTGGTGGCCAGCCTGGAAGCCCGCCACGCACCGCGCGCCAACTCCGCCCAATGACCCGCCCTTGATTTGCCATGTCGGCGCCCGTGCCAAGCGGGTGTTGGCATCTTCCAAAGACCTTTATGTCCTCCGCACCTGATACCGCATCCCATTGGGCCTTGGGCCGAATCACCTGGGATTCCATACCGATGGCGCACGAGCCCATCGTGCTCTGGACCTTTGTCGCCACCGTGCTGGGTGGCCTGGCCGTGATGGCCGCCATCACCAAATTCCGCCTGTGGGGCACGCTGTGGCGCGACTGGATCTGCAGCATCGACCACAAGCGCATCGGCATCATGTACATGATCCTCGGCCTCGTGATGCTGCTGCGCGGCTTTGCCGACGCCGTGATGATGCGCCTGCAGCAGGCCATGGCCTTTGGCGACAACATGGGCTACCTGCCGCCGCACCACTATGACCAGATCTTCACCGCCCACGGCGTGATCATGATCTTCTTCGTGGCGATGCCGCTGGTCACGGGCCTCATGAACTACCTCGTGCCGCTGCAGATCGGCGCGCGAGACGTGTCGTTCCCGTTCCTCAACAACTTCAGCTTCTGGATGACCACGGCAGGCGCGATCCTGGTGATGGTGTCGCTGTTTCTGGGCGAGTTCTCCACATCCGGCTGGCTGGCACTGTCCAACCTGGGGGCGCAGGACCCCGGCGTGGGGCTCGACTACTACATCTGGGCCCTGCAGATTGCGGGGGTGGGCACCACGCTCTCGGGCATCAACCTGATCGTCACCATCATCAAGATGCGCGCCCCGGGCATGAACCTGATGCGCATGCCCGTCTTCACCTGGACTGCCCTGTGCACCAACGCGCTGATCGTGGCCTCGTTCCCGGTGCTGACGGCAGCGCTCGTACTGATGTCGCTGGACCGCTATGTCGGCACCAACTTCTTCACGAACGACCTGGGCGGCAACGCCATGCTGTACGTGAACCTGATCTGGATCTGGGGCCACCCCGAGGTCTACATCCTGATCCTGCCGTGCTTTGGCATCTTCTCTGAAGTGGTGGCCACGTTCTGCAAGAAGCGCCTGTTCGGCTACACCTCCATGGTCTACGCCACGGTGGTGATCACCATCCTGTCGTACCTGGTGTGGCTGCACCACTTCTTCACCATGGGCTCAGGTGCGAGCGTGAATACCTTCTTTGGCATCACGACGATGATCATCTCGATCCCCACGGGCGCGAAGATCTTCAACTGGCTGTTCACCATGTACAAGGGCCGCATCCGTTTCGAGCTGCCCATGATGTGGACCGTGGCCTTCATGGTGACCTTTGCCATTGGCGGCATGACCGGCGTGCTGCTGGCCGTGCCCCCGGCCGACTTCGTGCTGCACAACAGCCTGTTCCTGATCGCCCACTTCCACAACGTGATCATCGGTGGTGTGCTGTTCGGGCTGTTCGCCGGCATCAACTACTGGTATCCCAAGGCCTTTGGCTACAAGCTCGACCGCACCTGGGGCGTGCGTTCCTTCTGGCTGTGGGTGGTGGGCTTCTGGGTGGCGTTCGGCCCGCTGTATGTGCTGGGCCTGATGGGTGTCACGCGCCGTGCCAACCATTTTGAAGACCCGTCGCTGCAGATCTGGTTCGTGATCGCCGCCATCGGCGCCGCAATGATTGCTGCGGGCATCGCCTGCTTCCTGATCCAGATCGTGGTGAGCTACCTCAAGCGCGACCAGCTGCGCGACCACACGGGCGACCCGTGGGATGCGCGCACGCTCGAATGGGCCACCTCGTCGCCCCCGCCCGACTACAACTTTGCCTTCACCCCCGTCGTGCATGAAATCGATGCGTGGTGGGACATGAAGAAGCATGGATACCAGCGCCCGCTCGCCGGCTTTGCGCCCATCCACATGCCTGCCAACACCGGCTCAGGCGCGGTCATCTCGGCCTTGTCGCTGGTCTTTGGCTTCGCGCTGATCTGGCACATGTGGCTGCTTGCGGGCGTTTCGTTCGCGGCGCTGCTGCTGGCTTCGATCATCCACACGTTCAACTACAAGCGTGACTTCTACATCCCGGCGTCCCAAGTCGCCGCCACCGAAGAAGCCCGCACACTCCAACTGGCACGCCATGTCTGAACTCCGCCTCAACGCTGGCGCCGCCGCAGGCGCCCTGGCCCCGCGCGACTACCACCTTGCGCACGAGCCCCATCCCGAAAACGGCACCGCACTGGGCTTCTGGCTCTACCTGATGAGCGACTGCCTCATCTTTGCCGCCCTGTTTGCCACCTATGGCGTGCTGGGCCGCAGCTATGCGGCTGGCCCCACGGGCGCGCAGCTGTTTGACCTGACGCTGGTGGCCATCAACACGGCCTTCCTGCTGCTGTCGTCCATCACCTTTGGCTTTGCCATGCTGCGCAAGCAGCAGAACGACGTAAAGGGCACGCTGGTGTGGCTGGCCGTGACGGGTTTCTTCGGCCTGTGCTTCCTGGGCCTCGAACTCTATGAATTCGCCCACCTGATCCACCAGGGTGCCACGCCCCAGCGCAGCGCCTTCCTGTCGGCCTTCTTCACGCTGGTGGGCACCCACGGCCTGCACGTGACCTTTGGTCTGATCTGGCTGGTGGTGCTGATGGTGCAGATCGGCAAACACGGCCTGATCCCTGCCAACACCCGCCGCCTGATGTGCCTGTCGATGTTCTGGCACTTTCTGGACGTGGTCTGGATTGGCGTCTTCACCTTTGTGTACCTGATGGGAGTGCTGTAACTATGAGCGCACAACACACAACACACGCACACGGCGCGCATGACCATGGCGGCCACGACCACCACGGCGACGCGGAACCGCACAGCAGCCTGCGCGACTACACGATCGGCTTCGTGCTCTCGGTCATCCTCACGGCCATTCCCTTCTGGCTCGTCATGGCCAAGGTCATCGCCGACCGCAACACCGCCGTGCTGGTGCTGGGCGGCTTCGCCGTGATCCAGATCCTGGTGCACATGGTGTATTTCCTGCACATGAACGGCAAGGTCGAAGGCGGCTGGACCATGCTGTCCACCATCTTCACCGTGGTGTTCGTAGCCATTGCCATTGCGGGCACGCTGTGGGTCATGTTCCACATGAACGCGAACATGATGCCCGAGCACCCCACCCCCACGCCCGCAACGCATGAGGCGCCGGGCCACTCGACGCCCTGATGCCATTCCACCCCACAGCCCCGGTCCCCCAGTCCCGGCGGCTTCGCCAGGCGGTGCTCGCAGTGGTGGGCATCGCCTTGTTTTTGGGCTTTATCGCGCTGGGTACCTGGCAGGTGCAGCGCCGCGCCTGGAAGCTCGCGTTGATAGAGCGCGTCGATCAACGCGTGCACGCTGCTCCTGTACCCCTGCCCTCCCGCCCAGAGTGGCCCCAGGTGAGTGCGGCCAGCCACGAATACCTGCCCGTCACCGCGCAGGGCCGGTGGCTGCCCGAGAAAACCGTGCTTACCCAGGCCCTGACCGAGCTGGGCTCGGGCTTCTGGGTGATGACGTCCTTGCAGCTGGATGATGGCGCGCAGGTGCTGGTGAACCGGGGTTTTGTGCCGCAGGAGCAGCGCGCCCAATGGCTGGCAACGCCTATGCCCGCCTCTACCCCCCCTACCTCCACCACCGCGACTGTCCAGGGCCTGCTGCGCGTGAGCGAGCCCGATGGTGGTTTTCTGCGCACCAATGCCCCGGCTGAGCAGCGCTGGTACTCGCGCGACATTACGGCCATCGGCCATTGGCTGCAGTTGCCCGAGACTGCCCCCTTCTTCATCGATGCGGGGTTGCCTCCCGCACCAGGCGCCGCTGCGCCCCCGGCAGCGGACACCCGTTGGCCGCGCGCTGGCATGACGGTGATCCGTTTCCACAACAGCCACCTGGTCTACGCACTGACCTGGTACGGTCTGGCCCTCATGGTTGCGGGTGCTGGCTGGTATGTGGCACGCCACGAGCGCCGCCTGCGCGGCTTTGCGCGCCCTGCCACCACCTTCGCCCCTGATGACACCTCTTCGTCCTGATACTGCGACCGCCGCGCCGCAGCGCAACGCACGCTCGGCCGATGCCGCCGCAGGCATCAAGAACCTGCAGCAGCTGATCGAGCTGCGCTGGATTGCCGTGGTCGGCCAGGTGTTCACCATCGAGATGGCGCACTACAGCCTGAACCTCACGCTGCCTGTGCGCGAGATGCTGCTGGTGGTGGGCTGCCTGGCGGTGTTCAACGTAGTGAGCCTGCTGCGGCTGCGCACCGGTGTGATGGTGCGCAATGTGGAGCTTTTTCTGGCCCTGCTGATCGATGTGGCCGTGCTCACAGTGCAGCTGTACCTGAGCGGGGGCACCAGCAATCCGTTCGTCTTCCTGTACCTGCTGCAGATCACGCTGGGGGCCGTGCTGCTGCGCGGCGCCTACATCTGGTCCATCGTGATCATCACGCTGCTGTGTTTTGGCGTGCTGGCCACACATCACCTGCCCCTGGAGTTGCCGCAGGACCTGCACCAGGGCCTGTCGAGCCTTTACGTGATCGGGTTGCTGGTGTGCTTTGTGCTCAACGCCACGCTGGTGGTGGTCTTCATCACCCGCATCAACCTGAACCTGCGTGAACGCGATGCGCGCCTGGCCGCAGCACGCCGCCGCCGCGTGGAAGAAGAGCACATCGTGCGCATGGGCCTGCTGGCCTCAGGCGCGGCCCACGAGCTGGGCACGCCGCTGTCCACGCTGGCCGTGATCCTGGGGGACTGGCAGCACGACAAGCAGCTGGCGGCCTACCCAGCGCTGAAGGAGGACATCGACGAAATGCAGGCCCAGGTGCAGCGCTGCAAGAGCATCGTGAGCGGCATCCTGCTTTCGGCCGGAGAGACACGCGGCGAAGCCTCCATGCAGACCACCGTGCGCACTTTTGTGGATGCCCTGGCAGAAGAATGGCGCAGCACCCGGTCGATGCCGCAGTTCATCTACGACAACGACTTCGGCGCAGATACGCCCATGGTGTCTGACACCACGCTCCAGCAGATGGTTTTCAATGTGCTGGACAATGCACGCGACGCCTCGCCCGGCTGGGTGCGCCTGGCCGTCACCCGCAACGCCGATGCACTGCGCATCACGGTGACCGACGCAGGGCCGGGCTTTGCCCCCGACATGCTGGCCAAGCTGGGCACGCCCTACCAGTCCTCCAAAAACCGCCCCGGCGGTGGGTTGGGCCTGTACCTTGTGCTCAACGTGGCACGCACGCTGGGTGGCAGCGTGGCGGCACGCAACCGCCCCGAAGGGGGTGCCGAAGTAACCATCGAACTGCCACTGGCGGCGATCGCACTGCCTGAAGCCAAAGCCTGAAGCCATGAGCCCTACCGACGACGAAGAACGAGAACAAGCGCAACCACTGCTGCTCATCGTGGAAGATGACGAGGCCTTTGCCCGCACGCTCGCCCGTTCTTTCGAACGGCGCGGCTACCGCGTGCTGCAGGCTGCCAGCCTGCCCGAGGTCGAAACCCTGCTCGCACACCACACGCCCGGCTTTGCGGTGGTGGACCTCAAGCTCAAGGGCGAAGCCTCGGGCCTGGCCTGCGTGCAAAAGCTGCATGCCGCCAGCGAAGACATGCTGATCGTGGTGCTGACCGGCTTTGCCAGCATTGCCACCGCCGTGGAGGCCGTGAAACTGGGCGCCTGCCACTACCTCGCCAAGCCGTCCAATACCGACGACATCGAGGCCGCTTTTGGCCTGAAGGCGGGCAACACCGAAGTGGAGCTGACCAACCGCTCCAGTTCCATCAAGACGCTGGAATGGGAGCGCATCAACGAGGTGCTGGCAGAAACCGGCTTCAATCTCTCGGAAGCGGCAAGGCGCCTGGGCATGCACCGCCGCACCCTGACCCGCAAGCTGGAAAAGAAACAGGTTCGTTAGGCGGGCACCGGAACCAGGGCTCAATATTTCAAGAATAATTGGCTGCTAGCGCTTAAAGGGCTTCATTGTTAGCTATATTTTTTATAGCAAACCCCATGAAAGCAGCCATCAACCGCCTCGGCCCATCCATAGACACCCTTTGCGCCTGAGGCCTGGCCTCACATCAGCGCTGGCGCTGCACCAGCCAGTGCTCCGCCTCTTGCTGCTTTCCAAACTGCGCCCAATCCAGCGCATTCTTGCCATGCGGGTCTTTGCGCCAAAGGTCCACACCCCGCACCTCCAACCACTCCAGCGTCTGGATGCGCCCTTTGGCAGCAGCCAGCATCGCAGGCGTCTCGCCCCGGCTTGCGGGTGCGGGCTCGTCCAGGGGCTGCCCCTGTTCGGCCAGCCACTGCAAACAAGGCACACAACCACTTTGCGCTGCCATATGCGCCGGGCCCCAGTCCCACCGGTTGCGGGCCGCCAGGCTGGCCCCGGCCTGCACCAGGCGTTGGGCGGCAGCGAGGTGGCCGCCATAGAAGGCGCGCAACAACGCAGTGTCTCCACGCTCGCTGTCTTTGTATGTCTGGCGAAGGTCGGGCTGGGCACCAGCCTGCAACAGCAGCTCGATGTGTTCCAGCTGCCCCCGGTGGGCCGCCAGCATGAGCACGGACGAGCCGCTGGGCGCGAGCAGGTTGGGGTTGGCGCCTGCTGCCAGGGCTGCGCCCAGGGCCCGGGCATCACCGGCGTCCTGCGCGTCGAGCAGCGCGTCGTCCGCTGCAGAATACGACGCAGGTGGCTGTACGGCGGCGGCGACGGGCGCAGCCGATGGCCCGGGCAGAGCCGGGCGCACCAGGCCGACAAGGGACGGCCCCCAGATCCACCAGGCCAGAGCAACTGCCAGCAGCAGCATTCCCCAGGCCGGGCGCGAATGCCAGGAGCGGGCAGGCCGCTGTGCGCCAGGGCTGAAATGGCCCCGGCGGTGCGACCAGGCCCGCGCGATGGATTGGCCCAACGCAGTGGCAGCCCCTTCGCCACTGACGCCGGGGGTCAACCGAACCAGGGTGCCATCGCGCTCGCGCGCATAGACAGCGAAATAAGGGGTCTCGCTGGCGCAGCTGCCGGTGGAATACAGCAGCTTGTGCACCAGGCTCTGGCTGGCCTGTCCGGGCAGGGCGTCTGCCCGCGACCACAGTGCAGAGTAGCGGCGCACGGTGATGCCCTCATCCCGCACAGACAGGGTCCAGCGGCAGGTGGCAGCCTGCAGGACAAAGGCGACCAGCAGCCACCAGGCGCCGGTGGCCACAAAGAATGGTGGCAATGCGATGCCGCCAGAGCCGAAGCGGCCGTTCAGGAAGGCCTCCGCCACAAGACCCGCCAGCACCAGGCCTGCAGCCCAGCGCCAGCCGCGACGGCTGAATTCAAACTGCCACGCATGCGGGGTCTCCAGCAGCGTAACGGAAGCGGGCAGGAGCAAGGCGCCCTCACCATCCAGACCCGCTTCTCCTTCTCCGTGGGCCGGATCAGCGGGCGCGATGGGGGTCACTTTCTTCCAGATAGCGCGCCGGTCAAAGCGATCAGCCTGCTCGTGACCAAACGCCTGTGGGGCTGCCTGCACGGGCACGTCGTAGGTCAGTTCTACGTCCCCGCCCGGGGTGCGCAGCAACTCCAGCCGCCAGTCCACACGTTCACCAGAGCGCTGCGCGCCGTGCGGGGGCGCGTCGGGTGGCAGGTCAAAACGTGCCGTCAGCCGCAGCCCGCCATCGTCCGTGGGCTGCACACGCGCGGTTTCAGAGAAAGACTCCACACAACGCTCCGGCGAACCGGAGCTCGATTCATCCACCCGGTACTGGGCCAGGCGCAGCTGCAGCTGCTGGCCCTGCTGGTAGGCGGCGGCACGCTCGGGCAGGAGCAGTGTCATCTCGACCGGGTGGCCCGCACGCGGGACTGTGGGCAGTGCGGTCAGCTCTGCGCCCGCGTAGCGCCAGGCCATGTGGGTATGGCGCACCGACAGGGTCACCAGCCCCAGGCCGATCATCACGAAGAGGGAGATGAAGGCCTTGGCAAACCAGGGGGCGCTGGATTGTGTCCACAGCAAGGCCGCCATAGGGAACGCAATACCGCACCAGAAGATGGTGAAAAACCAGATAGCACCCACCGAAGTGCCGGAAGCGCCCTTCGCGAACAAGCTGGTGGGCGACGAGCCCGGCTGCAGGCCGCCACTGCCAGCTGCCGGCGATGTCCCCCCGGCCCTGACCAGACCCAGCAGGGTGTGCAGAAAAAACCAGGCCGCCACCAGCCCCACCAAGGTAAAAACCAGGGCAAACGGAATGCGGAAAATCTGCAGCGACCAGCGGATGGTGGGATCGATAAGCGACTGCGACGGATCGTGGGGATTGACCAGGACCGTGATGCCCTGCCCCCGTGCCTGCGCGCTCTGAAGACGCCCCGCCCACTGCCGTGGCCAGTCGTCGATGTTGTCGCTGTTGCCCCGCGCGTCCAGGCCGACGCGGGTGCCTTCGTAAGCCTTGCCCGCCACCTGATAGCGGTAGCGGGCCTGCACTTCGTAGGTGGCGCCATCGCTGCTGTGGTGCGTCTTGAGTTCAGCCGACAGGACTTCGGCCTGCACAGGCTGCCAGCCACGCACCTGCAGGGCAGTATCGAGCGTACGGGCGAGGGGCTTGAGCCCGGCGTGGTAGCCGCCCAACCCAAACCCCAGAGCGAAGACCGCGCTGATCAGCAGCGCCGCGAGGCGTGCCCCTACGCTGCTGGTCTTGTCGGCATTGTTTTTCTCTCTTGCCATGGATGTCCCCCCATTTCGTTTTGTTTTTATGGCTGGAGCATAGCGACGAAATCATGACATTTGCGTGACAAACACGCGTCCATAGCGTTACACGCCGTGGCATGGCTTGGCGATTGCGTGGTTTGCAACAAACATCCAGCGCCAAAAAAAAGCGGCTCCGAAGAGCCGCTTTTTGCTGGTCCATCCATCCCCGAGGGGAAGGATCAGGCGGTCACGCCGTCTGCCACTTCCTTGAACTCGGCGATCTGGTCGAAGTTCATGTACTTGTAGATCTTGTCGCCGTTCTGGTTGATGACACCGATGTCTGCCAAGTACTCTTCCTTGGAAGGAATGCGACCCAGCTTGGAGCAGATGGCCGAGAGTTCGGCCGAGCCCAGGTACACGTTGGTGTTCTTGCCCAGACGGTTGGGGAAGTTGCGGGTGCTGGTGGACATCACTGTAGCGCCTTCCTTCACCTGCGCCTGGTTGCCCATGCACAGCGAGCAGCCGGGCATTTCCATGCGGGCACCGGCCGCGCCGAACACGCCGTAGTGGCCTTCTTCGGTGAGCTGGTGTGCATCCATCTTCGTGGGCGGGGCCATCCACAGCTTGACGGGGATGTCCTTCTTGCCTTCGAGCAGCTTGGAGGCTGCACGGAAGTGGCCGATGTTGGTCATGCACGAGCCGATGAACACTTCGTCGATGGCAGCACCCGCCACGTCCGACAGCGTCTTGGCGTCGTCGGGGTCGTTGGGGCAGCAAACGATGGGCTCGGTGATTTCGGCCAGGTCGATCTCGATGACGGCCGCGTACTCGGCATCTTCATCAGGTGCCAGCAGCTGGGGGTTGGCCAGCCAGGCTTCCATGGCCTTGATACGGCGGCCGATGGTGCGTGCGTCGGCATAGCCCTGGGCGATCATGTTCTTGAGCAGCACGATGTTCGAGTTGATGTACTCGATCACGGGTTCCTTGTTCAGGCGCACCGTGCAGCCAGCGGCAGAGCGCTCGGCCGAGGCGTCAGACAGTTCGAACGCTTGCTCGACCTTCATGTCAGGCAGGCCTTCGATTTCCAGGATGCGGCCCGAGAAGATGTTCTTCTTGCCCTGCTTGGCCACTGTGAGCAGGCCTTGCTTGATGGCGTACAGCGGAATCGCGTGCACCAGGTCACGCAGCGTGACGCCGGGCTGCATCTGGCCCTTGAAGCGCACCAGCACCGATTCAGGCATGTCCAGGGGCATCACGCCCGTGGCTGCTGCGAATGCCACCAGGCCCGAACCTGCAGGGAAGCTGATGCCGATAGGGAAACGCGTGTGCGAGTCGCCGCCAGTGCCCACCGTGTCGGGCAGCAGCATGCGGTTGAGCCAGCTGTGGATGATGCCGTCGCCAGGCTTGAGCGAGATGCCGCCGCGCGTGCTGATGAAGTCAGGCAGCTCGTGGTGCATCTTCACGTCCACGGGCTTGGGGTACGCAGCCGTGTGGCAGAAGGACTGCATCACCAGATCGGAGCTGAAGCCCAGGCAGGCCAGGTCCTTGAGTTCGTCGCGGGTCATGGGTCCGGTGGTGTCCTGCGAGCCCACCGAGGTCATGCGGGGTTCGCAGTAGGTGCCGGGCACCACACCCAGGCCTTCGGGCAGTCCGCAGGCGCGGCCGACCATCTTCTGGGCCAGCGTGAAACCCTTGCCGGTGGCGGCAGGCACTTGCGGCAGGCGGAACAGCGTGGAAGGCGGCAGGCCCAGGGCTTCGCGGGCCTTGGCAGTCAGGCCACGGCCAATGATCAGCGGAATGCGGCCACCGGCACGCACTTCGTCAAACAGGACTTCGCTCTTGACTTCGAATTCGGCAATCACGTTACCGTCCTTGAGCGCCTTGCCAGCGTAGGGCAGCAGTTCGATCTCGTCGCCCATGTGCATCTGGCTTACATCCAGTTCGATGGGCAGTGCACCAGCGTCTTCCATGGTGTTGTAGAAGATGGGCGCAATCTTGCTGCCCAGGCACACGCCGCCGAAGCGCTTGTTGGGTACGAACGGGATGTCTTCGCCCGTGAACCACAGCACGCTGTTGGTGGCGGACTTGCGGCTCGAACCCGTGCCGACCACGTCGCCCACGTAGGCCACCAGGTTGCCACGCGCGCGCAGGTCTTCGATGAACTTCACCGGGCCGCGCTTGCCGTCTTCTTCGGGCGTGATGCCGTCGCGCTTGTTCTTGAGCATGGCCAGCGCGTGCAGCGGGATGTCGGGGCGGCTCCACGCGTCAGGTGCGGGCGACAGGTCGTCGGTGTTGGTTTCGCCAGTGACCTTGAGCACGGTGAGCTTGATGCTCTGGGGCACTTCGGGGCGGCTGGTGAACCACTCGGCATCGGCCCAGCTTTGCAGCACGGCCTTGGCGAAGGTGTTGCCCTTGTCGGCCTTTTCCTTGACGTCATGGAACTGATCGAACATGAGCAGCGTCTTCTTGAGCGCTTCGGCGGCGACGGAGGCCACCGCAGCGTCGTCCAGCAGGTCGATCAGGGGGGTGAGGTTGTAGCCGCCCAGCATGGTGCCCAAAAGCTGCGTGGCGCGCTCGCGGCCAATCAGCGTGCACACCTCAGTACCGTGCGCCACGGCAGCCAGGTAGCTGGCCTTGACCTTGGCGGCGTCGTCCACACCGGCAGGCACGCGGTGCGTGATCAGGTCCACCAGCGTGGCTTCTTCGCCCGCAGGGGGGTTCTTGAGCAGCTCGATCAGCTCGCCCGTCTGCTTGGCGGTCAGCGGCAGGGGCGGGATGCCGAGGGCGGCGCGCTCGGCCACGTGGTCACGGTAGGCTTTCAACATCATTTTTCTCCGGTTGCGTTCTAAAGTGGGGCGGCGTGCAGCGCGGCGGCGTTTTTCGATAGCCGGGGCGCCTGCATGCGCGGGGTCGTGCGGTTTTCTTCTCTGTGGCGCTGCGCTGGTGAAGGACTTACTTCAGGGGTTCCAGCACACTGACGGGCGGGTTTTTCTTGATGGCCTCGGCCACCACCACCTGCTGCGGACTCATGCATTCGTCGGCCAGGCGTTGACCCAGTTTCTGGTTCATCAGCATGGACTTGTTGGCGATCTGCAGCCAGACGGCGCCACCCTTTTGGTCTTCCAGGCGCACCGTGCCCGTGGTGGTAGCGACGGGGGCCATGAAGTACTTGAAGCCCTTGCCTTCCACATGGAAGTGGCCTGGGCTCGCAGGCTCGGCGGTCACGGTGACAAAGGCACCGAGTTCGCAGGGGATGCGGCCCACGTGCACACGTTCGGCAATGGCCAGTTCTTCGGGGGACAGCGCGGCTTCGGCAGCAATGATGCCGGTGGCCACCTGGTTCGCCGCGCTCTTGAGCTGGCTGCGGCTGCTGGTGCCTTCGGTTTTGGCTACCGAAGATTTCTTGGGGGCAGGCGCCTTGTCCGCAGCCTTGGCAGACTTCGTATCGGACTTGGCAGCGGGCTTTGCTGCAGGTTTGGCGGCAGCCTTGGTCTCGGGTTTGGCTTCGGTCTTGGCAGGGGTTTGCGCCAGGGCGAGGGCTGGAGCCAGCAGCATCAGGGCAGAGGCGATAAAGGATTTCATGGGAGGTCCTGCGTGGAAAAATTCAGGAATGTTCACAACGGAACGGAAGCCGACGCGCCAAACCAATGGCGCACGGCATGAGGAAGTGTGCGCCCGGTACGGTGGGCGCGCTCCAGCACCTGCCAGTAAAAGCGATAGCTGGCGCGGTCGTGCAACGTGCCTTCAAAGCTGATGGGAGCCCAATCAGAATCTGCGGCAGCAGCTATTATTTTCGAAGCAACTTCGATGTCATCCTGCGGAGGCGCAAACGCCTGCAGGATGGGTCGGATCTGTGCGGGATGGATGCTCCACATGCGGGTATAGCCCAGCTCGCGCGCGGCACGGCTGGCGGCGCCTTGCATGGCCACCGAATCGGCGAACTCCGTCACCACACAGTGCGATGGCACCTTGCCGTGGGCATGGCAGGCAGCGGCAATCTCCAGCTTGGCACGCACCACCAGTGGGTGCGAAAACTGCCCCACCGAAGTCATGCCATGCGCAGGGATGGCGCCACCATGGGCCGACACAAAATCCATGAGGCCAAAACTCAGGCTCTGCACGCGCGGGTGGGCTGCGATTTCAAAAGCACGGTGCACCGCAGCAGGGGATTCGATGAGGACATGGATCGGTACCGGGGCGGCAGAGGCTTTCTCCAGCGCCCGCTCCGCTGCCAGTACGTCGTCCACAGATTCCACCTTGGGAACCATGATGTGGCTGAGCCGATGGCCTGCTTCGCCCGCTATCGTGGCGACATCGTTGGCGAATGCCGGGTGGTCCACCGCGTGGACCCGGGCGGCCACGCGGGCACCGGGTGCGGCGCCCAGGGCCAGACGGGCAACCAGCCGGGCGTGGTCGGCTTCAAGGCCGACGGGGGCGCCGTCTTCACAATCGAGGGTGACATCAAAGACGCAGGTACCGAACTCCTGCGTCATCTCGGCCTGCAGCTGCAGGCTCTTGCGCATGCGCGCTTCGACGCCGCTGTAGTGGTCACAGACCGGCAGGAAGCCTGTCTGCGCCTGGGCGCCCAGCAACACATCGCGTGGATGGGATGGCGCAGCGCCCTGCCCCTGCGCGGGGACCCGGGCGGCCCGAAGGCCCGATGCCTGTGGCGTCGGCTGCATGGCGCTCACCTGGTTTACAGCAGGTGCTTGACGCCGTCTTGCTCGCCTTGCAGCTCAGCCAGCGTGATGTTGATGCGCTCTTGCGAGAACGCGTCGATTTCCAGACCTTCAACGATCTTGTACTCGCCGTTTTCGCACGTCACGGGGAAACCGAACATGGTGTCCTTGGGGATGCCGTACTGGCCGTCCGAAGGAATGCCCATGGTGACCCACTTGCCGTTGGTGCCCAGGGCCCAGTCACGCATGTGGTCGATGGCGGCGTTGGCAGCCGAAGCAGCCGACGACAGGCCACGCGCTTCGATGATGGCAGCGCCGCGCTTGCCCACGGTGGGCAGGAAAGTGTTGGCGTTCCATTCCTGGTCGTTGATCATCTTGGCGACGCTTTCACCGTTGATGGTGGCGAAGCGGTAGTCGGCGTACATCGTGGGCGAATGGTTGCCCCAGACGGTCAGCTTTTCGATGTCCGCCACGGCCTTGCCGGTCTTGGCAGCGATCTGGCTGGCAGCGCGGTTGTGGTCCAGGCGCAGCATGGCGGTGAAGTTCTTGCGTGGCAGGTCGGGGGCCGACTTCATGGCGATGTAGGCGTTGGTGTTGGCAGGGTTGCCGACGACCAGCACTTTCACGTTGCGCGAAGCCACGGCATTCAGGGCCTTGCCCTGTGCCGTGAAGATGGCGCCGTTGACAGCCAGCAGTTCGGCGCGTTCCATGCCCGGGCCGCGGGGGCGCGAACCGACCAACAGGGCGTAGTCGGCGTCCTTGAAAGCGGTCATGGGGTCGCTGTGGGCTTCCATGCCCACCAGCAGGGGGAACGCGCAATCGTCCAGTTCCATCATCACGCCCTTGAGCGCCTTCTGGGGGCCTTCGACAGGCACTTCGAGCAATTGCAGGATGACGGGCTGGTCCTTGCCCAGCATTTCGCCGGAGGCGATGCGGAACAGCAGGGCGTAACCAATTTGACCAGCGGCACCGGTGACGGCGACGCGAACAGGCTTCTTGCTCATGGTGAAAACTCCAGGGAAGTGAGGAAAACAGGTGTGAGTGCAACGCAAGCACCAGCGCCTGTTACCAGCAGCCCGTGCCCCGCAAAACAGCCTTGGAGTGTACCGCTGATTGGACACCTCGGTCAATTTGTCTTATGTCTTATATAAGATATGATTACACCCCGACACAGCCCGCGTATCACTTCGTGTGCGGCCCGCCCTTCTCCCGATCGCCATGTCCTCGCTTCCGCTCAACGCCGACAACCCTGCGCAGCCTTTGGCAGGCACGGGCTCTGCCACGCCAGCGTTCAGCCCCCTGTACCAGCAGATCAAAGGGCTCATCCTGCAAAGTCTGCAACAGGGCGAGTGGAAACCGGGCGAATCCATCCCCAGCGAGATGGAGCTGGCTGCACGCTTTCGCGTGAGTCAGGGCACGGTGCGCAAGGCCATTGACGAGCTGGCGGCCGAAAACCTCGTGATGCGGCGCCAGGGCAAGGGCACCTTTGTGGCCACCCATGCCGAGCAGCATGTGCAGTACCGTTTTCTCAAGCTCATGCCCGACACGGGAGACGTCCGCGTGGAGGGGCCCGCACAGCGCAAGGTGATCGATTGTCGGCGTGTGCGTGCCAGCGCTGACGTGGCGCGCGCACTGGCACTGCGCAGCGCCGACCCGGTGGTCCAGGCGCGGCGAGTCCTGTCATTCGCAGGCGTACCTACCATCCTGGAAGACATCTGGCTGCCCGGCCAGGCTTTCAAAGGGCTGACGGCCGAACAATTGGCCAACTACCAAGGCCCTACTTACGCCATGTTTGAACTCGACTTCGGCGTACGCATGGTACGTGCCGAGGAGAAAATACGTGCCGTACTGCCCGATGCCGACCAGGCGGCGATGCTGCAGATCCCACAGGCCACGCCGCTGCTGAGCGTGGAGCGCATCGCCTACACCTACAACGACGTTCCGATGGAGTTACGGCGCGGCCTGTACCTGACCGACACGCACCATTACCGTAACGAACTGAGCTGACACCACCCTGGCAACTGAGCGGAAACGTAGAACATTCGGGCTGGAGCAAACCCTTCTTGTTGCGTTGCAATAGAATTTTGCGTTCTTTGCATCTTCAAATTACAAAGCAGTTACATCCACGAAAGCACACAACATGACAGAACTCGCCAAAAAACGGCCTGAATTCCGCAACATCAATGCCTTCAAGGACCTGACCACCTACCGCATGACTCCTGCCGCGTGGGTTTCGATCCTGCACCGCGGCAGCGGGCTGATCATGTTCCTGCTGCTGCCCTTCATCATCTGGATGTTCGACACCTCGGTGTCGTCTGAAATCTCGTTCGCCCGGTTCTCGGCGGCTTTCAACATCGGCATTGGCTTCGTGCCCGGCTGGTTCATCAAACTGGTGGCCCTGGCACTGATCTGGGCCTACCTGCACCACTTCACCGCTGGCCTGCGCCACCTGTGGATGGATGTGAGCCACAGCGCCGTGAACAAGGAATTCGGCAAGTCCTCGGCCTTTGCCGTCCTGGCCATCAGCATCACGCTGACCCTGGTGCTGGGCGCCAAGCTTTTCGGCCTGTACTGATCGATCAACCCCAAAAAGCGGCGGCTGCTGCCAGGCAGTGCCCGCCGAAGAACGAGAGGAAATTCCCATGTCCGTCAATTACGGTTCCAAGCGCGTCGTCGTCGGCGCCCACTATGGCCTGCGCGACTGGCTCAGCCAGCGCGTCACGGCAGTCCTGATGGCCCTGTTCACCCTGGCACTGCTGGCCCAGGTGATCTTCTCCAAAGGTCCCATCGGCTACGACAAATGGGCCGGTATCTTCTCGGCCCAGTGGATGAAGGTGCTGACCTTCTCCGTGATCGTTGCACTGGCTTGGCACGCCTGGATCGGCCTGCGTGAAGTCTTGATGGACTACATCAAGCCCGTGGGCCTGCGCTTGGCACTGCAGGTGTTCAGCATCGTCTGGCTGGTCGGCTGTGCCGGCTGGGGTATCCAGGTTTTGTGGCGTCTCTGATTGATCCCCGCGACTGAAGGCAAAAAAAATATGAGCTACACCAACGCTAACATCACCCGCCGCAAGTTCGATGTCGTCATCGTCGGCGCAGGCGGCTCCGGCATGCGTGCCGCGCTTGAACTCTCCCGCGCAGGCCTGAACGTGGCCTCGCTGTCCAAGGTTTTCCCCACCCGTTCGCACACCGTGGCTGCACAAGGCGGCGTGAGCGCATCGCTGGGCAACATGTCCGAAGACAACTGGCACTACCACTTCTACGACACCATCAAGGGCTCCGACTGGCTGGGCGACCAGGACGCCATCGAGTTCATGTGCCGCGAAGCCCCCAAGGTGGTGTATGAGCTGGAGCACTTCGGCATGCCGTTCGACCGCAACCCCGACGGCACCATCTACCAGCGCCCCTTCGGCGGCCACACCGCCAACTATGGCGAAAAGCCCGTGCAACGCGCCTGCGCCGCTGCCGACCGCACTGGCCACGCCATGCTGCACACGCTGTACCAGCAGAACGTGAAGGCCAAGACCAACTTCTTCGTCGAATGGATGGCGCTGGACCTGGTCCGCGACGCCGACGGTGACGTGGTGGGCGTGACCGCCCTGGAAATGGAAACCGGCGACCTGTACATCCTGGAAGCCAAGACCGTGCTGCTGGCCACCGGCGGTGCAGGTCGCATCTTTGCGGCATCGACCAACGCCTTCATCAACACCGGTGACGGCCTGGGCATGGCGGCACGTGCCGGCATTGCGCTGCAGGACATGGAGTTCTGGCAGTTCCACCCCACGGGCGTGGCCGGCGCCGGCGTGCTGCTGACCGAAGGCTGCCGTGGCGAAGGCGCTATTTTGCTCAACAGCAACGGCGAGCGCTTCATGGAGCGTTATGCGCCCACCATGAAGGATCTGGCCCCGCGCGACTTCGTGTCCCGCTGCATGGACCAGGAAATCAAGGAAGGTCGCGGCTGCGGTCCCAACAAGGACTATATCCTGCTCAAGCTCGACCACCTGGGTGCAGACACCATCCATAAGCGCCTGCCTTCGGTGTACGAAATCGGCGTCAACTTCGCCAACGTGGACATCACCAAGGAACCTATTCCTGTGGTGCCCACCATCCACTACCAGATGGGTGGCGTGCCTACCAACATCAACGGCCAGGTGGTTGCACAAGCCAACGGCATCAACAACGAAGTGGTCAACGGCCTGTACGCCGTGGGCGAATGCGCCTGCGTGTCGGTGCACGGCGCCAACCGCCTGGGCACCAACTCGCTGCTGGACCTGCTGGTGTTCGGCAAGGCCGCTGGCCGCCACATCGTCGAGTTCAACAACAAGAACAAGGAGCACAAGCCCCTGCCCAAGGATGCGGCCGACCGCACCTTGGAGCGCTTGAACCAGCTCGACAAGTCGAACGAAGGCATCTACGCGCAAAACCTGGCAGGCGACATCCGCTCCACCATGCAGCAGCATGCCGGCGTGTTCCGCACCCAGGCCAGCATGGACGAAGGCGTCAAGAAGATCGCCGAGATCCGCAGCCGCGTGGCCAACGTGACGCTGAAGGACAAGTCCAAGGTGTTCAACACCGCCCGCATCGAAGCGCTGGAAGTGGACAATCTGATCGAAGTGGCGCAGGCCACCATGGTGTCGGCCGCCGCCCGCAAGGAATGCCGTGGCGCCCACACCGTGTACGACTACGAGCACCCTGCCGACCACGCCGAGTTCCCCTTGGGCCGCAATGACCAAGAGTGGATGAAGCACACCCTGTGGTACAGCGAAGGCAACCGCCTCGCCTACAAGCCGGTCAACCTCAAGCCCCTGACGGTGGACAGCGTGCCCCCCAAGGTCCGTACGTTCTAAACAGTAGCCCCACGAGAGAAGAACCATGCAAAAGCGCACATTCCAAATCTACCGCTACGACCCGGACAAGGACGCCAAGCCTTACATGCAGACCATCGAGATCGAACTCGACGGCCATGAACGCATGCTGCTGGACGCCCTGATGAAGCTCAAGGAGCAGGACCCCACGCTGTCGTTCCGCCGTTCGTGCCGCGAAGGCGTCTGTGGCTCCGACGCGATGAACATCAATGGCAAGAACGGCCTGGCGTGCCTGACGAACATGAATACCCTGAAGGGCACGATTGTTCTCAAGCCCCTGCCCGGCCTGCCCGTGATCCGCGACCTGATCGTGGACATGACGCAGTTCTTCAAGCAGTACAACTCGATCAAGCCCTACCTGATCAACGAGCAGATTCCACCCGACCGCGAGCGCCTGCAGTCTCCCGAAGAGCGCGAAGAGCTCAACGGCCTGTACGAGTGCATCCTGTGTGCCAGCTGCTCCACGAGCTGCCCCAGCTTCTGGTGGAACCCCGACAAGTTCGTGGGCCCTGCCGGACTGCTGCAGGCCTACCGCTTCATCGCCGACAGCCGCGATGACGCCACCGGCCAGCGCCTCGATAACCTCGAAGACCCGTACCGTCTGTTCCGTTGCCACACCATCATGAACTGCGTGGACGTGTGCCCCAAGGGCCTGAACCCCACGAAGGCCATCGGCAAGATCAAGGAACTGATGGTGCGTCGCGCCATCTGACCGGGGCCCAGGACCGCCATGGGTGCAACCGCCACCACCGCCCCCTCGGCAGCCTCGCCGCTGCTGACGGAACGCGAACTCAGCAAGCTGCACTGGCGCTGCCGGCGCGGCCTGCTGGAAAACGATCTGTTCATCGAACAGTTCTTCACCCGTTTCGAGCCTGAGCTGAACCAGCGCCACGCCCAGGGCCTTGCGGCCCTGATGGACCTCGCCGACAACGACCTCCTGGACCTGCTGCTTTGCCGCAAGGAACCCAGTGAGACGCTGGATGCGCCCGAGGTGCATGAAGTGCTGGGCATGCTGCGGGAAAGCGGCGGCACCCCCGTGCTGGGCACCTGACGAGCGGGTTTTCTCGCTCTGAAAAGATCCCAGCCCCACCAGACCGGATGATCATCGGCAAACCTAAGGAAAGTAACAATGAAGCTAGCTGACAACAAAGCCACCCTGTCGTTCAGTAACGGCGGCCCCAGCGTGGACCTGCCGGTCTACCAGGGCACCATTGGCCCGGATGTCATCGACATCCGCAAGCTGTATGCGCAGACGGGCATGTTCACCTATGACCCAGGCTTCCTGTCAACGGCAGCCACCCAGTCGGCCATCACTTACATTGACGGCGACAAGGGCGAACTGCTGTACCGCGGCTACCCCATTGAGCAGCTGGCTGAAAACTGCGACTTCCTGGAAACCTGCCACCTGCTGCTGTACGGCGACCTGCCCAACGCAGCGCAGAAGACCGACTTCACGAGCCGCGTGACCAACCACACCATGGTCAACGAGCAGATGCAGTTCTTCCTGCGTGGCTTCCGCCGTGACGCGCACCCCATGGCCGTGCTGACCGGCCTGGTTGGCGCCCTGTCGGCCTTCTACCACGACAGCACGGACATCAACAATCCGCAGCACCGTGAGATCGCCGCCATCCGCCTGATCGCCAAGATGCCCACGCTGGTCGCCATGGCCTACAAGTACGGCATGGGCCAGCCCTACATGTACCCGCAGAACAACCTCTCGTATGCAGGCAACTTCCTGCGCATGATGTTCGGTACGCCCTGCGAAGAGTACAAGGTCAACCCCGTGCTGGAACGCGCGCTCGACCGCATCTTCATCCTGCACGCAGACCACGAGCAGAACGCTTCGACCTCCACCGTGCGCCTGTGCGGCTCGTCGGGCACCAACCCGTTTGCGGCTATCGCGGCGGGCGTGGCCTGCCTGTGGGGCCCTGCCCACGGCGGCGCCAACGAAGCAGCACTGAACATGCTGTACGACATCCAGGCCCAAGGCGGCGTGGAAAAGATCGGCGACTTCATCAAGCAGGTCAAGGACAAGAACTCCGGCGTCAAGCTCATGGGCTTTGGCCACCGCGTGTACAAGAACTACGACCCCCGCGCCAAGCTCATGCAAGAGACCTGCAATGAAGTGCTGGCCGAGCTGGGCCTTGAAAACGACCCGCTGTTCAAGCTGGCCAAGGAACTGGAAAAGATCGCCCTGGAAGACGACTACTTCGTGCAGCGCAAGCTCTACCCGAACGTGGACTTCTACTCCGGCATCGTGCAGCGCGCCATCGGCATTCCTGTGAACCTGTTCACCGGCATCTTCAGCCTGGCCCGCACTGTGGGCTGGATCGCCCAGCTCAACGAAATGATCGGCGACCCCGAGTACAAGATCGGCCGCCCCCGCCAGCTGTTCACCGGCTCCGAGCGCCGCGACGTGCCACCCCTGGCCAAGCGTTGACCGGTACGGCGCCCCGCGCGCCGTCCACCCCCTCCCGAAGCCCGCAGGCAGTGCCTGCGGGCTTTTTTCATGGGCGCCCCACACAGGCCAAGCCGTGCCGGATGCACATACTCCCCCCTAGTTAAAAGGTTTTTTGACGACCTAGCGCACGACCAGTATGGGGTTATCTTTTATACTGCCACCCAGTACAAAGACAGCCCCCGCACCCCACACCCGCAGCCCATGCCCCACACCCCCGAAGACAAGCAACGCGCCATCACCCGACTGCGCCGCATCAAGGGCCAGGCCGAGGCGCTGGAACGCGCGGTGGAGGCGGGCAGCGACTGTGCGCCCATCCTGCAGCAGCTGGCGGCCATGCGGGGCGCCGTGCACGGACTGATGGCCGACCTGCTCGACAGCCATGTGCGCGAGGCGCTGGCGGAAAAACCAGCACCGTCGCAGCAGGCCATTGACGAAACACTGGCGTTGCTTCGCTCCTACCTCAAATAAATAGACCGTCCCCATCCGATTGACCGAAAGGAACACCCCATGAAATCCCGTGCCGCCGTCGCCTTCAAAGCCGGAGAACCCCTGCAGATCGTCGAGATCGACGTCGCCCCGCCCAAGAAGGGCGAAGTGCTCATCAAGATCACCGACACCGGTGTGTGCCATACCGACGCCTTCACCCTGAGCGGTGACGACCCCGAAGGACTGTTCCCCGTGGTGCTGGGCCATGAAGGCGCTGGCATCGTGGTGGAGGTGGGCGAAGGCGTGACCAGCGTGAAGCCCGGCGACCATGTGATCCCGCTCTACACCGCCGAATGTGGCGAGTGCCTGTTCTGCAAGAGCGGCAAGACCAACCTGTGCGTGAGCGTGCGCGCCACACAGGGTAAGGGTGTGATGCCCGACGGCACCACGCGCTTCAGCTACAACGGCCAGCCCATCTACCACTACATGGGCTGCAGCACCTTCAGCGAATACACCGTGGTGGCCGAGGTGTCGCTCGCCAAGGTCAACTCCAACGCCAACCCCGAGCAGGTCTGCCTGCTGGGCTGCGGCGTGACCACGGGCCTGGGCGCCGTCAAGAACACCGCAAAGGTGCAAGAGGGCGATACGGTCGCCGTGTTCGGCCTGGGCGGCATCGGCCTGGCGGTCATTCAAGGCGCCAAGCTGGCCAAGGCCGGGCGCATCATCGCCGTGGACACCAACCCGTCCAAATTCGATCTGGCCCGCACCTTTGGCGCCACCGACTGCGTGAACCCCAAGGACCATGACAAGCCTATCCAGCAAGTCATTGTGGAGATGACGACCTGGGGCGTGGACCACAGCTTTGAGTGCATTGGCAACGTCAACGTGATGCGCGCCGCCCTCGAATGCGCGCACCGCGGCTGGGGCCAGTCGGTCATCATCGGCGTGGCAGGCGCGGGGCAGGAGATCAGCACCCGCCCCTTCCAGCTCGTCACCGGCCGCAAGTGGATGGGCACGGCGTTCGGCGGCGTCAAGGGCCGCAGCGAGCTGCCCGGCATGGTCGAAGACGCGATGGCGGGCAAGATCCAGCTCGCGCCGTTTGTCACGCACACCATGGGCCTCAAGGACATCAACGAAGCGTTTGATTTGATGCACGAAGGCAAGTCGATACGCTCCGTCGTTAAATACGCAGTGGCCTGAGCCCTGCAGAGCAGCCAGCGTTTGAGACGCCCGAACGCCCCGTTACCCGTTCGGGCTGAGCCTGTCGAAGCCATGGCACGCCTTACCACCAACCCTTCGACAGGCTCAGGGCAAACGGGCTCGGTCTAAGGTCAATTTTCAATTCAAGCAAAAAAGACCTCCAGCGCTTATCCATCAAGCGCTAGCAGCTATTATTTTCAGAGCATCTACCATGACCACCTCCCTGGAACTCCTCAGCACCCACGCCTGCTTTGGCGGCGAGCAGCGCTTCTACCAGCACGCCTCCACCGAAATCGGGCTGCCCATGAAGTTCTCGGTGTTCCTGCCCCCGCAGGCGCAGCAAGGGCCCGTGCCCGCCCTGCTCTTCCTGGCGGGGCTGACCTGCACCGAAGAAACCTTCATGGTCAAGGCCGGCGCCCAGCGCCTGGCGGCCGAGCTGGGCCTGGCCCTCATTGCGCCCGACACCAGCCCGCGCGGGGCCAATGCGCCGGGCGAGGCCGACAGCTGGGACTTTGGGGTGGGCGCAGGCTTTTATCTGGACGCCACGCAGGCGCCGTGGCGCACCCACTGGCGCATGGAGAGCTACCTCCTGAAAGAGCTGCTGCCGCTGGTCTCAGCCCAGTTGCCCATCGACGGCACCCGCCTGGGCATCACCGGCCACTCGATGGGCGGGCATGGCGCGCTCACGCTGGCGCTGCGCCATCCGGGCCGTTTCCAGAGCCTGTCGGCCTTTGCCCCCATCTGCGCGCCCACCCAGTGCCCATGGGGTGAGAAAGCCTTCACGGGCTACCTGGGCGCAGACCGCACGGGCTGGATCGAGCACGACGCCACGGTGCTCATGCAGCACCAGCCGGTCGCGCCTTACCCTGCGGGCATCCTCATCGACCAAGGCCTGTCCGACAAGTTTCTGGCCGACCAACTGCACCCACACCTGTTCGAAGCTGCGTGCCAGGCCATCGGCCAGCCGCTCAGCCTGCGCCGCCACGCGGGCTACGACCACGGCTACTACTTCATTCAAACCTTCATGGCCGACCACCTGGCGCACCACGCCAGAAACCTGCTGCCGCAATCCGAACGTTAATGCGGCCTTAAGCCTCGGGCGCCACAGTGCGCCCCATGCCTTTGATACTGCAGCGCCTGCTGCTTCCCCACCTGGCCACGGGCACCGCGCCCCGGCCCGTTTCCACCGCAACACGCCACCTGCACCCCGCCTGGGTGGTGGTGCTCATCAGCACCTGGCTGGCCACGGCCTGCAATGTGCCGCTGTGGCGCGAGGTGGCGCAGTTGCCGGGCCAGGGCAGCCTGCGCGGCTGGGGCTTTGCCATCGCGTTTGCGCTCATCGTGGCAGCGGGCAATGCCGCACTGCTGAGCCTGCTGGCCTGGCGCTGGACGCTCAAGCCCGCCGCCACCGTGCTGGTGGTGATGGCTGCGTTTGGCGCGTATTTCATGCTGGCCTACGGCGTGGCCATTGACGCCAGCATGCTCACCAACGTGCTGCAAACCGACGTCAAAGAGGCGGGTGACCTGCTCAACTGGCGCATGCTGGCCACCGTACTGGCGCTGGCCGTGCCACCGCTGTGGTGGCTGCTGCGCCGCCCCGTGCTGCGGCTGAGCACCTTGCGCCACGCGGCGCACAACGGGCTGCTGCTGGCGGGCGCCATCGCCGTCATCGTGCTGTGCCTGCTGCTGGTGTTCCAGGACTTTGCATCGACCATGCGCAACCACACCAAGCTGCGCTACCTGATCAACCCGCTCAACAGCGTGTACGCGCTGGGTAACATCGCCACCAAGCCCCTGCGCATGGACACCAGCAAGCTGCTGCCCCTGGGGCGCGATGCACAGCTGGGCGCCAGCTATGCGGGCCAGGCCAAACCCCCGCTGCTGGTGCTGGTGCTGGGCGAAACCGGCCGTAGTGGCAACTTCGGCATCAACGGCTATGAGCGCAACACCACACCGCTGCTCGCGGCCCGCACGGACCTCGTCAGCGCCCGCAATGCGTGGTCGTGCGGCACCAGCACCGCAGCATCGGTGCCCTGCATGTTCTCGCACCTGGGCCGCACGGGCTATGAAGCGCGCGCTGCCAACTTTGAAAGCCTCATCGACGTGCTGCACCACGCAGGCCTGGCCGTGCTGTGGGTGGACAACCAGTCCGGCTGCAAAGGCGTGTGCGACCGCATTGGCGAGACCCTCACCAGCGCGCCAAAAAGCCCGACGCCCGACCCCGCCCTGTGCCCCGGCGGCGAGTGCCTGGACCGCGTGATGCTGCAAGACCTGGACACCCGGATCGCCGCCCTGCCCGCGGAACAGCGCCAGCGCGGCACCGTGGTCGTGCTGCACCAGATGGGTAGCCACGGCCCCGCGTACTACAAACGCTCGGCGCCCGACAACAAGAAGTTTGGCCCCGAATGCACATCCACCTCCCTGCAGGAGTGTGAGCGCCAGCAGGTCGTCAACGCGTATGACAACAGCGTCGTGGAGACGGACTTTTTCCTCGATTCAGTGCTCAAATGGCTCACAGCGCAGGATAGCAAAGCGCAAACAGCTATGATTTACGTAGCAGACCACGGCGAATCACTGGGCGAGAACAACCTCTACCTGCACGGCCTGCCCTACTCCATTGCGCCCGACGTGCAAAAGCATGTGCCGTGGATCACCTGGCTCTCGCCCGCCATGCAGGCGCGCACCCAGGTCGCCACCGGCTGCCTGCAGCACGAGCTGGCCGAGCGGCGCATCACCCACGACAACTACTTTCACTCGGTGCTGGGGCTGATGGATGTGAAGACCGGGGCGTACAGCGCGCGGCTGGACATGTTTGCAGGTTGCCGACAGGCGGCAGGGGCGGCCAGAGCGGCGGGCTGACGCGGAGTCGGGCCTGCCCGGGCGCCATGCCCCAACCGCAACAATGAACTTCTGCGCGCCTCACGCCGCCCCTGGCAGCAGCAGAATCTTGCCGACGTTGACGCCAGATTCCATGCGACTGTGGGCCTGCGCGGCATCTGCCAACGGGTAGGTGCTGTCAATCACCGGCCAGATCGCACCGGCCGCCAGCGCAGGCAGCCACCGCTCGGCAAAGCGCTGCACCATGGCCTGCTTGACCTCGGGCGGGCGCGACTTCATCACCGTGCCAAAGATCTGCAGATGGCGGTACAGCACGGCGTCCATCGGCAACGTGGCGCCTTGCGCGCCCCCCAGCAAGCCCACGGCCACCATGCGCCCGCCCACGGCCAACGACCGCACGTTGCGCTCCAGGTATGGCGCACCAATGAAGTCGATCACCACGTCCACACCTTTGCCGTCCGTTGCCTGCGCCACCACGGCCGCAAAGTCCTCGCTGCGGTAATCAATGAACACATCCGCGCCAAAGCCCAGCACTGCATCGCGCTTGTCACCGCTTGCTGTGCCAAACACCCGTGCGCCCGCCGCTTTCGCCAGTTGCACCGCCGCCGAGCCCACGCCGCCTGCGGCGGCGTGGATCAGCACCGACTCGCCCGCCTGCAGGTTGGCCAGGTGGAACAGCGCCTCGTGTGCAGTCACAAACACCTCTGCCACCGCACCCGCAGCCACCAGGCCCAGGCCCTCCGGCACATGCATGGCCATGCGGTGGTCGATGCGCGACAGCTCGGCGTAGGCCCCGCCGCCCACAATGCCCATCACACGGTCGCCCACGGCAAAGCCGCGCACCAGCGGGCCCACCTCGACCACCGTGCCCGCGATCTCCAGCCCCATGGTGTCCGCATCGCCAAAGTAGGCGCGACCGTAAGCCCCTTTGCGGTGCAACAGATCAGCGCGGTTCACGCCGATGGAGGCGTTGCGCACCAGCAGGTCGTGCGGACGCACCTCGGGGGTCGGGACCTCCCGGGCCACCAGCACCTCAGGCCCACCGAAGTCGTCGAACACGATGGCCTGCATGGTGGGTGGTACGGCGGTCTGCACAGTGGCGGGATGTTGTTCACTCAAAGCAGTGGGCATGGGTTGCAGTCCTCAAAAATGTCATTCAGGCTTGCAAGGTTACAGCGCCAACACACCATTCAAACGCAGCAATTTCGCTCTGTAGTGATGCAAAATTGCATCACTCCCACCCGATGAATACCACCATGAGCTGGGACGACACCCGCGTCTTTCTCGCGCTGACAAGAGCCCCCTCCTTGCGCGCCGCCGCGCGCAGCCTGGGCATCGACCAGGCCACCGTGGGGCGGCGGCTGAATGCACTTGAGGCCGAGCTGGGCGCCAAGCTGTTCCTGCGTGCCAAAGATGGATACCTGCTCACGCCGGCAGGCGAAACGGCCCTGGCAGCCGCCCGCCGCATGGAAAGCGCAGCCCTCGACCTGCGCACCAAAATCGAAGGCCAGGACGAAAACCCCGGCGGCATCGTGCGCGTCACCAGTACCGACTCCATCGCCATCGACCTGCTGCTGCCCGCCGTCGAACGCCTGCAGCGGCACTGGCCCCACATCCGTGTGGACCTGGAGGTCTCCACCCAGTTGCTCAGCCTCAGCCGCAGGCAGGTGGACATTGCGTTTCGCAACGTCCGCCCGGAGACGCCCGACCTGGTCGTGCGCCGCGTGGTGTCATGGCCGGTGGGCCTGTTTGCCAGCGCGGGCTATATCGAGCGCTTTGGCGAACCCGTGCCCGACGACGAGCTGCGGGGCCACCACCTGGTGGCCTATGGCCCCTACCTGGAGCACAGCCCGTTTCTGACCATGGCCGGTGTGCCCGCCCGCCAAGCCCGCATCGCCATGGCCGTGCGCTCCAGCCTGCTGGTGCGCAAGGCGGTGGCAGCGGGCATTGGCCTGGGTGAAATGCCGGTGTGGATGGGCGAGCGCGAAGGCCTGGTCCGCATCTGGCCCCAACGCCGCCGCGCCACCGATTACGAGGTCTGGCAAGTCATGCACCCCGACCTGCAGCGCACCGCCCGCGTCCGCGCCACGGCAGAGTTTCTGTCGGAGGCATTTGGTCAGGCGTAGCGGAAAACGGCATGCTGCTTGGCGCTGCCTTCGCAACCAAAGCATCAGCAAACCTGAACTGGCCGACCGACCGAAGAAGCAACCCATTCATCAATCGGTCAGCGGCGGCAATACCTGCTGCGCCATACTCCGGCACCTATTCCATCTGCTTCATTCACCACCCCATGCAGCACACCATCCAGCACCAAGAGCAAGACGCCAAAGGCGCCTTCACCATCGAGAACAGCGGCCAGCGCCTGGCCGAGATGACCTACAGCCGCACCAACGCCACGATGGTCATCGTGGACCACACCGAGGTAGATCCATCACTCAGCGGGCAAGGTGTCGGGCGCGAGTTGCTGGGCGCGCTGGTGCAGTGGGCGCGGGCTACGGGCACCAAGGTGGTCCCGCTGTGCCCATTTGCCAAGGCGCAGTTTGACAAGGACGTGGCTATTCGGGATGTGCTGGTTTAGGCAGGCCCTATGACGGGGACGCGACAGCCTCAACCCACTGATTGGATCCGCTCGCCGGGGTTTTTTTGCTTCTTGGAGTCAGAGGTCGCTTGGGCAAAATGGCAGCACCATGCGCCAGCAATCCAATCCGTCGCACGAGCCGACTCACGTCGGCTAGCCACCACATGCTGCTCAGGATCAACGTTCAGCATCACCAGGAGCGTCGCACTTGATTCGTCTCACCATCGCCATTGCATCCGTGGTTCTGCTCATCGGATGCGCGGGGCCCCGTTTTGATGCCGGACGGACAGAAACGGTACTTCCACTGCACCGTGCCTGGGTTGACGGGCGACAGGTGGAGTACATCACGACAGACATCTCGGACGGCGCCATGGCAGAGGCCGCCGGTGTGAACCACGTGCCTCGCCTGCGCGACGCCATCGCCGCGCGCCCCTCGGTGCTGGAGCGTGTGTACAAATTCTCGCAGGGCGAACAGATCAGCATCTTTCAATCTGCGCCACGTCCCGTGGGCGCGGCGAACACGGACCGAAGCTACAGCCCACTGTGGCGCCTCGTCCTGGTGACGAGAACGACACACGATCCGGGGCCCGAGCTAACATCGGAGGAGGAGCTATTGGCTGCCGAAGAAAAAGGCCTGGTCTCGCTCGAAGTCACCGACATCGTCATCAACTGCCCCGTAACGCGGGCTGTCGGTGGCGGGGGCCTGGCAGGGGTGCGGTAAGACGGACCGCAGCTCAACCGGGTGTCAGTTCCTGGCGTTCCACGAGGGCTGATGTGAGAAGCCGCATTGCTGCGCCTCTAAACCGTCGGCACCGTGCCCCCATCAATCACATGCTCCGAGCCCGATATCGCTCCCGCACGCGGTGACACCAAAAAAGTGATCAGGTCGGCCACCTCTTGCGGCCTGGCGGGGCGGCCCAGCGGGATGCCGCCCAGCGACTGCATGATGATCCGCTGGCCGCCTTCGTAGTCCGTGCCTGCCTGGATGGCCACGCGCTCGGCCAGTGCGACGGCGGCTTCGGTTTCGACCCAGCCGGGCGAGACGCTCAGCACGCGAACGCCTTGTGGCGTGACCTCTTTCGACAAGGCCTTGCTGTAGGTGGACAGGGCCGCCTTGGCAGCGGCGTAGGCGGTGGTGGACTCGGGCAGCGGCAGCACGCGCTGGATGGAGCTGACGTGGACGATGACGCCCGCGCCCTGGGCCAGCATGGCGGGCACCAAAGCGCGGTCCAGGCGCACGGCGGGCATCAGGTTCTGGTTCAGTTCGTTGAACCACTGCGCATCGTCCAGCGCTGCAAAGCCCCCGCCTGGCGCGCTGGAGCCGCCCACCACGTTGATCAGAATGTCCACGCCGCCCCAGTGCGTGAGCACCGCCTGCGCAACCTCTGCAGCGCCCTCTGCGGTGGAGACGTCGGCAGGCACGTACAGCACGCCGCCAATCGGGTGCGCAGGGGCTGAACGCGCGGTAGCCATCACCTGCACACCGGCCTCCACCAAAGCCTGCACCACGGCAGCGCCCACGCCTTTGGTACCGCCCGTGACGAGTGCGCGCTGGCCGCGCAGTTGAAGGTCGAAGCTCATACCGTGATCTCCAGCGACGCAATCAGGCCACGCTCCAGGCGAAAGCGGTAGCGCAGATCGACCGGGCTACCAGGGAAGTTGCCCTCGACGCGGCTGGTGACGACCTGGTGGCCGTCGCTCTGCTGCAGCGCAAAGGGTTCGGTGGTGTACGTGTACTTTGTCGATGCCGCGGCCTTCCAGGCCTTGATGGCGTCGATGCCCGAATGGGTGCGGCCCTCGTCCTTGACGACGGCCTGTGCCGCGAAGCACCGGGCAATGGCCTCAGCGTCCTTTTGTTGGTCGGCCGCAAAGTAAGCGGCAATGGGGTCGGGGAGGCTCAAAGGGTTCATGGTGACGATCTCCTTGGTTTAGGGATGACCTGCACAACTCCCTGCGGTCTGTGATAGCGCGGTCTCGGGCGGTCCACTGCGTTGCTCTTCTTGCCAATAGCGCGGCTATTGGCAAGAAAAGACGCCTTGTGACCCATCCCGATCCGCACTACCACCGCCTCGCGAGGGTTATGCAGGTCATCCTTAGTCTTTGGGTTGGTGGAGTCGTCAGGATGCGCCTGCAGCACCAATTAGTGAATGGCCTAGAATTTAAATAGGCTATGTAGAAAAAAATACAGAATGCGCGGATCGGATTTTGCAGAACTGAAGGCCTTTGCCGCCGTGGTCGAGCGCGCGAGCTTTGCGCGCGCGGCGGAGCACCTGGGGCTGTCGCCGTCGGCGCTGAGCCAGACGATTCGCCAGCTGGAAGCCCGCTTGGGCGCGCGATTGCTGAACCGCACCACGCGCAGCGTGGCGCCCACGGCCACCGGGGCGCAGCTGTATGCGCGCATGGCACCGCTATTTCGGGACATGGCCGACGCAGTGGCCGAAGCCAGTGCGTCGGCCAGCCAGATGGGGGGCACGCTGCGCATCAACACGCTGGGCATGGCCGCCACACAGGTCATCGCGCCACGGCTTGGGCGGTTCCACCAGGCCCACCCGGATGTGGTGCTGGACATCGTGGTGGACGACGGGCTGAGCGACATCGTTGCGGGCCGCTTTGATGCGGGCATCCGCGTGGGCGGGCGGCTGGAAAAAGACATGATCGCCGTGCGCCTGACACCGGAAATGAAGATGATTGCCGTGGCCTCGCCCGACTACCTGGCGCAGCGCGGCACGCCCAAGGCGCCCGCCGACCTGCACGGCCACGCGTGCATCAACTGGCGGCTTCAGATGGATGGCCGGACCTACCGCTGGGAGTTCGAGAAAAAAGGAAAACGGGTGGAGATTGCGGCAGAAGGACCGCTGGTGACCAACCACTCGGACATGGGCGTGGCTGCGGCCGTGCAGGGCCTGGGCATTGCCTATGCGTTTGACCGTGAGCGGGTGGACAACCACATTGACCAGGGGCGGCTGGTGCAGGTGCTTGCCGACTGGTCGGTGGCAAAGCCCGGCCTGTTCCTGTACTACTCCAACCGGCGCCATCCATCACCGGCATTGACGGCTTTCATCGACTGCCTGCTGGACCGTGATCTGCCAGAACCCAAGCCTGGCGTGCAACGCCCATCAGTGAATGCGGCTGTGCAGAGGGCTCCACGTCGGTGATGGGGTCTTGGGTGGCCGATATCAGCCATTCAAGCCAGATGCGTCTCCCTCACCGTCCTTCCATCCACCCTTTCACCTCGCCCATCAGATGCCCCCGGAACACCTCCGCAATCGGTGACAGCTGCTTGCCCTTGGGCCAGACCAGGTGCCATTGCGACTGGATGGGGAAGCCTTGCACGTTGAGCACGGCCAGGCCCTCGTGGTGGGGGCCGAGGCTGTGGCGGGAAACGATGGAGACGCCCAGCTGGCCTTCCACCGATTCCTTGATGGCCTCGTTGCTGCCCAGCTCCAGTACGGCGCTGGGAACAAAGCCCAGCTGGCGCAGGTGCGCGTCGGTGGCCATACGGGTACCAGAGCCTTTTTCGCGCAGGATGAAGCGCTCGGCCTGCAATTGCGTGAACTTGACGCGCTTTTTCGCGGCGAGTGGGTGGCCTGCGGCGGCGATGACGACGAGCGGGTTGGGCATGAGGATGTGGTCTTCCAGCGGCAAATCGGCCGGCGGCATGGACATGACGTAGAGGTCGTCCAGGTTGCTGCGCAGCCGGTTGATGACATGGTCGCGGTTGAGCACCTCCAGCGAGATGTCGATCTGTGGGTGCAGCTTGCAGAAGCTGCCCAGCAGACGCGGCACAAAGTATTTGGCGGTGCTGACCACGGCGACCTTGAGGCGTCCGCTGGTGAGCCCCTTGGCGCCAGACACGCGCTGCTCAAACGCATCCCACTCGCCCGCAATGGCGCGCGCGGTGCGGGCCAGGGCATGCCCCGCTTCGGTGAGGTGCACGCGGCGCGAGATGACTTCGTACAGCGGCAGGCCCACGGCCTGAGACACCTCGCGCAGCTGCATGGAGGCGGTGGGCTGGGTGACGTGCATGACCCGGGCGGCGGCGCTGACGCTGCCGGTTTCGGCCAGCGCCAGAAAAAGGCGCAGCTGGCGAAAGGTGATGTTCATAGATTTTTATCTATAGATAAGCGCATTCGAATCGATTTTACTTTGCACCCTGCACTGCATAGCATTGGCGCCCAAGGAGTTGAACGATGCAAAGCTTGCTGGACCCTGCGATCCTGTTTTTTGCCCTGGGTGTGTTTGCGGGCCTGGTGCGGTCCAACCTGGAGATGCCTGCGGCGATCTCGAAGTTCTTGTCGATCTACCTGCTGATGGCGTTGGGCCTCAAGGGCGGGTTTGCGCTGGCGGCGTCGGGCTTTACGTCCAACGTGGCCACCAGCCTGGGGCTGGCGGTGCTGCTGGCCATCGTGGTGCCGCTGGTGGGCTATGCGCTCTTGCGGCGGGTGCTGTCGGGCTTCAATGCGGCGGCGGTGGCAGCCACCTATGGATCGGTGAGCGCGGTGACGTTTGTAACGGCCACGCAGTACCTGGAGTCGCAACACATCGCCTACGGCGGCCACATGGCGGCGGCGATGGCGCTGATGGAGTCGCCCGCCATCATCCTCGCAGTGCTGCTGGCCAATGCGCTGCGGCAAAAACAGCAGGCGGTGGCCATGGCCACCGCCGCCCCGCCCGTGGTGGCGATGACAGGCGGGGGCGCCGCCACGCTGGGCGGTCATGGCCCGGGCAACGTCAGTGGGAAGAGCGGCCCGCACCTGTCGGTGGGCAAGATCCTGCACGAGTCGTTCACCGATGGCACGCAGTTGCTGCTGCTGGGCACGATGCTGATCGGCCTGCTGACGGGCGATGCGGGCAAGGCGGCCATGCAGCCGTTCTCGGGTGATCTGTTCAAGGGCATGCTGTGCCTGTTCCTTCTGGACATGGGCCTATCAACCGCGCGCAACCTGCCTGCTGTGCGCCAGCAGTCGCCCTGGCTGCTGGCCTATGCGGTGCTGGGCCCCATCACCCACGCCACGCTGGCGCTGGGCCTGGCCTGGCTGGTGGCCGTGCCCGCAGGCGATGCGGTGCTGCTGATGGTGCTGGCGGCCAGTGCGTCCTACATCGCCGTACCTGCGGTGGTGCGCTATGCCATCCCTGAGGCCGATCCGTCGCTGTATGTGAGCCTGTCGCTGGGGCTGACGTTTCCGCTCAACATCGTGCTGGGCATTCCGCTGTACACGCAGGTGGTGCAAAGCCTGTGGGCCGTGTGAGGGGCGATGCATACAGCCCCCACGTGGCCCCTGGCGTGCGCCTGTAGAGCCCGATTCACTTGCTATCATTTAAATAGCTATTGAGTCATACTGGACGAGCGGAAACAGCAATTTTTATCCAAATTTTCAACCCACTGCGCCACACAGCCGGTCAGAACAGGCTGCTTTGCCCCTGCAGCAGCCCGGGGCGAAACTGGCCCAGGTCCAGCTCCACGCGTTCGCGGTTCAGGCCCAGCCTGCGGCAGGTGGTGGCAAAACGCTGGCGCACCAGGTCGGCCCACAGGCCGGTGCCTTTCATGCGGGTGGCGAAGTCGCTGTTGTAGGTTTTGCCCGCGCGGCGCTCGGCGTCGCTCAGGTGGTGCAGGTCTTGCACTCGCGCCATCACGCGTGCGGCGCGCTGCGGGTAGTGCACCGTGAGCCATTCGCGAAACAGCGCATCCAGCTCCCACGGCAGGCGCAGCACGGTGTAGAAGGCGCTGCGCGCGCCCGCGTCGCGCGCAGCCTCCAGCACCTGCTCCATGTCTTCGGTGATGAAGGGGATTTGCGGCGCCACGCTCACGCCCACCGGCACACCCGCCTCGGCCAGCGCACGGATGGTGCGCAGGCGCCGGTGGGGCGCGGCGGCACGGGGTTCCATGCGGCGGGCCAGGGTGGCGTCGAGCGTGGTGATGGTGACGTACACCGCAGCCAGGCGCTGCGCCGCCAGCGGGGCGAGCAGGTCCAGGTCGCGCTCCACGCCGCTGGACTTGGTGATGAGCGAAAACGGGTGGCGCGCGTCGCGCATCACTTCGATGAGGCTGCGGGTGAGCTTCAGTTCGCGCTCCACAGGTTGATAGCAGTCGGTGGCCGAGCCGATATTGATCAAACGGGGCACGTAGCGCGGCGCGCACAGCTCGCTACGCAGCACTTCGGCAATGTTGTGTTTGGCCACGATCTGCGTTTCAAAGTCGAGCCCGGGTGAGAAGTTGAGGTAGCTGTGGGTAGGCCGCGCGTAGCAGTAAATGCATCCGTGCTCGCAGCCCCGGTAGGGGTTCACCGAGAGTTCAAAGAAGATGTCTGGCGAATCGTTGGCGCAGATGGCGCTGCGTGCGGTTTCGAGGTGCACGCGGGTGGCGGCGGGGGCAGCGGGTGCATCGTCGTCCGCATCGTTACCCCCCGGCAGTTGGCCCCAGCCGTCGTCGGCCGCCTCGCGCACATCGCGCGCAAACCGGTGTGCCATGGCCGTGGCCGCGCCTCGGCCACGGATGGCCTGCAGCGGGATGCGGACCTCTTCGGGCGGCGCGGGGATGTCGGACTTGTCCGTGAAGGTGCGAGACATAACTGTATGAATATACAGCCATTTGGTGCTGCGTGCTTGCCCCTCCGCCCCCGCAAGCATGCGCGCGGCCTTGGCCCGGTTTACTCCTTGAACAGCTGCTCGATCAGCCCCCGCATCCACTGGTTGCCGGGGTCGCTTTCAAAGCGGCGGCTCCAGTGCAGCGACACCGTGAAGTCGCGCAGCGGCAGTGCGGGCTCGATCAGGGTGTAGCCACCGTCGGCCGCAAAAGTGCGTGCGATGTTGCGGGGCATGACCACGGCCAGGTCCGTGGCCCGCACGATGGCGGGCAGCACCATGAAGTGCTCGGTGGTCAGGCGGATGCGGTCCTGCAACTGTTGCATCTCCAGAATGCGCAGGGTGTCGGAGTGGGTGCGCACGGCCACAAACTCCAGCTGGTGCAGGGCGCTGAGCAGGACAGGGCCGCTGCGCCTGGTGGCGGCGAAGGGGTGGCCTGCGCGCAGCAGCACCACGTAGCGATCCTGGAGGAGTTGCACACGCTGCGTATCCTTCACCGTGGGCAAAAAGCCAAAGGCGAAGTCGATGGCACCGCTGTCCAGCCGCTGGGGGATCTCGTGGCGTGGCACGGGCAATGTCTCCAGCCGCACGCCGGGCGCCTGGCGCTGCAGCGCCACCATCAGGTCGGGCAGAAAGCGGCCCTCGCCAATATCGCTCATGTGGATGCGAAAGACCTTGCGCGACTGCAGAGGATCGAACAAGGCCGACTCGTTCAGGGCCTCTTCCAGCAGGCCCAGCGCGCTGCGCACGGCGTTGGCCAGCCGGTCGGCCTTGGGGGTGGGCTGCACGCCGCCACCTGCGCGCACAAACAGCGGGTCTTTGATGAGCAGGCGCAGCCGCGTCAGCGCCTGGCTGGCAGCGGGCTGGGTCAGGTCCAGCAGGTCGGCGGCGCGGCTCACACTGCGTGTGCGGTAGACGGCATCGAACAGGCGCAGCAGGTTGAGGTCGATGTCTTTGATATGCATTGAGTGAATACCGATTAGTCATTTCATTGTATTGATGGATAGAGCAAGCCATCCGAAGATGCGGGGATGCCTTCAGAACAACCCCATCTCCCCACCGTGCGCGAGGCCGTGCTCGACCTGCTGCGCGGCTTTCACATCGATACCATCTTTGGCAACCCGGGCTCCACCGAGCTGCCACTGTTCCTCGACTTTCCCAGCGACTTCCGTTACATCCTGGGCCTGCAGGAATCGGTGGTGGTGGGCATGGCCGACGGCTATGCGCAGGCCACCCACAACGCCGCCTTTGTGAACCTGCACTCGGCGGCCGGCGTGGGGCACGCCATGGGCAATATCTTCACGGCACACAAGAACCGCACGCCCATGGTCATCACGGCCGGGCAGCAGGCGCGCTCCATCCTGCCGTTCGACCCCTTCCTGTTCTCGGGCCAGGCCACCGAGCTGCCCAAGCCCTACGTGAAGTGGAGCGTGGAGCCCGCGCGCGCCGAAGACGTGCCACTGGCCATCGCCCGCGCCTACTACATCGCCATGCAGCAGCCGCGTGGGCCGGTGCTGGTGTCTATCCCCGCCGACGATTGGGACAAGCCTTGCGAGCCGCTGAAGGCGCGCACCGTGAGCACCGAAACGCGTCCCGAGCCCCGCGTGCTGCAGGCCATTGGCGATGCGCTGGATGCCGCGCGGCGCCCCGTCTTCGTGGTGGGTGCCGCCGTGGACCGCGACCGTGCCTGGGACGAGGTGGTGGCGCTGGCCGAGCGGCACAACGCTGCCGTGTGGATTGCGCCCATGTCCGGCCGCTGCGGCTTTCCGCAGGACCACCGCCTGTTTGCGGGTGTGCTGCCCGCCATGCGCGAGAAGATCGTGGCGCTGCTCGGCAGGCACGACCTGGTGTTTGCGCTGGGCGCCGCCGCCTTCACCTACCACGTGGAAGGCTTTGGCCCGCATGTGCCGCCGGGCGCGCAACTGGTGCAGCTGATTGAAGACCCCGGCACCGCCGCCTGGACGCCTGAAGGCACCTCGGCCGTGGGCGGCATCCGGCTCGGGGTGCTCGACCTGCTGGCGCGCCCCGCACCACTGCCACGCGCCTTGCCACAACCGCGCCCCGCACGCCCGCGTGTGGAGCCCACGGGGCCGCTGATGGGCGTGCCCTACGTGATGCAGACCCTGGCCGAGGTGCGCGACGCGGCCTCCATCGTGGTGGAAGAAGCCCCCAGCTCGCGCGCAGCCATGCACGCCTACCTGCCCATTGTGCAAAGCGAAACCTTCTACACCATGTGCAGCGGCGGCCTGGGCTATGGCATGCCGGCCGCCGTGGGCGTTGCGCTGGCCAAACCCGACAAGAAGGTGATCGGGCTGTTGGGCGACGGCTCGGCGATGTATTCCATCCAGGCCCTGTGGAGCGCGGCGCAGCTGAAGCTGCCCATCACCTTCATCATCCTCAAGAACCGCCGCTACGCGGCGCTGCAGGAGTTTGCCCCCACCTTCGGCTTCCACGAAGGCGACAAGCTCGAAGGCACCGACCTGCCGGATCTCGACTTCCTCGCGCTCGCCCGTGGCCAGGGCTGCGAGGCCGTGCGTGTGAGCGACCCCGCCTTGCTGCACCAGGTGCTGCGCGATGCACTGGCCAGCCCGCGCGCCATCCTGGTTGAGGTGGACGTGGCCTGACAGGCCCTGCACAAACCGTTCTTCCCGGCTCACCCCATCACCACAACACACCAGACCCGGCGCACCCGGGCGCTCACCTTGACTGGAGACAACCATGCACCCCCTTCACAACCCGCCCTCCCCAACCCCCCGCCACCTGCTGCGCACGCTGGCATGCGCCGCTGCCAGCGTGCTGCTCAGCACCGCCGCCATGGCAGACACCTGGCCCAGCAAGCCGATTAAAGTCATCGTCAACTTCCCCGCCGGGGGCGCCGCCGACCAGATTGCGCGCGCCGTCACCCAGCCCCTGCAGGCCGCGCTGGGACAGCCGGTGGTGGTGGAAAACCGGGGCGGTGCGGGCGGCAACATCGGCGGGGAGGCCGTGGCCAAATCCCCGGCCGACGGCTATACCCTGCTCATGAGTTCGGGCGGCATGGTGTCGGTCAACCCGCACCTGTATCCCAAGATGCCTTTCGACCCCGTCAAGGACCTGACACCCGTGGCTGCTGCTGCACGGGTGCTGGTCTTCCTGGAGGTGCGCCCCACACTGCCGGTCAACACCATCCAGGAGTTCCTCGCGCACCTGAAGGCCAACCCCGGCAAGCTGAGCTTTGGCACGCCGGGCAACGGCAGCTCGCCCCACCTGGCGGCCGAGATGCTCAAGACCCAGGCCAATGTATTTGCGGTGCATGTGCCCTACCGGGGCGCGGCACCGGCCATGCAGGACCTGCTGGGTGGGCAGCTGGACTTCATGTTCGACCCGGGTATCGGCCTCTCGCATGTGAAAGCGGGCAAGCTCCGGCTGCTGGCCGTGGGCAGCGCCAAGCGCTCACCCCTCTTCCCGGACGTTCCCACACTGGACGAAGTGGGCCTGAAGGGCTTTGACGCAGACACCTGGTTTGGTTTTTATGCACCGGCGGGCACACCGCCCGACGTGGTCACGCGCCTGAACCGCGAGATCAACAAGGTGCTGGGCACGCAGGCCGTCAAGGACCGCATCACGGCGCTGGGCGGGGTGCCTGCCCCCATGTCGCCCACCGACTTCAACGCACGGGCTTCCATCGACAGCGCACGGTTTGGCGCACTGATCAAGGCGCGCAACATCCAGGGAGATTGACCGCGCGTGGCAGTGCGAGATTCGCGATGGTCTACAGTCCCGCGCTTTGTCACCACCTTAGAGGTACTGCCATGGCGCGCAAGCCCCAGATCATCCTGTCGTCGCTCGACGTTGACCGCATCGAAGCCCTGCTGGCCGCCATCCCGGCCAGTGTCTTCCCGGGCAAGGCGGACCTGCAAGCAGAGCTGGACCGGGCCGATGTGGTGCCGCCCGAGGACATCCCGCCCAACGTGGTGACCATGAACTCCACCGTGCAGTTCTCCATCCTGGAGACGGGCAAGGAGTTCTGCCTGACCCTGGTCTACCCGCGCGACGCGGATGGCACTGCGGACCGCATCTCGATCTTCGCGCCCGTGGGCAGCGCCCTGCTGGGCCTGGCGGTGGGCGATGAACTGGCCTGGCCCGGACCGGGCGGCAAGTCGATGACGGTGCGCGTGAAAGACATCCTGTACCAGCCTGAAAGTGCCGGCGAACTGCATCGGTGAATTCGGCCCCCCCCCTGAGGCGCTGCGCGCCTTCCCCTCGCTCTCACAGCGCTGCGCACTGCGGGCGGGGGGACGCCGCCCTCGCTGCGGGGCGGCCCCTGCTTGGCTGCCCTGGCCTTTGAGCACGCCGGTTTCTGAGGCTATTGGGTAGCTGGAGCCCGCTGGAGCACTGCGCGCCTTCTATTCCCGGCGAGTCCAGCCTGGAGGGTGCAGATGCCGTGGATTGGGGTGGTGCAAAGCGCCATGAGCCGCGACAATGGCAGCCGCCATGACCACACCGCCCGCACCACACACGCCAGACATCCCTCCATCGATTGACCAGTTCGACCCGAACTCGACGGTCGCATTCCAGCGGCGAATGGAGCGGGCTCCTGAATGGTTCTGCTCCTTCCTGGCGGGAAACAGCCGCGAAAAGAGCCGCCTCAAGCGCGAGATGGCAACAATGAAGGGCTCGGTGGTGTGGCTGGTGCAGCAGCGCCGCCAGGGCAACTGGGATGCCGCAGAGCGCGCCCATTTGCGGGATGTGATGCGGTCAGCCTCGTCCGTGAGTCCCTACCTGTTCATCTGGGTGATTCCGGGCTCGATGCTGATCCTGCCCTTCATGGCCTGGTTTCTGGACCGGCAGCGCAAGCGGCGCGAGCGCAAGCTACAGCGTTGAAGAGCTCTTCACGAGCCCTCATTCAGAACCCGTTGTTGGTAACAGCCACCAGCAGACCGGTGCCCACCAGCCCCGCCTGCCAGCGCAATGCGGTGGACCAGGTGGGCACATGCTGCTCCACCCGCAGGTAGAGCAGGCGCCCGGCGGCGAGGGACAGGACAAACGCCAGCAGCATGCCCAGTGCATTGGGCACCGGCGAAGCAGGCCACAAGTGGCTGACCACGGCATTGACCAGCAGGCACACGGCAAAGTGCACGAGGAAGATGGAGTAGGACATCTGCCCCACGCGAACCAGCGGCGCAAAACCGCCCCAGGCACGCAGACGTTCGGACCGCAACGCCACCACCAGGCACAGCGCCGTGACGAGCGCCACCACAATGCGGCCCCGGAAGTCCAGCGCCAGGGCCACACCGCCCAGAAGCACCATGGCGCTCAGCCACCCCACCGGGCTGGCTGCGCGCACTGCCCAGTACGCCAGCATGCCCAGGCCATAGGCACCCAGGAAGTAGATCGCCCACATGTCGAGCCCGGCCATGCGGTTGAAAACCCACAGCGACGCCGCCACACCTGCCACGATGAGCACCCGGGCCAAAACAGCCCTGTGCCGCTGGGCCCACGCGCCCGGCAGGGCCCTGACGCCCGCCCAGAGCAACACGCTCAATGCAAAAAGCTGGAAGTCGATGGCCACATACCAGACACCGGCAGACAGGGCATCTTCGTCCACGATGTCCTGCAGCAGCAAGGCATTGGCCAGCAATTGCGCCAAGGTGGGTTCTTGCGGCACAGAAGGGTGCTCCATCCAGGGGCGCACCAAGGCAGCCACCACCACCGTCAGCAACAACGCCACCGCGTAGGGAACCACCAGCCGCACAAAACGCTTGGCCACTGCATTGCCGGCATGGTCAAACCGCGCCACGCCCTGGGGCGCCAGGCTGGCTGCGGCAAGGTAGCCGCCCAGCACCAGAAACACCTGCACCGCCATGCGCCCATAGTCATACAGCCAGGCCATCAAGGCGGGGGCGAGAGGCTGGGCGATGTCCGACATCGGGCCATAAAAGGCCAGGTGGTGCCAGACGATGGTGATGCACGCCACGCCCTTGACCATATCGATCAGGGGCATGCGGGAAGGAGACGAAGACATGGGAGCGGGGAGGTATGGCATGTGCCGCGGCGGGGCCGCACCAGCAGACAAAAACCTCTATTGTCCCCCGCATCCAGCAGTTTGCGCAGCCCCAGAGCCTGCCGCGGTACCCCGCCTTCTGAAGGCGCAATTTCCTGAATTTTCAGAAATTACTGAAATTTCAAAAATCAAGCGCACAATACGTGCCTATATGACCTACGTCAACCATTTACCCCCTCTGAACCGCCAGTTCGTGGCCCACTTTGGCGAGATGGGCAGCCGCTGGGGCATCAACCGCACGGTCGGCCAGATGTATGCACTCATTTTCCTGTCTCCTCGCCCGCTCAATGCCGACGAGATTGCTGAAACGCTGGAGTTTTCGCGCTCCAACGTGAGCATGGGGCTCAAGGAGCTTCAGGCCTGGCGGCTGGTGAAACTGAGCCACCAGCCGGGCGACCGGCGCGAGTACTTCGAGGCACCCAAGGACGTGTGGGAGATCTTCCGTGTGCTGGCCGAGGAACGCCGCCGCCGCGAGATCGAACCCACCTTGTCGATGCTGCGCATGGCGCTGCTCGAAGAGCCCTCCTCCGATGAAGAGCGCCACGCCCAGGAACGCATGCGCGAGATGCACGAACTGATCGACCGGCTCATGACATGGTTCGACGACGTGCAGCGCCTGGCGCCTGAAACAGCGATGCAGCTCATGGGCATGGGCACCGCCGTTACCCGGGTGCTCGAATTCAAGGACCGGCTGACCGGCAAGGGCAATCACTCGCCAAAGAGCAATCCCTCAGGAGTTTGACGCCATGGACGCCTTCACGCTCTCGCGCATCCAGTTCGCGGCCAACATCAGCTTTCACATCCTGTTCCCCACCATCACGATTGCGCTGTGCTGGTTTCTGGTGTTCTTCCGCCTGCGGCACACGGCCACGCGCGGCACACCGGCGGCGCTGGGCTGGGAGCAGGCCTACTACTTCTGGACCAAGGTGTTTGCGCTGACCTTTGCGCTGGGCGTGGTGTCGGGCATCACCATGAGTTTTCAGTTCGGCACGAACTGGCCGGGCTTCATGGAACATGTGGGCAACATTGCCGGACCGCTGCTGGGCTATGAGGTGCTGACGGCGTTCTTTCTGGAGGCCACCTTCCTGGGGATCATGCTGTTTGGCCGGGGGCGCGTGTCCGAGCGCATGCACCTTGTCGCCACGCTCATGGTGGCTTTTGGCACCACGCTGTCGGCTTTCTGGATTTTGAGTTTGAACTCGTGGATGCAGACGCCCGTGGGCTACGAGATCATCGATGGCAAGTTCCACGCGGTGGACTGGCTGGCGATTGTGTTCAACCCGTCCTTCCCCTACCGACTGGGCCACAAGCTGCTGGCATCGGCCCTCACGGCAGGCTTCTTGATCGCCGGTGTGAGTGCCTGGCAGCTCATCAAGGGCACGGCCAACGAAGGCACGCGCAAGGCCCTGCGCACGGCCATCACCGCAGTGGCCGTCGTGATCCCGCTGCAGATCTTCATGGGCGACCTGCATGGTCTCAACACGCTGGAGCACCAGCCCGCCAAGATCGCCGCCATCGAGGGCATCTGGCACACCGAGAAGGGCGCGCCACTTACGCTGTTCGGCCTGCCCAACGAGAAGGAAGGTCGCACCGACTACGCCTTGCAGATCCCCAAGGCGGCCAGCCTGATCCTCGCGCACGACATCGACGCCGAGCTGAAGGGGCTCAACGAATTCCCAGGTGCCCATCCGCCCGTGGCGCCCGTGTTCTGGGGGTTCCGCGTGATGGTGGGTGTGGGCCTGCTCATGCTGGCCGTGGCCTGGGTGGGTGGTTTTGTGCTGTATCGCCGCCGCAAGCAAGACCTGGCCACCCTGCCCCGGCCACTGCTCTACACGCTGGTGGGTATGGCGTTCTCAGGCTGGGTGGCCACGCTGGCCGGGTGGTACGTGACCGAAATCGGTCGCCAGCCTTACCTGGTCTATGGCCTTTTCAAGACCGCCGACGCCGTGGCCCCCCACGCGCCCGCCATGGTGGCCAGCACGCTGGCGGCCTATCTCATCGTCTATGGGCTGCTGCTGGTGGCCTATGTGGGCGTGATCAAGTACATGGCCGAACACCCAGCCATGCCCACACCGGCGGCGTCCCATCCCGCGCCAGCCCCTCGCGCCGTTTAAGGAGGCCTTCATGGACGCACTGAACTGGGCCACCGCCCTGCCCCTGATCTTCATGGCCGTAATGGGCCTGGCCCTGCTGGCCTATGTGATCCTCGACGGCTACGACCTGGGCGTGGGCATCCTCCTGCCCTTTGCCACCGATGCGGAGAAGGACGTGATGGTGTCCAGCATCGGCCCTTTCTGGGACGCCAACGAGACCTGGCTGGTGCTGGGCGTGGGGGTGCTGCTCATCTGTTTTCCGACCGCGCACGGCGTGGTGCTGTCGGCCCTGTACCTGCCGGTGGCCGTGATGCTGGTGGGGCTGATATTGCGCGGCGTGGCGTTCGACTTTCGCGTGAAGGCCCGCGACTCGCACAAGACCACATGGAACCGCCTGTTTGCGGCAGGCTCACTGGCGACCACCCTGGCCCAGGGCTGGATGCTGGGGGCCTACATCACCGGCTTTCAGAACGACACCTGGGGCCTGCTGTTTTCCGCAGGCATTGCCATCACCCTGCCTGCGGCCTACGCGATGCTGGGCGCGGGCTGGCTCCTCATGAAGACCGATGGCGATCTTCAGCGCAAGGCCGCCCGCTGGGGCCAGGGTGCGCTGTGGCCCATGGGGTTTGCGCTCATGGGAATTTCGCTGGCCACGCCGCTGGTCAGTCCCACGGTGTTTGCCAAGTGGTTTGTACTGCCCGAGCTGTTTGCGCTGCTGCCCATTCCGCTGGCCTGCGTGGCGGCCTTCTTTGCCATCCGCCATGTGCTGGCCACGCCGCGCGTCGTGCAGGCGGGCTACGGCTGGATCGTGTTCGGCGCCACCGTGCTGATCTTTGTGCTGGCCTTCCTGGGGCTGGCCTACAGCATCTATCCTTACATCGTGATCGACCGCCTGACAGTGTGGCAGGCCGCCAGCGCCACGGAATCGCTGGTGGTGATCGGCATCGGCGTGGCCATCACGCTGCCAGCGATCATTGCCTACACCATCTTCATGTACCGGGTGTTCTGGGGCAAGGCGCGGGAGCTGACGTACGGGTTGTGAAACCTCCGCTCAATACCGCAGACTCCCTTCCGCGTCCACAATGGCCAGCTCCACATAAGTCGAGCCGTTGTGGCTCTTGGGCGAGTATTTGACGTTAAAGCGCCCAAAGGATATTTCACCGGCATCCTCCATCGTCTTGATGAAAGACTCCGTGGTCAGGTTGCGCCCCGTGCGGCGCAACCCCTCCACCAGCAGCCGGGCATGCACGAATCCCTCGAACTGTGAAGCCGAAGGCTGGGCGCTGGGGGACTTGGCGCGCAGCAGGGCCAGGTATTCGGCCACCACGGGCACCGTGGTGCTGCGCAGCGACGGCATGATCTGCGCGAGGATGATGCCGCGCGCCCTTTCTTTAAGTTCGCGGTGGATCACGTCCATGCTGGCTACAGAGAACCCGTAGTACGCGGGCCGCGCCGCTGTCGATTGCACGGCCTTGATGTAGCTGGTGAACGTGGTTCCTGCGGTTGCAACGATAACGGCCTGGGGCTGTGCCTTTTCGGTGGCCTGCGCCGCAGCAGCGAAGTCCGGCTGTTTGGGATCTACCTTGATCTCCGCCACGAAGGCCAGCTTTTCCTCATCGGAGGCTTTCTTGAGTTCGGCCAGCAAGGTTTTGCCCAGCCCGTCGTCCTGGTAGAACACGGCCACGCGGCTGATGCCCTGCTGGCGCAGCTGCGAGACGATTTTTGCAGCCTCGCTCGCATACCCTGCGCGCACATGAAAGACGTAGGGGTTGAGGGTTTCCCGAAACACCGAAGCGCCCGTGACCGGGCCAAACAGCAGGGTGCGGTGCTCCTTGATCAGGGGCAATATGGCGGCCGTCTGCGCCGTGCCGGTGCTGTTGTAGATCATGAAGACCTTGTCGGTCTCCAGCAGCTGGCGCGTGTTCTCCACCGCTTTCTGGGGATCGAAGCCGTCGTCAAGTGTGGTGTATCGGATCATGCGGCCATGCACGCCGCCCTGCGCATTCACCGCGTCGAACATGAGCCGCGAGCCCTCGCCATACTGCGCAGTCTGTGGCCCGAGCGGCCCCGACAGCACCGCCGATGCGCCAAGACGGATTTCATCGGCGGTCACGCCCTCGTTGCGGGCATGGCCCAGGCCACCTGTGCACAAGGCAACCAGCAGCACCAGAAAAGAACGAAACATCACGCACCCACCTTGCAAAGAATGTGCTGACCGAGCAACCCAAGCACACGCGCTTTGGTTATTGATCATCACCATTATCCGCAGCCACCAGAACAGGCTTATGGGGGTTTGCCCTTGCCTCGGGAGCGCCAGAAACAGCTTCGCCCGCAGTGCACACCAGGCGCACTGCGGGCGAATGAAGCCCTCTTGCCCAAGGCCACCACGCCCTGGGCAGCGGCGGCGGTGTGGAGCCCAAAAAGCTCAGCGCAGCATCAGAGCTTGAGGCGCGCGCGCGCAGCCTCGTACTCGCGGCGCAGCTTGCCCACCAGCTCGGCGGTGCTGGTCACGGCGTTGATGGCACCAATGCCCTGGCCGCAGCCCCAGATGTCTTTCCAGGCCTTCTTGGCATCGCCGCCAAAGTTCATCTTGCTGGGGTCGGACTCGGGCAGGTTGTCGGGGTCCATGCCCGCAGCGCGAATCGACGGAGCCAGGTAGTTGCCGTGCACGCCGGTGAACAGGTTGCTGTAGACGATGTCGTCGGAGTTGCCGTCCACGATGGCCTGCTTGTAGGCATCGCTGGCACGCGCTTCGTGCGTAGCGATGAAGGCCGAGCCGATGTAGCCAAAGTCTGCGCCCATGGCCTGCGCGGCCAGCACCGCGTCGCCGCTGGCGATGGAACCACTCAGCGCAACGGGGCCGTCGAACCACTGGCGGATTTCCTGGATGAGCGCAAACGGGCTCTTCACACCCGCATGGCCGCCCGCACCGGCGGCCACCGCGATCAGGCCATCGGCGCCCTTTTCGATCGCCTTGTGGGCAAACTTGTTGTTGATGATGTCGTGCAGCACGATGCCACCCCAGGCATGCACAGCCTGGTTCACATCCTCGCGCGCGCCCAGGCTGGTAATGATGATCGGCACCTTGTACTTGGCGCACACCTGCATATCGTGCTCCAGCCGGTCGTTGCTCTTGTGCACGATCTGGTTGATGGCAAAAGGCGCGGCCGGCTTGTCGGGGTTGGCCTTGTTGTAGGCAGCCAGCGTCTCCGTGATCTCGGCCAGCCATTCGTCGAGCAGCTCAGCGGGGCGGGCATTGAGCGCGGGCATGGAGCCCACCACACCCGCCTTGCACTGCTCAATGACGAGCTTGGGGTTGCTGATGATGAACAGCGGCGAGCCGATGACAGGCAGCGAGAGGTTTTGTAGCGCGGCGGGCAGTTTGGACATGGCAACAACTTCCTGAACAGGTTTTTGGATGAAATAGGGCTCTAGCGCTTATTCATCAAGCGCTAGCAGCTATCATTTTTATATCAATGAGCTGCCCGCTCTGCGGGCAGTCCGTCTCCTCACAACACGCTCAACCTTCAAAAGGCTTCCAGCGCCAACTCGGTAACGCTGGCCGCGCCTTCCACAATGCTGTCGCGCAGGCCCGGGGCCTTCACCAGGATGTGATCAGCGTAGAACTGGGCCGTAGTGATTTTTGCGCGCATGAACGCTTCGTCCTGTCCCTTTTGCAACAGGTCCTGTGCCACCAGCAGGCTGCGCGCCAGCTGCCAGCCCGCCACCACATTGCCCGCCAGCATCAGGTAAGGCACGCTGCCCGCAAACACGGCGTTGGGCTGGGCCTTGGTGCCACCGGCCACAAAGTCAATCACATCGAGCAGCGCCTTGCGCGCCGCCGTGAGGCGCTTGGCCACTGCCAGCGCGGCGGGGGTGCCGCTGGCCAACAGATCGGCCTCGGTCTTCTCGATCTGTGCGGCGATGCCCTTGGCGGTCTGGCCGCCGTCACGCGCCGTCTTGCGGCCCACGAGGTCGTTGGCCTGGATGGCCGTGGTGCCTTCGTAGATGGTCAGGATCTTGGCGTCGCGGTAGTACTGCGCCGCGCCGGTTTCTTCGATGAAACCCATGCCACCATGCACCTGCACGCCCAGGCTGGTCACTTCCAGGCTGGTCTCGGTGCTGTAGCCCTTGACCAGCGGCACCATGAATTCATAGAACGCCTGGTTCTGCTTGCGCGTTTCCGCATCGGGGTGGTGGTGGGCAGCATCAAACGCTGCTGCGGCCACGGTGGCCATGGCACGGCAGCCTTCCACGGTGGCGCGCATCGTCATGAGCATGCGCTTGACGTCGGGGTGGTGGATGATGGCGGCGCTGGCATTGATGCTGCCGTCCACGGGGCGGCTCTGCACGCGGTCTTTGGCGTACTGCACGGCCTTCTGGTAGGCGCGCTCGGAGATCGCAATGCCCTGCATGCCCACGGCGTAGCGGGCCGCGTTCATCATGATGAACATGTATTCGAGGCCGCGGTTTTCCTGGCCCACGAGGTAACCCACGGCGCCGCCATGGTCGCCAAACTGCAGCACGGCCGTGGGGCTGGCCTTGATGCCCAGCTTGTGCTCGATGCTCACGCAATGCGCGTCATTCCGCGCGCCCAGGCTTCCATCCTTGTTGACCATGAACTTGGGCACGACGAAGAGGCTGATGCCCTTGACGCCCTCGGGTGCGCCCTGCACACGGGCCAGCACCAGGTGGACGATGTTCTCGGCCATGTCGTGCTCACCGTAGGTGATGAAGATCTTGGTGCCGAAAATCTTGTACGTCCCGTCGGGCTGGGGTTCGGCGCGCGTGCGCACCAGGGCCAGGTCCGAACCAGCCTGGGGTTCGGTCAGGTTCATGGTGCCGGTCCATTCGCCGGTCACCAGCTTTTCAAGGTACGTGGCCTTGAGCTCGTCACTGCCTGCGGTGAGCAGCGCCTCAATGGCGCCATCGGTCAGCAGCGGGCACAGCGCAAAGCTCATGTTGGCGCTGTTGGTCATCTCGATGCAGGCCGCGCCGATGGTCTTGGGCAGGCCCTGGCCGCCAAAGTCGGCGGGGTGCTGCAGGCCTTGCCAGCCGCCTTCGCCATATTGGCGGAAGGCTTCCTTGAAACCGGGGGTGGTGGTGACCACGCCGGATTGAAAGCTCGATGGATTCTTGTCGCCTTCCCAGTTGAGCGGCGACAGCACCCCTTCATTGAACTTGGCGCACTCTTCCAGCACGGCAGCCGCCGTGTCCAGGCCGGCGTCTTCAAAGCCGGGAATCTGCGCAATCTGTTCAATGTTGGCCAGGTGCTCGATGGCGAACAGCATGTCCTTGACGGGGGCGGTGTAGCTCATGGGTGTCTCCGGGAAAGCGAAATTTCGTCAAAAAAAAGGCATCGCGAGCGATGCCTTTGTGCGCACAGTGGCGTTCTTACAGGGCCTTAACCAGTTCTGGCACGGCCGTGAACAGATCCGCTTCCAGCCCATAGTCGGCCACGCTGAAGATCGGTGCCTCAGG